>JALSIV010000328.1 GCA_026989685.1 Pirellulaceae bacterium | reverse complement strand
CAGGCACCGAGCCTGCGACATGAGAAAAGCCGAGTTTTCGAGTGCTTGGTAGCCGTCCGTCGTCGCCTCCGCGGGGACAAGCCCCGCGGCGGGCGGAGGAAGGGCGAAGCGTTCCGTCGGGCCGCAGTCACAGACACCCACCTGCCGCGTTGTCGTAACACCCTAACACCCAGCAGGTGGCGATCTCAGTGACGCGACACAAAAGGTGGGGGTCTGTGATTGATTCCGGCAGTCGTGACGGGAGAAATTCGAGCCGCTGCGGTCGCTGTGGCCACAACGAGGGCAGGCTTGGGCGTAGGGCGCACGCTGCCCGGACTCGATTCTTCGGGAATGGGCCTTGACTCGTTCGGAGATCGATGACATTTTGGACATGGTTTTTGATGTGGCGGGCGGGCACATCGCGGAGGCAACCGCGGCCCGCCCGTTTTCTTATGCGCACGCCCGAGGGAACGAATTACCGGCGCATCTCGATCGGGCACGCACCCGGGCGGGGGCGGGATTTTGAGGATGTAGGAAGAAGGGCGGGATCTCAAGAGGGCTGCCAAAGCGGCGGGATACCCGTGTCACCTAATCTGGGACTCCTGAGCCCGTTCTGCCTCAAAGTAAGCGCCCATTTTAACCGTGTCGGGGTGCCGGGTTACCTTGGCTGGAAATGTTCGTTTCTTTCCTTGTCAGCCAAGGAGGTCTTCATCATGGCCCGAAAACGCAACCCCCACGAAACCGAACGACGGTGGCGCACCCTACTGACTCGGCTCGAACGGAGCGGCCAAAGCGTCGCCGAGTTCGCCGCCCGGCACGGCGTTTCCACCGCGTCCGTCTACCACTGGCGAAAACGACTCGGTAGAAGTGGCCCAGTACGCCGCCGCTCGCCGAGCGGCGGCAGGCTGCCGGCGCAGGCGCCCGCCGACACGCGCGCGCCGGCGAACGGGTCGGCGGAAGCACCCTTCGTTCGCCTCAAGGTGGCCGGCGCTCTTCGCATCGAAGTAGAACTCCCCAGCGGAGTCCGCATCCATGTCCCGCCGACGGAGATCCAGGCCCTCGAGGCCGCCATCGGCACCGGCCATGCCCTCGCCACGGAGGAGCGGTCATGCTGAACATCCCCACCCATACCAGGATCTACCTCTGCACCGAGCCGACCGACATGCGCAAGAGCTTCGACGGACTCCACGCCCTGGCCGTGCAGGTGCTCCAAAAAGATCCTCTGGAAGGACACTTGTTCGTGTTCCTCAACCGACGACGCGACCGAGTGAAGCTGCTGTGGTGGGACCGGGACGGCCTGGCTCTGTTCTACAAGTAACTCGAAGGCGGCACGTTCGAACTCCCTTCGGCTCCCGACTCGCAACACGGCATCGGGATCGATTCGGTCGATCCGACGCTGTTGCTCGGCGGCATCGATCTGCGTTCGGCCAAGAGACGCAAGCGGTACTCACGGGCAGCCTGAAACATTCTGCCACTACAGTGTCACACACGGCCGGTGACCCTCGCGGCGCTGGGCTGGACCCCCAGCCGCTCGACGTTGTGCCGGATGGCGGCCACGGCGACCGATCTGATGATTCCGCTGGTGGATCGGATGATCGAGCAGGTATTGGGCGGGTCGATCGTCTACACCGACGATACGACGGTAACGCTGCTGACTCCCGGTGAAGGCAAAGGAAGCCGGGCGTCCCGCATCTGGATCTACGTCGGCACCGAGCCCGGTCGATGCTACTGTGATGCACTAGTTGGAACCGGTAACGGCGGGTCGTTGGCAACCGTCGTGTTGGGGGCTTGCCCGCGCCGACAACCGGACGCCCCAACCCCGACCGGCTCGTCCAACGTGCGGTTACCGAGCCGGCACAGCCACGCCTGCCAAGAAGTCGCGCGTTTTTCGATAGGCAGATGGATGCCGTAGCGTAGTCAGGCTGGAAAGCTCTGGGCCCAACCTGGTCAGGCTGGAAAGCCTGACCTACGGGAATTTGCCGGCCAATCCGTACCGGACCGCTCGCTTGCCGCAACCGCACAAATCAGCAAACACTCGCCAAGGTAACTCGGCACCCCGACACGGTCAAAATGGGCGCTTACAAAAATCGAGCTCAGAGTATCCTCGGCATCGTCCGGAACAACCGGCAAGATTCCCCCACTCGCTACGATCGCTGGCCGGGGATCGAAAAAAGAGTTACAATCCAATCGGTCGATTGAGCGGTCCTTTTGGGTGCGACGATGGTTTAAAGGCCGTGACAGGTCTGGCCGCTTCACCATCCATCTTGCCTGGTAATCCCTGCGGCCCCAGGTCTTGTTTTCGGCTTCGATCCAATCGTAGGCGAGTAACCAAGCGGAGATAGGCCCCATGGCACGCGACATTCTGACGACGATCGTTCGAGCCATTTTCGTAGCCCTGCTGACATGCGGCTGGGTCCAGGCTCAGCAACAGGGAATCACGGCGGGGGGCGCACTGGGCTCTGGTACTCAAGGCTCGCGGCTCGGCTCGTCGACCAGCGGATCCGCAGCCGCCCAAGGCGGCTCGTCGCTCTCCTTGAGCCAGCGTTTTCAGAGCAACCAGAATCGCTTTACCCAGGGAAGCCAGGGACTCGGGCAGACCACCGCCGGCATGACGGCCGCTCAGGGCGTGTTCGGCGGAGGAGCCGGCGGACTGGGACAGTCATTCGGTCGAGGCGGCATCGGCAATCAGCTCTTAGGACTGGGAGCCTTGGGGGCATTCGGGGGGGGCCGCGGCCGTAACATGTTCGGCGCCGGCGGACTGGGTCAGCAGCAGCAACAGCAACAAGGGAACCGGCAAGTTCGCACTCATGTCGTCATCGGTTTCACTCACCCGCTGCAGGACCCGGCCAATGCTGCCCAGGTGCGAAAGCTGCGTTCCCGAGTGCTGAATCGGATCGACCGGATGCTGCAGCGGGCACTGCGGGAACGGGCCGCCGGAGTCCAGCTCCGCTTGGAAGGTTCCACTGCGGTACTGGTGGGCTCTGTGGCGAGCGACCACCAGAAGGAGCTGGCTGAGCGTTTGGTGAAGTTGGAGCCGGGGATCGAGTCCGTTCGAAACGAGCTGACCGTGGATCGTGGCGGCTCCACGCCGTAGCTCGCGCCGACGCGGATTGGCTCGGCGATCCAGCCGTGTAACCCCGGTAACCCAACGACGAGGAAGGTGGGGCCACGGTCGGCCGCGTCGGCGGCTGGGACAGATCGACACTCCACGGCTGGGCATTCTTGTATCGCTCGCGTCGCGTCACCAAGTCGAGCGATTCGGCAGGAGGCAGCGCGGCCATCCGCTCCGAAAAGGCTCGAGGCACATGGATGGTGGTGGTCTTCAGCTTTCGTTTGGGCTGTCTCGATTCGCCGCTGTCATAGCTGGCCGGCGCCACTCCCCGCCGACTTCCGGGCACCGGGTCAGGCTCGTAAAACCCCCGCTTTTGGCGTTCCGTCAGCTCCACTTTTCCCGGCAGCACGACGAATGCCGGATCGGCCTTGATGATTTTGCCGGAGGCATCCCGGTATACCGTCATCAGGGTCAGCTTCTTCTGAGGATTCCCCAGCTCGTCCCAGGGAACCCAGATGTTGTACGAGGCCCCCAACTCGCTCTCGGCGAACGACCGAGTGAATTGCTGGGGCGAGAAGACGTAGCGCGCTTGAGGCTGTGTCCCATCGCTCGCGGCCGCGTCGTCGAACGCATAGACGACCAGCGTCCCCTTCACCGGTATGGGACGGCTCTTCTTGTCAAAGAAATAGAGTCGAGCACCGCAACCACGACGCGGTGGCTGGCCGGGGATGCTCTGAACGGCATCCGTCCAGACCACCATCATCTGTTCTGGCACTTCATAGGTTGCCTCGGGACGGAACCATGACCTGGTTAATTCGGTGCTCGGCGTGACCGAGCTGCAACCGGCCGTCAGCAGGGCCAATCCCAGCACGCAGCCTGTCGCCATCGCCACCGCCGCTCGTCTCGCCAACCGCGAAACGGCTGCTCGAAGGTAGAGTCGGGTCATCGTCGCACCTCGCTCGGGCCATATCTCCAATAGTCCGCACCGGCTGCCGGCTGCCGATAGCCGGCCGCCTCTCCCCGATAGGCTCCTCCGGCCGGTGGCGGCATCTGTCCGGGCTGAGCCGGGCCGGGCGGCGAAGCTGGTCGTCGTGCATTTCCGAACTGGTACGCCGTCGGCGCGACATTCGCCGTGCCGTCGGCTCCGTTCGGCAGCGGGACAGGCGAAGGCGCCCCGTAGTGTGCCGGCCGAATCATCGTGGAATTGGGAACGGGAGCCCGCCGCGTGGAGGGGCCGTCCGGAGCGGCCGGATCGGGAAAGTCCTGCGGCAGCGGCGGTTGAATCCGAGGCATGTCGAGGAACGGCTTGTTCGGTCGCTGCTCGGCCGGCGGCACGAGATACGGCAGAGACCCGCTCCTCGGCGCCTCCGGACGCACAGTGGGGCGTTGACCGGGCGCCAGGGGCTCGACCACTTCGGGATGGCCGTCCGGTACCAGCGTCTGGCTCGGCGCCGGCCCGAAGACTCCCTTGTCCGCGGCACCGAAGCCGGGATCCCCGTGCATTTCGATGACGTCCGCCAGACACCAACTCATTCGCTCGGCTTCCAACTGATTGATCCGTGCCATGTCCTCGTATTCGCCACTGTTGACAATGTGGGGCGTGAGGAAAATCAGCAGTTCGTTTCGCTGTTCGGTCTCGGTGTCGAACCGGAAAAGTTGCCCCACGATGGGAATGTGGGACAGAACGGGAACGCCTCGAAACGACTTCAATCGCTCCTTGTTGATCAGCCCCGAAAAGACGATCGTCTGTCCCGAGCGAGCTGTCACCGTGGTGATGGCGGTGATGTCATCGAAAATGGGCGAGTTGATCGGAACGCCGTCCTGCACGCCGATGGGAATACCTTCTTCCACCGGCCCGACTTTCGAATCCCGTATCTCGATATCCATGGTGATCAACCCGTCGGGAGAGACACGAGGAATAATGCCCAGGGAAAGCCCCACTTCGTCCAGCACCACCGAATTGACGGTACCGGTGGTCGTCGTCTGAAAGTCGGCCACGCGGGGAACCCGTTGACCGACCAGGATCGACGCAGGGACGTTGTTGAGTGTCATGATCTGAGGGCGACTGAGGATCTGCAGTTTCGACTCGGCTTCCAAAGCCCGCAGCAGGATGTTCACCGATTCACTGCTGGCCGATAGAACCAGTCCTCCGAAGCCGGAACCGGCACTGGTTCTACCCACATTGAAACTCGAGTACCCCTGCCCGGCGACGTTGTTGCGCGTCGCTCGCGAAGCCGTCGTGTCTGCACTCCCCAGCGCTTGTCCCAGAAAATTGAAGCCGGGCACGATCACGCCATTGACGACGGCGCTGCGGTCGAACAGCAGCGAGTCCTGGATGCCCAGTTCGACACCCAGCTCCTCCGCCGAGTCGATACGAACACGAGCCAATACGGCCTGCACCATCACCATCGGCGGCCGGCGGTCCAGATCGGCAATCACTTCGCTGATCTGATCGAACTGGTCGGGCGTGGCGCTGACGATGAGCGAGTTGCTGATGGCCTCCGGCACCACGAACACCTGCGAGTCGATGTACTCGAACTGGCTGATCAAGGAAAACTGTTGTTGCTGCTGCTCTCGCAACAACTGCGTGTTTTGCTGCAGAATTTGAGCCAACGCGTCGGCGACGAACTGGGCCGGTGCGTTGTTGAGACGATACACTCGTGTCCGCCGCTGCCTCAAATCCCCCTCGTCCAATCGCAGCAGAATGGCCTCCACCACGCTCAAGTCGGCTGCCGAACCGGTAGCGATAATACTATTGGTTCGCGGATCGACTCCGAAACGAAGCGGGATCAGCGACGACTCCCCGGCCGCTTGTTGGCTGAGCTGCGCCTGACCGAACGTGCGCCCGAGCGTCTGCGAAAAAGCGCCGATCTGACCGACGGTGACTTGCAGCCCGAAAAGCTGCTGCAACATGGTGGTCAACGTGGTGGCGTCTCCGTTTTCGATCTGGAACACCTTGATTTGAGACTCGGCTGCCGGCATCGCGTCCAACTGCTCGATCAGCCGTGCAATCAGCGGCATGTTCTGCGCGGAAGCTCGCACCACCAGCGAATTCGTGTTGGTGTCGGGAGCAATCACCACGTCGGTGAGAATCCCCGACTGAATCGCCTTGTGCCCGGCACTGTCGATCCCCACGATCTGCAGACTCCGGTTGGCCGGTTCGCCCGCTTGCTGCTGGTTCCCCTGGTTCGTGGTTCCGGTCTGTCCGACGGCTCGAGCCCCCAGTGCATTCTGCAGCACTTGAGCCAAGTCGTTGGCGAGAGAGTTCTTCAGCGGAAAGACCCGCAGATCCAACACGCCCGCCGTCTTGTCGACATCCAGTCGCTTCAAGAGGTCCTCGACTTCCTGCAAGTCGCGAGGACTTGCCTGTACTACCAGCGAGTTGCTGCGGGCATCGGCAATCACGTTGACTCGAGGCGCCAAGCCGACCGCCTGTTGCTGTTGGCCACCCTGGGTCGCGGTTCCCCCGCCGTAGAATGTCTGCAGATAGTTCTGGGCGTCGGCGGCCGAGAGATGTTTGAGTTGAAACACGCGCACCACCGTAGACGGCTGGACCGGCTGGTCCAACTTGCTCACCAATTCCGCCATCGTCGCGACCGCTTCTTCACGCCCCACGACCAGGATCGCATTCGGTTTGACCAACGCCGTGATGTTGGTAGCTCCCAGACGCGGTTGATAGATTTCTTCGTAAACCGAGTCGAGCAGGGTGGCCATCGCCTCGCTGTTGGCGTGTTTCAGCGGAAACACGCGTATCTCCGGTTTGGTTTCGCGACTGAGCGCCTCGATCTGGTCGATGATCTTGCGCACGCGCGCCACGGCACCGGCGGGACCATGCAGCAAGATGAACCCCAGTTCGGGAATGAACTCGATTTGGACATCGCTGAGCAACCCTGTCTGGTCGGCTGGTTCCGCGGCCGGCTGATCGCCCTGCCCGGCTTGGCCGGTTGGCTCAGGCTGCTCCTGGACAAAGATCCGGGACACCAAATGGTTGCCGCGCCGACCGTTCCCCGTACCGGCAACCGGGGTCGCCCCCGTGGCCGCTCGAATCAACTCCATCGTGTGACGCAGTTGACCGGGATCGGCATATCCGAGCGTGAGCAACTCGGTCGTCTTGTTCTTGACCGGCGGAGTATCAAGCGCGGCGATCACTCGGCGCCAGGAAGTCCTCTCCGACGGGTTTCCCAGTAGCTCGACGATTCGGTTCTCACGATCGACTCGCATCAGGGGATGCAATTGGTCGCCTTCGCGGAGCTGAATCAGTGACGAGCGACCGTCCGGTTCGACGGCGATGACGATCGACCGACCTCCCAGCCGCTGGATCCGCGCCTCGAGGTCTGTGGGGGTCAGATGCTGAAGCGTCATGCGAGGAGGGGCGATCCCGGCAACGGCCGGCAAGGGGGGAACTCGGCGAGTTCCCTCGGCCGGATCGTCTTGAGCCGGCGCGGAAACACTGCCCGCAACGACCGCCATCGCCGCCCAAAGCCACACTTTCCCTGCCGCCGGCCACCCCATCCGACGTCTCCACCGTGAGACACGCGGGTTATCCATAGATTTCTTCCCTGCCTTGGTGCTGCATCCACAAACTGCTTTGACGAGACACCACCCCCCGGGGCCGGGTAGCATGACCGGCTTGTTGCCTACAATCGGCATAACCGGCCATGGGAATTAGGGAAAGTGCGGTAAAGCTGCCGCAGAGGCCCGCGTATCAACTCGCGCTTGCGTCTCGAGCACGCGGAATCTGCTTGTGAAACAGGGTAGCCAGAGCTTCCATCTGTTCCATCAACTCCCGGTACTCGTGCGGCCGCAAAGCCTGAGCGCCATCCGATTTGGCCAGTTCGGGCTGATCGTGCACCTCGACATGAACGCCGTCGGCCCCCACCGCCAGTCCGGCCAGCGCGCAAGGCGGAATCAGATCGGGCCGCCCCGTCGCATGGCTGGGATCGACGATCACCGGCAGATGCGTCAGCCGCTTGGCCGCAGCCACCGCCGCCACGTCGTACAAGTTGCGAGTCGCCGGGTCGAACCCCTTGACGCCTCGCTCGCAGAGCACGATTCGGCTGTTCCCCTTGGCCGCGATATACTCGGCGCTCATCAGCCAGTCGTTCACCGTGGCGCTCATGCCGCGCTTCAGCAACACCGGCTTGTCGACCCGGCCGACCTCGGAAAGCAACACGAAATTCTGCATGTTGCGTGCTCCGATCTGGAACATGTCGGCGTAGCGGTCCACCTCTTCCACCAACCGAGGATCGGTCACTTCGGTCACGACCGGCAAACCGAATTCGTCGCCGACTTCGCGTAGGATTTTGAGGCCCTCCAACCCCAGCCCTTGAAAGGAATAGGGACTCGTGCGGGGTTTGTACGCGCCGCCTCGCAAGATGTTGGCTCCCGCTTCGCGGACGCCTGCCGCGATGCGCCTCATCTGCTCAAGAGACTCCACCGCGCACGGACCGGCGATCATCGCCAGAAAACCGCCGCCGACGGGCACCCCCGCCACGTCGACAATCGTCTCCTGGGGATGGGCTTCGCGGCTGACCAGCTTGAACGGAGGCATCACCGGGATGACGCTGGCGACGCCGGGAATCGCGGACAGCGGCTCGGCCCGCAACTGCTCCTCGTCGCCGATCACGCCGACAATGGTGCGATAGGTGCCGCGGCTGAGATGAGCCTGAAAGCCCAGCTCCTCGATCCGCTCGATCACATGCCGGATCTGCTCGTCCGTCGCATCTTGCCGCAATACGATGATCATGACAACTGGCCGCCTATTTCCCCAGTTCCCGGACGATCCGATCGGCGTGGTAGATGTTGGCCAGCGCCTCGCGGATGGCTCGAGCATCCACCGACACGGCACGTGACACCTTGTCGTCATAAACGTAGTCGGCCGTCAGCGACTGGATGTTGCCGTCGAAAATCAGCCCCACCAGTTCCCCCCGCCGGTTGATGACCGGACTTCCCGAGTTGCCACCGACAATATCGGCTGTACAGACGAAATTGAACGGCGTCTCCCCATCCATCGTCTGTTTGGCGGCAATCCAACTGGCGGGCAACTTCCACGGTTCCTTGCCGCCGTGGCGCTTCTCATGCTCGAAAGCCCCGCCCATCGTCGTCCAGGCCGGGACCGGCTTCCCATCTTCCACGTATCCTTTGACCGGACCGAACGCCAGTCGGAGCGTGAACGTGGCGTCGGGATAGGTCGAGGTTCCTTTGACGGCAAACAGCACTTCGGCGATCTTGCCATACGCCTGCCGCTCGAGTTCGCCGATTTCGTCCCGCTCTTTCCTCACCGCGCGAGCCTCATCGTCGACGACTCGGGCCAGCACGATCATCGGGTCGTCACACGAGGCGATCGCATCGGCTCCTCCATCGGCCAGCTTCTTGCGAAACGCCACTTGATCGAGTCGGGTTCCCATCACCAAATCGGCCGCCCGGTCCCGCGGTCCCTTGCCCTGCAGGATTTTCTCGACCAGCGGATCGTCGCCGCCTCGCAATTCGATCATCCACGAAATCAAATCGGCCAGCGTCGCCTGCTCGAGGTCCTTGTAGATCGGTGCGGGGGAGAACAACTGCTGCAGCAGCGAGTCGCGCCCCGAATCGCGGAACTCGGGGAGCCGCTCGGCGTTGGGCTTTTGGTCCTCGGCCGCCATCTGCACCAGTGTCTGAGCGATGCGGAACAGCCGAGTGTTGAGAGAGACGCCTTTCCCCTGCAGTGCCGTCCGGCGCTTCTGGAGCCGGGCGATTTGCTCCCATGCGGCTCGAGCTTCCGACAGCCGTGGATCGCGATCGACGGCCGCCAGCAACTTCTGTTCTTCCTCGGCCTTCCTCTGCATCAATCGAGGATCCTGCAGTCCTTGCAACATGCCACCCAGCGCCTTGCGGCTGTTCTGGATGCCGAACAGGCCGTCTTTGGCCCGCCGCTCCTGCTCGACCCCCTCCAGCCCGAACTGCTGCAACATGATCTCGCGGCGGCGGATGAAGTTGAGCACATACGGCAGGCGGACGTCGCGCTGATGCTTGAGCGCCGCCAGCGTGGAGATGCGACTGGTCCGTCCGGGATTGCCCGACACGAACACCAGCTCCTTCTCCCGAACGCCATCGGTGGACCATTTGAGAAAGTGTTCGATCTTCGCCGGCTTACCGTTCTCGTAGACGCGGAAGATACAAGCATCCAGGCAATAGCGAGGATATTCGAAGTTGTCGGCGTCGCCACCGAAAAACGCAATGGCCGCTTCCGGCGCCCATACCAAGCGCACGTCGGTGTACCGCTTGTAGCGATACAGGTGATAACGGCCGCCACCATAGAGCGTTACCACGTCACTACGTAGTCCGGTCGCGTCCTTCGATTCCTTTTCGATTTGCGCAATCACGGCTCGGCGGGCCTTTAGGGCCTCGGCGGCCGACATTCCCTTCTTCACAGCCGACTTGACTCGATCCGTCACATCCACGATGGCCACCAGTTGATTGAGTTCCAGATCGGGAGCCGGAATCTCGTCCTTCAGCGTTTTGGCGTAGAAACCATCCTCGGCATAATTGTGCTCGGCCGTCGACAACTTGTGAAGCGTGTCCGAACCGACGTGGTGGTTGGTGAGCACCAACCCCGTGCTGGAAATGAACGATGCCGAACCTCCCACGTTGAATCGGACACTCGACTTCATCACATGGTCCGCCCAGGCGTCGGTCGGTTCAAAGCCATACTTCTGCTTCAAGTAGTCTTTGGGAAGCGCATTGAACAGCCACATCCCTTCGTCGGCCGTGGCCACCAAGGCCGTCAAGCTGGCGACCAGCCACACACCAACGCTCCGGATCAGTCTCGGTGCCGTATCGTTCATCCCATGGATCCTTTCGTTGTCCCGATTCCCTGTGGGTTTGCCGTGCCGCCTCGCAACCTTCCGGCGACAAAGACGAGACCCGGCATTCGGATTGCCCTATCGGTCGGCGCCGTCCCATCGGTACCGCTCCCAGGCGCCCAATTCTCGCCTACAGCCTACATCCTGCCAACCGCGCGGCGAAGCCCTTGTCAGGGTGACCGCTGCATCGCCCGCTCGTTGTCCATCCACCGTTTCTGCTCTTCGATCCAGTGATCGAGACGGGACCGGGTGGGGAACAGCAGGGCGATGCCGGTAGCCAACAGCAGACCGATCGCCACGTTGTACCATTGCCCTTCCAGCAAAAACACGACCACGTTGAGCAGCGCCGCTCCTTCCAGCAACGCACCGGCCATGATGAGCTTGACCTGATACGCATCCAGCAATCGACGTTCGAGCGACCGATCGCCTCCATCGGCTTTCTCCTTCTCGACGATCCGGCGGCGATGCTGAGCGACGACGATCCCCGGAAGGACGAATGCCGAGGCTACGGCAGCAACGGCAATGCCGACGCCGACCATCGACAGCATCCCGCCTGGAACCGGTTCGTTCCTCGCCAGGGAAAATACCATCGCAAGAAACAACACGATGCCGCTGCAAAGAGCGCCGATAATGATCTGGAGCGTGCGAACAAAGGCCTCCAACGACAACGACGACGGACTCGAAGCACGGTCGTTCATGGCAAGACTCCCACCCCAAGGGGAAAACAACGCCAGCGTCGCCGACGCGACGGCGACTACCGCCGGGCGCCTGTTGCCGCATCATCTCAGAGAGTTCAACGCCGGACAACGGGCGGTCGCGAAACGGCGAGTCTTAGAGCCTGTAACAAAACCCGCCGCGCCGCTTTCCGGCCTCGGGTGTGTTGCTTGCGGCATGGAGTTTTGTGACAGCCTCTTAGAGCCTCTAACAAAGCCCGCCGCGCCGCTTTTCGGCCTCGGGAGTGTTGCTTGGAGCATGGAGTTTCGTGCCAGCCTCTTATTCAACCGGCACGCTGTTTCCCCAGTGCCACCACGGCCATCCACGCTGTCATGCCCAGCAACGCGGCCAGCGACCAGGAGTCGGCCAGCACGGCCGGCAGTTGCTTCAGGTTCCCTTCCAACAAGGGAAGCGGCAATCGGAAGACCATCAACACCGCTGTGAGAATTCCCATCAGCGCCTCGCCCGCCACGATTCCCGATGCAAATAACAATCCGCGGTGGATGGTCGCCCGGTGCCGATCTTCACTGTCCCTGCGCCGCCTCGATCGATACTCCACGTAGCCGTAAGCCAAACCGCCCAGAAAGATGGGAAACGTCACCGACCAAGGTAGGTAC
>JALSIV010000327.1 GCA_026989685.1 Pirellulaceae bacterium | reverse complement strand
GTTGGCCGACGACTCGAAACGGCGGCCCAACCCCGCCGTCGCCGCCACGAAAGAGGATACCGCGGGAACCGATTCGCGCCGCCGGGCCCTGCTGGAGAAGAGCCTCGATCGCTACCAGGCGGCTCTGCGGATCCTCCAGCAGCGACTTCAGCAGAGCGAGGCCGAACGCCGAGAACTCCAGCGCGAAATCCGCGAATTGCAGCGCGAAGTGAAAGCGCTGCGAGCTCGATCGGATGGCAAGCAGGCCCCACAGGACATGACGCCGAGCGCTTGATTTGCCATGGCCGACACGCTGCCTCGCTATGATCCCACAAGAGATTACGACTGGAATTACGCGCATGCTCCCGATCCGGTCGATGTCGACGTGCCGCCCATCCTCGGAAACTGGAAGTTCCTCGGTTTGGAAGTCAGATCTCCCATCGGCATCCCGGCCGGCCCTCTGCTCAACGGCCGGTGGGTCCTCTACTACGCGCGACTCGGGTTCGATGTCCTCACCTATAAGACGGTGCGCAGCCGGCGGCATCCCTGCTATCCCCTGCCCAATTTGGTTCCCGTGAAAACGGGGCCGCTTGAGGGCACGGAAGACGAATTGCCGGCCATGGTGTCGATGGAGGGGAGCTGGGCCGTGTCGTTCGGCATGCCCAGCGCCGAGCCGGACGTGTGGAGGCGCGACGTCGAGCAGACTCGCGAGAAGCTCGAACCGGGACAACTGCTTGTCGTGTCGGTGGTCGCTACCGTCCAGCCCGGCTGGACGATCGAGGAAGTCGCCGACGACTACGCTCGATGTGCCAGGTGGGCTGTCGATAGCGGCGCTCACGCGGTCGAAGCCAATTTTTCCTGCCCCAACGTCGATACTTGCGATGGGCAGCTCTACACCGATCCCCCCAGCGCCGGAATCGTGGCTCGGCGCATTCGTGACGCCGTCGGGAAGACACCGCTGATTCTCAAGATCGGCCACGTTACCCAAGACAGCCTGGCAGACGCGCTGCTGGACCAGTTCGGTTCGGTCGTCGACGGTCTGGCCATGACCAACAGCGTGGCGACTCGCGTTCGTCAGGCAGACGGCTCCTGGTTGTTCGATGGAGCTCGACGCGGCATCTGCGGCGAGGCGACACGCCGGGCCTCGCTCGAGCAGACCCGCACATTCGCGCGGCGGATCGCCCGGCGGCAACTCCCGATTCGACTGATCGGCGTGGGTGGCATTTCTCGAACTTCCCACCTGCGGGATTACCTCGAAGCGGGAGCCGAAACCGTGCAGATCGCCACGGCTGCCATGGTCGATCCGCTGGTTGCCGTGCGGATTCGCCGAGAATGGACCGAGCGGGCCTGACCACCCGCAAACGGCCGGTGAACGGCGTACCGGCGCGGCTTGGTTCCTCGCTGCCCGTCGAGTACCATGCACTAAGGTTCGATCATCGGTTCTACGGTGGAGAGACGGGAGGAAACGACCATGGATATCGAATCGGCCGATTCGCTGGTGAAGAAAAAGTGCAAGCCGTGCGAAGGAGGCGTCGATCCGGCGACGCGCGAAGAAGCACTCCAGCAGCTCGAGCGGCTTGGGGGATGGAGCCTCACGGAAGATGGTCAGCGGATCCGCAAGGAGTGGACGGCGGCCAATTTCATGGCGGCCATCGACTTCTTCAATCAGGTCGCGGCCATCGCCGAACAGGACGGCCACCATCCCGATCTGCATTTGACGCGATACCGCCAGGTCGCCATCGAGCTGTGGACGCACGCCATCGGCGGGCTGAGCGAGAACGATTTCATCTTGGCGGCCAAGATCGACCAGATCCACTGGGATTGCCGCTGATCGCGGCGATTCTCATCGCGGAATGACACCAGTGTGTCATTCCGGCAGGTCTTGTCCCTGAGTTTCCCTCGCCAACAGTACGACGGCGACACCCACCAGGTACAGGGGCGCCAGCAGTACGGCCTTGCGCTCGTCGGTGATGGTGACCATGCCGAATCCGACGAACGCGGCGGCCGTGGCCAGACGTCCCATGTTGAAACAGAAACCCGAGCCGGTTCCGCGCAGCCGAGTCGGATAGAGTTCGGGGAAATAGACCGCATAGCCGGCGTGCATTCCCAGCGTGAAGAAGCCGAAGACAGGCAGAGCCAGGGCGAGCTGCCAGGCGGGCGGGTTGCGGGGAATGAGGAATTGGAACAGCACGAGCACCATCAGGAAGGCGACCGCATGGTAGAAGATGAACGTCTTGCGGCGTCCCCAGCGGATGGCGATCGGGCCGAACAGGATCAGTCCCAGCCCGCCGCCGATGGTGTTGAACGTCATGCTGAGCATTTCCGCTCGTTTGATACGGCTGCGATGCTTGGCCAAAGCGGCCGCCCGTTGTTTCTTGTAGGCCACCTTGGCATCCTTGTCGCTGGGAGGGATTCGTGGCACGTTTTCGGAGTGCAGCGCGGTCGTCTGAGCCTGTCGGAGCCACGCATTCTTGCCGTAAATGTGGACTCCCCAGAACGTGACCAAGCCGATCGATGCCAGCGTCACGCCGACCAGGGTGTTCCGCAGGTGAGGCGGCGCCAGCAGGTCCCATAGGCGTCCCACCTGAGCTTCCGAGTCCGTTTTCGCTCGGTCTTTGGCGCGCACCCACTCATCCGGCTCCCGCAGCTTCCAGCGGACCCATACCGTGAGCAGAGCGGGAACGGCACCGATGGCAAAGCCCCACCGCCAGGCATTTTCTCCCAGCGCTTCATTGCCGATAACCAATGCCCCGACCGCCGCCGCCATCAACGTGCCGAACACGCTGCTGCCGTGGAAGATGCTGCTCATGACCGGCCGCGACCGAGTCGGCATCACCTCGGCCACCATCGCCGACGCCACCGCCCACTCGCCGCCGACTCCCATCGCCACGAAGAATCGCAACAGCACGATCTGCCAGGGAGTCTGAGCGAACGCTGTGACGCAGGTGAACAGCGAATAAAACAGGATGGTGATCACCATCGTCTTGGATCGGCCGATGCGGTCGGCGACGATGCCGAACAGGACGCCACCCAATGCGCCTCCCAGCAAGAAACTGGCAAACGCTCGATCGTTCCACTGCGATACGCTGGCATGGTCGGCCTCAACGCCCAACAGTGCCGGCATGGCATCCCGCATCGAGGCCACGAACACCTGGCCTTCGAACACGTCGAACACCCATCCCAGGGAGGCGATCACAAGCACGAGCCACTGATAGCCCGTGATTCCCGAATACCAGGGTCGACGATCCGTAAGGTCGGTGGAACGGCCTGCCATGCGGTGGTCCTTGGAACGAATGTCTGAGCTATGCGAGACCTGCGCTGTCCCGCCCGATCCGTCAGATTAGGACGCCGCGGACCGTGATGCAAGCAATCCCGGCTCAGTTTGTCCCCGGAGGCCCCATCGCCGGCGTTCGCCGTGGCCGCGCCAATCGCAGTCCGGCGAAAGCGAGCACCAGCAAACTGATGATGACGCTCCCGCCGTGGGTGAAGTGGAGTAGCACGATCGTCAACTGCACCTCGAGTCGTCGCGACGGGGGCGGGCTTCCGCCGAAGAAAACAAGCAGCGAATACTCGGCAAGCGACAAAAGCAACATGTAGATTATCCATCCCAGCCCGAGCGTCAGGCGGTGGCGGGACTCCGCGACGATCAGAGTCACCGCCGGAAGGGAGACCAGCGCCGTGGCGCCCGCCAGCACTACCGAGAACAACTGCCATAATTCCGCATCGGAAATCAGTTCCAGCTTACCCGATTTGGGCAGGATCTCCCGACCGATTGCCAGCAGGATCGCGAACAGGATCGTGCCCGCGATGAGGTGACGCAGGCTGAACTGATGACGCTCGAGACCGTGGGGATCCTCGGCCCAGACCAGTTTCCAACGGAACACCAGATTCATCAGCCAAAAGGGGACTTGGAGTAGCGTCACGCTGATGAGCACCATCACGCCGAGTGTCAGCGCTTCGGGACGCTGCAATAGCCACGGTTCAAAGAACCGACCGCGCATACCGAATACACTCGCCGATAACGCCGCTCGCAGGTGGTTGCCCAGAATGAGTCCGTACCACATCAGCGTGCCGAGCGACAATGCCCACGGGAGACGGAGCAGAACGCTGCCGGGAGCCAGCGCCGCCCAGATGGCGATCAGCGTGAGTTGCCCCGCACACAGTCCCAGCAAAGCAACCGCGGCGTGGGGTGTTCTGAATTCAAAAGTGAAAGGGATCGCCAGATCGACGAGAAAATATGCGAGCAGCAGCCCGCCGATGATGAGAATCCTGCGAGATTGCAGCAAAAGTGCCTGGTTCGAGCTATCAACCATGATCGTGGCAACATTGACGAGGTGATATGTCCGGTGGCGGCTTTGGCCACGTGCCGATTATACACGCACCGGCAGGCCGACGAACGGCGCATGTGTGAGATAAACTAACAGACGGTGGCAAGACGCCGGCCGACGGAAGCCGGTGGTGATCGACTTCGGGCCGGCACGCCGCAGTACCGCCGCGAGTCGAGTCCTCCGGCGCACAAAGAACTCTGCCGAACTGCCAAATTACGGCGGTGGACGAGCGCCTTGCTCCCGAAAGCCGTGACAACATGGCCGAACCGGACGTGGATGAATTGCCATAAGGAGTTCGCTCGAGCTGCCCGATTCGGTAGGCTGGGGGAGTCGATGCATCGTGGAAAAAAGGGAGCGACCATGCAACAGTCTTTTTTCAGCCGATGTGCGCCGATCGTCGGCGCAGTTGTACTCATCTTCACCGTCATCGGTTGCCGGCCCTCCAAGGACGGCTCATCTACCGGAAACACCGCTGTCGCCAAGAACGACAACGTGCGGATTGCCAAGGAGACCACTCGTATCACGGAGCCGCTCGACGAATCCGGCTACGTCGATTATCTCGGCGCAGTGAGTCGCGCGCAGATGGACGGAGTGGACCCCGGTGACAACTTCGCAGTGGTTCTGTGGGAGATGCTGGACCCTCAGATCGTCCAGCCTGCCGACCGCGAGGCATTTTTCAGTCCGATGGCGTTCGATTTCTCGGAACGCGGAGGTGCTCGAATGCCTCGATTGGCGTCGCCGCGGGGACGCAGCGAGACGGCGTCGCTGTTGGCGGGCCCGGTGGCTCCCTGGAAACCATCGCAGCGTCCCACTGTGGCCGCGCTGTTGGCGCGCAACGGGCGGCAACTGGAGTATGCAGCCAGGCAATTGAAACGCAGCCGGTTTCGGCAGCCCTATGTGGGTCAGGCGCAGCCGAGCATGATTCGAACGCCGCTATATGGCATCATTGAGATGAAGTACTTGGGGCGCATGTTCGCGATCAGAGCGATGTTGCACCTGGGGAGCGGAGAAGTCGAGCCGGCTGTCGACGATGCTTTGGCTTGCCAGCGCATCGGCTGGTATCTGCTCCAGCGAGAGACCGCCATCGAACTGAGCATCGGCTACGAGGTGGCGCTATGGTCGGCCGAGGCCGCGCGGAGACTGCTGGAAGATGGGCGGCTTGCCGGTGACCAGGCCAGGCGGCTGTTCGAGGGACTGGTCGTCAGTCCGATCGCTCCGCGGCTCGGCGAAGTTCTCGATCGGGCGACTCGCTGGTCAGCACTGGAAATCGCTCAGCTTGCCGCTCGGTGTGCTCAGTCGCCGGGCCACTATTCTCCCGATGTGAATCCGCTTCCGACATGGGCGTTCGCCATGCCCATCGATTTCAATGAGTCGTTGAAGATGATCAACCAGTGGTATGATCGAGGTGTTGCCGCACTGAGATCTTCCAGCCACGAAGATGTCCTGCGGCAGATCGATCAGCTCTATCGAGATCTCGACAAGCTCAAGCAGCAAGCGGGCAAACCGGCCGACCTGGCTCCTGGAGTGATCGGCCGGCGCCTTGGCGAGATTTGGGTGGTCCACCACTTCATCAACATGCGGCAACTCTACCTGCGACAAGTGGAGGCGGTGACCCGATGTCGGATGGCGGTTACTGCGGCAGCCGCGTTGGTTTACAAGGCGGAGAACGGCTCGTTTCCCATGTCTACCGCTCAGCTTGCCGAACGGATGGCCAGTCCGGAGTACCTGGTGGAGCCGCAAAGTGGAAAGCCCTTCGTATTGACGGTAGTCGACAACGGGTTGCGGATAGCGGGTTCGGCTCCCGAATCGGACCGCCCCATGACGATTACACTCAAACCGGACCGATGATTCCCAGGATGCGTAGGATCTCTCCCAAGACTCCTCTGCATCGTGCATGTCACTCATCATGAACACGGCGGATGGCGGCTGGCCCTCGGCCATTTTCATGGCGACTTCCAGTGCGGTCTGGTTCTGGTTGAGCCTGCGCTGGTACCGTTGGGACCGTCGTCCGTAGCGACCGATTCTTCGCAGGGCCCGCCGGGCGGCGGCGTCTCCGGTTCTGTTTCGGCATGGACGCGGTTGGGGACCGCTCTTGCGATTTTTTGGGCGAAAAGAGCACAAATCAGCGCCGATGATGCCGCGTTTGCCAAATGTGCGGGACAAAGCGGACATTATGGTCGACAAGTCGCTATTTTTCATCTGTTTGTCTCATACGGTCGCCCACTACTTCTGTTTACGAAGCCCTGACATTCGAGTTGAGTCCATTCCGCCCAGTAATAGTGTCCGGCTTTGACACACTGATCACGTCTGATCGACTCCGGGCGCGCGGGCACACGATCCGACTCATCTGGCTCGTCGGATGCGTTGCAAACATGGCCTACATTTTCGCAACACGATGTGATGACAGGGAGGACGTGGATTGGTCGACCGGAGGGCGAATGCAACCGATGACCGAGAAGGGGCAAACGATGACGACACCACGACGCGAAGGGCAGGCTGGCAACCGGTCAGAGAGCGGGAATCGACGATGGGGCGCTTCACTGCTGGGACGGCTCAGTGTGGGCACCAAACTGACGAGCGTACCTCTGTTCTTGATTCTGGCACTCGGTGGCATACTTCTTTACACGGTAATGACGCTGAGGTCTCAACGTACGGATGCTGTCGTGATCAATCTTGCTGGTCGGCAACGAATGTTGAACCAGCGCCACATGAAGGAGATCCTGCTGGTCACACAGGGTTTCGACGTGCCCTACCAGAAAACGCGTTCTCTGATGTTGCAGACGCTCGACGCGCTGACCAACGGTGGCCAGGCCGTGCTGAACCCGAAGACTGGAACGACAACGGTCATTCCGCCGGCGCCGACTCCAGAGGTCCGTAAGAGTCTTCAGGAGCAGCGGAAGTTGTTAGCGGAGTTCGTCAAGTTGACGGACGATTACTTGAAGATGAGTGCCGCTATCGACGAGTTGGCTCGAAGCGTCAACACGGTCAAGGAGAGCGCCGGCCGAGCAGCCGATACGGCCGAGTCGACTCGCGTCTTGGCCAAGAACGGTGGAGAAGCCGTGCAAAAGTCGATCGAGGCGATGGAGCGGATCACCCGGTCTTCCGAAGAGATCGAACGGATCATCCAGGTCATTTCCGAGATTGCCGGCCAGACCAACCTGCTTGCGCTCAACGCCGCCATCGAAGCCGCTCGAGCCGGCGAGCACGGAATGGGCTTTGCCGTCGTGGCCGAAGAAGTGCGGAAGTTGGCCGAACGATCGAGTGAAGCTGCCAATGAAATCACGAATCTCATTCGGGAGTCGAGCCAGCGAGTCGAGGATGGTGCCCAACTGAGTGCCATGACGGGAGACGTATTGGAGCAGATCATCGAGGGCGTCGAAACGACCGCGGAGATGATCTCCCAGATCGCCGCGGCGACGGGAGAGCAGGCGTCCAGTGCGACGGAAGTATCCTCAGCGATCTCTCAAGTCGCTTCGATTGTCGAGGAATCGGCGGCCAGCAGCGAGGAAATGGCTTCTAGTAGCGAGGAACTGGGCGCCCAGGCCGAAATGCTCGGAAAGCTGGTGAGTCGCTTTCAGATTCGTCAAAGTGACACATCGTTCGTCGACCAGTGCCAAGGAGAGTTGCAGCTCTGCTGACAACCTTTTAGAGCCTGTAACAAAACCCGCCGAGCCGCTTCCCGGCCTCGGGCGTGTTGCTTGCGGCATGGAGTTTTGTGACAGCCTCTTAGCGAGTCCTGTGCCCCGCCCCGGTACCGACTCGGACAGGTGGTTTTGTCCGCCATGCTGTCCGGGTCGGTTATTTCCGGGGAGCCCGCGAGATTCTCGCTTCGGGTACTCGCAACAGGTAGGCCATCAAGTCGTTGACTTCCTCCAGCGAGAGATCCTCGAGCAAGCCGGCAGGCATCGGCGAGATCTTGGAGGGAGCCGATTCCTCAATATCGTCTTCGGAAAACGTCAATCGTGAGCCGTCGGCCTGGATCAGCGCTACTTCGTCGTCGCCGGCGGGCACCAGCAACCCCGTGAGGACGCGGCCGTCGACCAAACGGACGCGCTTGCCCTGATATTGCGACGAGATGACGTGAGAGGGAAACAGGATCGATTCCAGTACTTCGCGCCGGGTGAACCGTTTGGCGACGGTTGTCAGGTCGGGGCCGAACGGTTCGCCGCGACCGTCGAACTGGTGGCACTTCGCGCAATTGGCTTTGCGGAACACGATCGATCCTCGAGCGGCGACGGCCTTCTCTTTCCCTTCGCCTTCCAGGTACTCCAGCAGGGCATCGAGCTTCCACTTGGTTTTGGCCGTGCTTTGCGGCAGAACGGGGGTGCCGCCATCGGGATAGGTTTTCCGGAACCACTGCTGCCAGGGTTTCATCCGCTCGGCGCCTTCGCCGCTCGAGGAACGCTCTTCGCCCGTCCAGTACGCCAGCAGCGACGCCGCGTCGGCGGCTCCCGTCTCCCCCAACCGCAGTCCGGCCAGGATGACGTGACGATAGTACTCGCCTTCTTCGGGCGCGAGCGGGACGGTTCGCAGTCGGCGCAACACTTGGCGCAATGCCGCGCCTTCCAGGATGGGAATGCTGCGGACGAGGTAGCTCCAGTTCTCGCCGTCGGGAGAGGAACTGAGGCCCAACGCCACAATATTCCTCCGTGAGGGGTCCTCCTCCCACACCTTCCGCAGATAGGCGTGAGACTGCGCGTCGCCGCTTTGAGCGAGCACGGCCACGATTCCGACTCGCAGTCGCTGTGCCGAGTCGTCGTTTCGTCCGGCCAGTTTCTCGTCGAGCGCAACCAGTGCTTCGTGGATCTCGGGGTCGATGTCGTGTCCCAGCGTATACAGCGCGCCGAGCGCCGCATTGGGCATCCGGTCGCCTTGGAGAATCACCGCCCTGGCCGTTTCCGGACCGAACTGTTTGGCGAAGTCTCGCGTGGCGTGGATCAGATAGAGGGTGTAGCTGCCTCCAGCCTTCTCCTTCTGGGCATTTTCAAGGAAACTCAGGACGCGCAACCGCTTCTCCGGTGTCCACCCCTTGGGCACGAACCGAAGCAGCATGGCGACATGGATGCGCTCGGCAAGTTCAACATCGCTTTCGAGGTAATCCAACGCCCGATCGAGAAACTCGTCCGCTCCCAGGAATGCCAGCAGCTTCATCAGTTCGCGGTTCAAATGAGCGTTCCCGGTGGGGAACTCTTCGGATAGCACGGTTCCCAAGTCGGCCAACTGCTGGGGCGCCAGTTCACAACGTTCGATAGTGACTTGCATCAGCCGCAACATGTCCAGGAAATCGCGGTCGCTGATGAAGTGCTGCATCCGTTCACGGCACTGCTGCAATATCGCGAGACCGTCTTCGCGATCGGGGGCGGCGATTACCAGAGCCAGAGAGCCGACGAGGAAGATTCGCAGATCGTTGTGCCGGATCACCTCGGCTCGCCATTGGTCGACGGGAATCCGCTCGAGCAGCCGTCGAGCGGCGGTCATTTCCAGTCGGTCTTCTGCGGCGAGCAGCGGGAGGACGGTGTCTGCCGGAGGAGGCTCGCTCGCATGAAGCAACGCCTCGCAGGCCGCACGCCGTACGAGCGATTCTCGGTCACCCAACAGGTCGACCAGTTGCTCGATGTTGGGTTCGCGGATGTTCCAGCCCATCAGTTTGGCGGCCCACGCGCGGATTTCTTCGTTGGATTCGTCAGCCAGTTCTTTCAGCAACTCGGGTTGAGGCAAGGGACCGTACCACTGCATGAGTTGCATGGCGCGGGTCCGATAACCGATTTGGTTCTGACGGGTCGTCGCGACACCGGGTACGAGTCGATCCCATTGGGTACCCAACGATTCCTTTTGTTGCGCCACCATCTGGCGGGCCCACGCGGCCGACGGTTGACGTTGTCGAATCACGGCGGCGATGCCCTTGCTCTTGCGTTGCGCGTCGGGGGAAGTGGGCCCGGTCCAACGGACGCGGTAGATTCCGCCACGAGTACCGCGGCCACCCGTTACGAAGTACAAGGCTCCCGTGGGGCCGACGTCCAAGTCGGTCACATTGAGTGGCTGCCCCTTGAGGAATACTTCCGTCGTCGCACGGTACGTACTCCCCTGGGGTTGAAGTCGCACTGCCAGAATCCGACCTTCCGACCAGTCACCCAAGAACAGCGCGCCGTGATAGTCTCGAGGAAAAACGGTGTGTTCGTAGACGACGCACCCGGTGGGTGAACCCCTGCCTGTGGAAACGAGTGGCGGGCAGGCGTCCATGTAGTACGCCGGCCACTTGGCCCAGCCGCTGCGCCATCCCAAGTCGGCTCCCGCCGTGACGTGAAAGACTTGAGTCGGCCGATACCAGGTCATGCCCAGATCTGATTCCATGTCGCTTTCGTGGACGAACAAATCTCCCTGCTTGTTGAACGCCAGGTCGTACACATTGCGCATCCCGCCGGCGAACACCTGGACGGTCGTTCCTTCCACATCCGTTCGCAGCACCACGCCTCCCGGAGCGCGCACGCCCTTGGCATGGCCACCGGGGTCTTCGTAGCGAGGCACCAAGTCACCTTCATAGGGATTCCGGTAAGGGCTGGTAAACGCCGGTTTCGTTTCCATTTTCGCGTGATTGCCGACAACCACGTAGATCAGGCCGTCGGGGCCCAGAGCCAGACCGTGAGCACCATGCTCGGAACTGCTTCCTTCGAAGCGGATCAGGGCTGTCACCTTCTCGAGCTTCCCGTCCCGATCAACATCTTGCAATCGATAGAGCGCAGCGCCGTCCGGTCCATCTCCCGTGACGAACACGTCGCCGTTGAGCGCCAAGATTCCCTGGCAATTCTTGACGCGATCGCAATACATGTTTACCTGATCGGGAATGTCGTCCCCATCGGTGTCCTTGATGCGCAGCAATCCGTGTCCTTCGCGCGACACGATCAAGTGCCCGAACTCATCGAAGGTCATGGCAATCAGCGAGCCCGTGACATCGTTTCCAAGGACTCGTTCGATGGCGAATCCTTCCACGATCGAAAACCGCTCGCCACCTCCCACATCGTCCTTGGCCACGTTTTCGGCCCGGTCCCACGGTGCCGTTTCACCGAAGTGGCCAAGCTCGACCGCCGTCTCCCAGAGAGCATCGCTGTAGAACGTACTCTGCCACAGCGGCAGCGGTTGAGTCGACGTCTTCCACGAATCATCGGTGGAATAAGACCGCCATCGCCCGCCGTCGCGGACCATCAACTGGGCCATCAACGCGGCCGTCGAGCCGCTTTCGTTGACGACCTTCACGGCCAGCGTGTTGCGGCCTCGGATCAGCTTGCCCTTGAGATCGTACTTGTCCGTGTGACGCGTGTGACGCCCACTGCCGACCTTGCGGCCGTTCAGATAGACCTCGTAGGCGTCGTCCGCAGCGATCGTGAGTCTGGCTTCTCCGGGCCTGCGAACCGAAAACGACTTGCGGAAGTAGCAGGTCGCGCGATGGGGAACGTGTCCCGTCTGGTGACGGTTGGTCCAGATCCACTGAGCATCCGCTCCTTCAGCATGCGGCTGGGGCAGACTCGACAAGGCAACGGCTGCCAATACCAGAGTCCAGGCGGCGCGGCGGGCAAGCAGCGGGCTGAAAACGCGTGATCGATGCGACATGGTTCTGGTTCCAAGGGCTCAGTGGAGAGAGGGACCTTTCTTGCCGCGCAATGGTAACTGCGGCATTGGCGCGGCAGTCTATGGGCTGGGGGACCTTCGAGACAAGAGAATCGAGGGGGAGTGGGCAAGGTGGGTGGACCGGGCTGGGTTGTGAGCACAAAGCGAATGCCACGCGGATAGGACATAGCCGGATTCTGCTGCCAGGGATACGCCACAGGCGCGCGGGCAGTCTCGATCGCCCACCGGTAGTCCCGCTGAGCTTTCACGCGCTGGTCGTACATCATTCGATCCTCCGTTCGCCCGGCCGAGTTGGCCGCGTACCGGCCTCGGATGCGGTACTTCCTGTTGGAGGAGCATGCGGAGGATCCGCAGCAGTTGGCGGGGATGGAGAACCTGGTG
>JALSIV010000326.1 GCA_026989685.1 Pirellulaceae bacterium | reverse complement strand
CCCGTTCGGCCAGATCCCGATTGGTGGCGGCGACGACGCGCACATCGACCGGGATCTCCTCTTTACCGCCGACCCGAGTGACCACGCGCTGTTCCAACACCCGCAGCAGCTTGACCTGTCCCGCTTCGCTCAGTTCGCCGATTTCGTCCAGAAACAGCGTACCGCCCGACGCCTGCTCGAACTTCCCCGCTTTGGCCTCATCCGCGCCGGTGAAGGCTCCTTTTTCGTGCCCGAACAACTCGCTTTCCATCAGGTTTTCGGCCAGAGCCCCCGAGTTGACGGCGATAAACGGTCCGTCGCGACGTGAGCCGCTGAAGTGCAGGATGCGGGCGACCACTTCCTTGCCGGTACCGCTTTCTCCTTGAATCAGCACGGTCAAGTCGACTTGGGCGATCCGCTGAAGCGTCTCCCGCAAGGCGCAGATGGCGGGACAGTTCCCGATCAGCCGAACCGAATCGGCCAGTTCGTCGACCAGGCGATTGCGTGATTGCACGATTCGCTGGTAGGCCTGAGTCGTATCGAGTGCCAGCGAGGCATGGCGAGCCAATTCCACCAGTGTTTCTTCATCCTCAACGGAGAATCGCCCATTCGCTCCCTCCTTGTTGATGACCTCGAAGGCGCCGATGATGCGGCCTCGAGCATCATGGAGTGGTGCGCACAGCAAACTGCGGGTGTGAAAACGGAGTTTCACATCGACGCGCCGGTCGACCTGCTCGCTCTCGCTAGGGTCGACGCGCAGCACCTGGCCGGTCCGTATCACGCGCCCCACCACGCCGGTATCTTCGGGAATCCGCAGCTCGCCGCCAGGCACACCCAGTGCCGGATGGGCCACCAGTTCCCGGTTGGCACGGTCCCAGAGAAAGATGCTTGCCCGTTCGGCCCCGACCAGTTTCGTCGAAGTGACGGCCATTCGCTCCAGCAGTTCATCCATGTCGAGCGTCGATTGCCAGTGAGCGGCCAGATCGAGGATCCCTTGCATTCGAGTTTCCGCGTCCTCCTTGCAGTGACGCCACACGCGGTACAAGGTGTCGGCGATTTCTCGGCCAAGTGCCCCCATGGCCGGTGGGCTGTCCGCACAGCGCAACGCCAGCAGCAGACTCGATCGTCCCAAGGGGCAGACCCACCACGGGCCATCCCGCTCGTCCTGTTCTCTTTCCGCAGCACGCTCCAGCAGCGGATAGGGTAGGGTTTCGGCCGAACCGGCCAGGGCGACGGCCTGCCACGAACCGTGATCGTTGACCACCAAGGCCACGGTACGAGCCCTCAATTCGACGGCCAGGCGTTCCACGGCCGACTGCAGTAGAGCCGATTCGTCGTCGGCTACGTCCAGCAAACTCCATAGGCCGTCCGCAAATTGCGCTTGCCTGGTTTCACCCTTTTCCATGCAGCCACCCTGTGCAATACCGACCGTGGGCGGGACGCCTACTTATCACTCCGCCCTATCTTTCCTACGATTGCCGGCTGGGGGAAACGCGCCGAGCGGTGGGGACGGGCCCCGCCGACAGGCGGTCTCTTCCGAAGTCAGTGAAACAGATCGGCTGTCTCAGTTCAACGGGTTGGAAGCCGGCCCACGCGCGTTCGGGTCCTCCGGCCGCTGCACCAGCCGACTCGAATCGTCAGCCAAACAGGGAGGAAAATCCTCGATGGGTATGTTCACCGGAAAAAAGGGACTGATCCTCGGCGTGGCCAATGACCGCTCCATTGCCTGGGCGATTGCCAAGACGATCATGAACGAGGGTGGTACCTGCGGGTTCTCACACCTCCCCGACCGGCCCGACGACGACCGGCAGCGGAACCGGCGGCGCGTGGAGAAGTGCCTGGAAGGATACGACGACAAGATCGGGTTCCTCATGCCGCTGAATGTGCAGAACGACGAGGAGATTGCTTCGTTCATGGAAAAGGCGCGGCAGGAGTTCGGGACGATCGACTTCCTGCTGCACTCGATCGCTTTCGCCGACCGCGACGATTTGCGGCGAGACACGATCGACACCAGCCGGGCGGGATTCCAGTTGGCGATGGACGTCAGTGTCTATAGCCTGATCGCCGTCGCTTGTGCAGCCAAGGATCTGTTCGCCGAAGGGGCCAGCGTCTGCTGCATGACCTATTTCGGCGGCGAGAAATGTGTTCCCGGATATAACGTCATGGGCATTTGCAAAGCGGCCCTGGATGCCACCACGCGCTATCTGGCCTATGACTTGGGGCCGCAGGGTGTGAAGGTCAACGCTTTGAGTGCCGGACCGCTCAAGACCCTCGCCGGCACGGCGGCCGGTGTCGGCGATATGCTCAAGCTGTACGAGCAGATCGCCCCGCTGGGTCGCAATGTGACTCACGATGAAGTCGGCCGCATCGGCGCGTTTTTGCTGTCGGATATGTCGAGCGGTATCACCGGAGACATCATCCACGTCGACGCGGGATATCACATGATGGGTTCGCCCGGTCGTATGCTCGACCGGCTCAAGGATGCGACCGGCTAGACGTCCACCCGATCACACGTCGGCTTCCTCGAACACGGATCGGGTGCCATGTCTCCGTCGCGTTCCCACTCGTCCCCGCGCCGGATCGCCATCGCCGTTGTTCTCGACCAAGAGAAAGTGCTGGTGGGCCGGCGGGAAGGGACGGGCGAGTTGGACGGCTACTGCGAGTTTCCCGGCGGCAAGCAACAGCCCGGCGAGACGGCCGAAGCCGCGGCTGCGCGCGAGTGCCGCGAGGAAACGGGCCTTGAAGTGACTCCCGTCCGGTGCTTGGAAACGGTTCGCCACAGGTATGAGTTCGGCGAGCTGCGTCTTTCTTTCATCGAGTGTCGACTCTGCCGACCGGAGGAGAATCCTCGACCTCCGTTCCAGTGGCTTGCTCGCCGTGAACTCGATCCTGCCCGCTTTCCTCCGGCCAATCGATCGGTGATCGCCCGGTTGAAAAACCGCAAATAGGAGACGTGCTCCGGTCGCTCACTCGGTATCGTCGAGTTCAGCGGCGCTGCTGGTGCTTATACTCGAGTCGGCACTCGCTTCCCCACATGGAACAGTCGGCAGGCGATGGTCCCCACGATCAGATTGACCGCCAAAGACGCCGGCCCGGTCCATTGGAAGCTGACCGGAGCCAGTTTGTCGATCACCTCGTTCGTGCGACCGTCGACGATCTCGTAGAACCCGAAGATTTCGCCCGAGAAGGCGATCAGCGCGGCAGTCGTCACTCCGAAAAACCAGCCGATCCACACGCCCGGTTTGTTGGCGAACGGAACGAACAGAGCGAAAAAGAAGAGGCAAAAGATCGAAGGCACCAGCAGGTTCACCGTCTTGTTGGTGACGGCGAAGAAATTCCCCTCGATACTTCCGACTTGGAGGCTGCCGACCACCACGATCGTGCCCACGGCGACGGCCAGGCCTCGAGCCAACCAGACGTGGCCACGTTCGGTACGCGGGCGGATGTCGAACCGGTCGAGCAGATCGGTGACGACAACGGCCGTGATCGAGTTGACTCCCGAATCGATGCTGGACATGCCGGCCGCGAACATGGCGGCCACGACGAATCCCGAGACGCCGGCAGGGAGCTGGTAGGCGATGAACATGGGAAATACGTCGTCGGCGTCGGCTCGCAGCGAGAAATCTTTCGGCAGCAGATGAGCATTGTTTTGGTAGAAGTAGAGTAATGCCAGGCCGACCAGTCCCAGCGTCAACGTGACGGTGGCATTGACCACCAATTGCGTGGCGAAGCTCCGCCGGGCCGCGCGAGCGTCCTTGGTCGCCATGAACCGCTGAATCGAAACCTGGTCGCCTCCCGACGTGCAGATGAACCAAGTCCCCAGGCTCAGCAGAGACCCCACCATGGTAATCCGCGTGCGGGGGTCGAAACTGTAGACCGGCTGAGTGTCCCACTGCGGATGCCACTCGGTGGGAATCCAATGCAGTCCGCCCGCATCGACCGTGGCAATCGCCAGCACCAGCAGGGCTCCGCCGAACAGCAGCACGGTTTGTACCAGGTCGGTAATCACCACCGCCCGCAAGCCGCCCAGCGACGTGTAGACGATCGACACGGCACCGGTCGCCACCACGATCCAGGGAATGGAGCTCTCTTTCACTCCCATCATCACCACCATCGCCTTGGCAGCCATATAGATCAGCACCGACATCCACACCAATCGCAAGGCCAGAAACATGGCGACGCCCAGTAGCCGCGTACTCAGTCCCAGTTTGGATTCCAGCAATTCGTAGGCACTGGTGACTCGCTGTCGCATGTAGACCGGGAGCAAAACATATCCGACGACCAGATAGACGATCGGGAGCGAAAGGAGCTTGACCAGATCGGCCGGGCCCTTGCCGATGATCTCTCCGGGTGTCGAAAGGTAGGTGATCGTGCTGAGGAGCGTGGCGAACAGCGAAACGCCGATCAGCAGCCAGTTCATGTTTCCGCTGCCGATAAAGTACTCTTGAGTACTCTTCTGCTTTCGCGCGAACCAGAGCCCCAGGCCGATCGTCGACATCGCATAGACGCCGACGATGACCCAGTCGGCAAGTTGCAGGCCTCGCGCTGCCGCGGCGGTAACGATCATCATCGGTCAGGCTTCCTCGTCTTCTTCCTCGCTCTCAGCCAGCATCCGTTCGGTGCTCAGCGAATCGACTTGCAGGCACGTCTCGGTCAGCCGCGAAATGATCGATTCGAGTTCACGGCGCCACTCGTCGGGATCGACGTCGCCGGGAGGCAGTTGCTGGAATTCTCTGGCCAGCAGGATCAGCCGGAGCAAATGGCGGAACACGATTCCCTCCTGCTTTTGCAGCCGGTGAGCGACGATGAACTTGTTGAAGTCGCCTCCGAATTCCAGTAATTCACCGGCCGCCCACACCGGCACGATCTTCACGTCGACGTGAGGGAAATCGACATGGAACAACCGCAGCAGTTTATCGGCGAGGGTCAGTCGGCGCGGGCGCTCGTCCCACGGCAGCGGCGGCCCACTCTCTTCTTCCTCGTCTTCGGCGGCCTGCCCCAACTCGGCGGGCGTGGCCAACCCCAGCTTCAGCAGTTGTACGTCGAGCCGCGTCGTGGCCAGAGGCCCCGGGGGAAGTTCGTCCGGCGGCGGGACGCGCAGCAGCCGCGCGACCGGGATCGGCATTTCCAGGATCGCCTCGAGCGCCAGCAGCCGCTCGGACTCGTCGGCGGCGCCGAGATGGCCGGCCACGAAGGCGCCGAACAGCGGATTGACTCCACGCAGGTTCAGGAGCAACGACAGACGTTCGGTCGGCTCGGCCGACTGCGGGTTGTAGTTCGCCGGATCCGGCTCGGTTTCGTTTGCCCCAGCCAGCGGAGGTGGCGGGGACAGCGAGACGTAGCCGGCACGATGGAGCGTGAGCAGCATGCCGGTGAGGTCGACCTGAGCCGCCTCGAGTTGCTTGGGAGCCAACAACCTCTTGCCAACGAGTTTGCGGATGGGAGGGACCTCCGGCGAGGCGTCGAGGATATGGGCCAGCAGCCGCCAGGGGAGCGGTCCTTGACTTTCGAGTCTGGCCGGTGCCGCCTGCCGCAACTGTTCGAACTGAGCCTCGGTCCAGTACTGCTCGGTCGTCCGCCGCTTCGGCATCTTCTTTTTCAGGGCCTTTTTGGCCTTGCGCAGACCGGGGTCCTTGGTATCGTCGGGGATCTGGTCGTATTTCTTGCGCCAGCGTTCGATGCGCACGTCGTCTTCGTGAGCCAGCGCGAAGACATACCCTTGCGTGTCATACTGGGGACGCCCGGCGCGGCCGAAGATCTGATGGGCCGAACTCGGTTCGATCAGTCTTTTGCGAGTCGGCGGTCCTTTCATCAGCGAAGGGAGTACAACGCTCCGTGCGGGCAAGTTGATTCCTGCGGCCAGCGTCTCCGTGCAGACGGTCACGGCGAGCAGCTTTCGCTGGAACAACCGCTCCACGATGCGCTTGTACCGAGGCAGAATGCCGGCATGATGGACTCCCACACCGCGCAGCAGCAACTGCCGCAGCTTGGGGCCGGCTCCTTCGGACCAATCCTCCCGTTCCAATTCGGCGATCAGTTCCTTCCTGCGATCCTCATCGATCAGCGATTTGCCCTTGAGCTGTTCCGCCACGTTCCAGCACATGTCTCGGTTGAAGCAGAAGATCAGTGCCGGTACTTTGCGCGTCTCGTCGTCGCCGGCGGCGATCTCCTCGATGAATTCATTGAGCAGTTGTTCGCCGATCCACTGAAACGTGAGCGGAATCTTCCGCTGATCGCTCTGGACCAACTCCAGATCCCGCTCATGGGTGCGCTTCATCCACTGGCAAAACTCGAACGCATTTCCCACGGTGGCCGAAAGCAGCAGCAAGCGCACGTGATCCGGCAACAGGCCGAGGGTGAATTCCCAGACGATCCCCCGCTCGGGGTCGTTGAAACTATGGAATTCGTCCATCACCACGGCGTGGACGTCGTCCATCGGGAACAGGTCGGGCCGCAGCAGTCGGTTGAACAGAATCTCGGCGACCACCACGCGCACCGACGCCTCGGGACGAACGCGGCGATTTCCCGTGATCAGCCCGACATCTTCGGCAGAGAACCCCCAACGCTCGGCCGATTCTTGCAGGTCGGCGAATTTCTGTTCGGTCAGGGCGATCAGGGGCGTGGTGTAGTAGACCACCGTGCCGCGATGGAGCGCTTCGAACACGGCAGCTTCGGCGATCAGCGTCTTTCCCGTTCCGGTGGGGGCACAGACCAGCACTCCCTGCTCGGACGTGAACCAGGCCAGCAACGCTTCTTCCTGCACGGGATAGGGTTCGTGCTGGAGTTGCTCGAAGTAGTCGGCAGCCAGTTCGTCACGGGTGGCAGGGTTGGTCGTCACGGGAAAACGCGATGGCGAGGGGATGGTGGGCACGAGGAGGTCGCAACAATGTCACGGGCTTTTCTGGTAAACGACTTGGCCGCCGATCAAGGTCATTTCCACCGACAGACGGGGAATCTGTTCCGTCGGACAGGTCAGGGGATTGTCTGAAAGGACGACCAGATCGGCGAGTTTGCCTGGCTCGAGCGCCCCCTTGTCCCGTTCTTCAAACGCCGCGTAAGCGCCGCCCGTGGTATACGATTCGAGTGCCTCGCGACGAGTCATGCACTGCTCGGGGAAGAAGGCCACGCCATTGGCGAGTTTCCGGGTTACGCTGGCATAAAGGCAGGCCAGAGGATCGATCGGCTCCACCGGCACGTCGGTTCCATTGGCGATGATGGCTCCCGCGTCGATCAGCCGCCGCCAAGCATAAGCGCCTTCTCGAGCGCGGCGCGGCCCCAGTCGCGTGACGACGAACGGTCCGTCGGACGTCGCATGGCACCCCTGCATCGAAGCGACGATCCCCAGTTCGGCAAAGCGGGGAATGTCTCGGAGCGACAGATGCTGAGCATGTTCGATGCGCCAACGGAGTTGCCGCCCATTGTTGGACTGCCCGAAGGCTTGTTCAAACACGTCGAGCACTTCGCGGTTGGCTCGATCGCCGATGGCATGCACACAGAGCTGATAATCGTACTCGAGGCACAGTCGCGCGGTTTCTTCCAGCGAGCGGCGGGTAAGGGTCTGATGGCCGGTACTGGCGGGGAGGTCCTCGTAGGGTTCCAGCATCCAAGCGCCGTGCGATCCCAACGCGCCGTCGGCCATCCGCTTGACCGCTCGCACAGTAAGAAAGTGTTTGCCCAGACCGATGGTCCGATACTCTTTCATTCGCCGGGCCAGCTCGGGATTGCCCGCATTGAGCATCACGTAGAGCCGCAGCGGAAGCCGGTTTTCGAGCGCCAGTTTACGATAGGTGTCTACGGTGTCGAAGCCGACACCCGCGTCGTGAAAGGTGGTCACTCCGTGCCGCACGCACTCCTCTCCGGCAAGCCGAATCGCCTCCAGGCGCTCTGCCTGACGCTGCTCGGCCGGCATCTTCGATCGTGCCTGCTGATAGGCCGTGTACAGCGGTCCCATGGCGTTTTCGCGAAAGACGCCGGTCGGAGCACCGTCTTTCGTCCGAAGGATGGCTCCTCCTTCGGGGTCGGGAGTCGCGCGAGTCATCCCCGCCAGCTTCATAGCGGCCTCGTTGGCCAGACACATGTGGCCGGTCGCATGCGTCAGCAGTACTGGGTTGTCGGGCGATATGCGGGAGAGCGCGTCGTGCACCGGGTAGCCTTCGACGTGAGGTGAAGGGGGACGCCGCCACTTTTCCTGGTGCCATCCACGGCCGATGATCCACGTGCCTTTGTCGGCTCGCTTTACCGCTCGAGCCACTCGACGAACCACCTCCTCGTAATCGGCGGCGCCGGTCAGGTCGACGGTCATCAGCGATTCGCCCAGCCCGAGGAAATGGCCGTGCGATTCGATGAAACCGGGCATCACCGTACGGCCGTTCAGCTCGATGACCCGCGTGTTCCGGCCGATCCAGTCGCCGACTTCGGTTTCGCTGCCGACCCACACGATCCGGTCGCCGCGGATGGCGACGGCTTGCGCCGCCCGCGGATGGTTCGTCATGGTCAGTACCGTGCCGCCTCGCAAAACGATGTCGGCGGACCGGCCGGCAGAGACCTGATTGGTTGTCGAGTCGAACAACCCGAGCATGGCGGTGCATACAAGTAGAATTCGCAGCGGCATGTCATCGATGGCGGGGAAGGGAATGGGGGACGCGAACCGGTGAATCCGTGAGCACCAGTGTAGCAGCGCACCGGCCGCTAGGGACGACCGTCTAGCCGCCGCCGACAGGCGGCAACAACGTCAGTTCGTCGCCGTCTTGCAGACGCCGCTGCCGGTCGTGTTCGAACTTTCCGTTGACAGTACATGTCTGCACCGACTCGGGGAGAATCTGAAGCTGCTGCAAGAGATCGAGGATCGTCGACCCGTCGGGCAACTCCAGCGGCCCGTCGGCGCCGCGCGATTTCAGGGTTCCCATCAGCTTGACGTGGACGCGCATCGTCTCAGACTCGGGTTTACGAAGGGCGGACCGCATCGAGCAGCCACCGGTGGGCCGGAGTGTTGGTCGACTGCGGCTCGGCATTGCCGTGGCGGTACTGCCGAGGCTGGCTGGGACGTCCCAACAACGTTGTCGACACCAATCTTTCGGGAACTTTGAGCGCGATATAGGGGCGGCGCACGTCGAACGGGTTCTGCTTGAGGTACTCCTTCCAGCTCCCCAGGGCCGGGCGCGTCTGCAGGATGCCCTTGACCATACCGATGTCGTTGAGCATACCCACTTCGTGCGGGCGACCGACGAACAGTGCCCCGACCAGATGATCCCCGCGGAACACCAGTCGGCGATAGATGAAGTCGCGCGAGTTGTCGATCACGACTTCGTCATCGCCCGACTGCCAATTGCCGTAACTGACGCACTGCAATCCGCAGACATCGACCACGTTCATCAGCAGACTACCCGGGTAAGCGACGTCGGCTCCCGCCATGTTGGCGCCGGCGACGCGCCCGTGATCGACGGCGGTGGGCTGGATGGCGTGGACGGCGGGCGTGTCGCCGTACAGGGAAGGTCCTTGAGCCACATCGCCGCCGGCGTAAACGCTGTCGACGCTCGTTCGCAGATGATCGTCGACCACGATCCCCTGGTCGGTTCGTATGGCGGTTCCCTCCACCAATCGAAGATTGGGCCGCACGCCCGTGGCCAACACGACCAGGTCGGCCGTGATCTTGCTCCCGTCGGCCAGTTCCAGGTGCTTGTCATTGCCCTCGCAGACGCTGATGCGTACGACCTGAGCACCGGTGACGACATCGACATCACGTGTGGCGAGCCAGTTTTCGGCTTGCGAGGCCGAGGCGGCGTCGAGCATGCGAGGGAGGATCTGGTCGGCCTGCTCGATCACCGTCAGCTTGCACTGGCGATGCGCCAGAGCGCCGACGAGGATCATGCCGACGAAACCGGCGCCGATGAATGCGATCCGGGGACACGCCAGGTCGGAGAATCGCTCAAGGCACTTCTCCACATCGCTCAAGGTCCACATGGTCTGCACGTCCGGATGGTCGATACCCTCGATGGGAGGCGTCACTGGCGACGAGCCGGTGGCTAGGAACAACTTGTCGAATTCCAGGGCGTCCCCGCCATCGAGCACCACTCGCCGCTGGTCGAGGTCGAGCTGTACGGCGCGGCGGCCCACATGGGATTCGACACGGAGTCGCGCGAGGGAGTCGTCATCGGCCGTGAGGGTCTGCTCACGCGAGATCTTGCCGTTGAGCCAATACGGGAGCGCCATCCGCGAATGAGCGGGTTCGTCGCTGACCAGCGCGATCGAACCGTCGGAGTCGAACTGGCGAATGGTCTCCATGGCGTTGGTGGCGGCCGGACCACCGCCGATGATCACGTATCGCATGGTTGGGCTCCGTGAGGGGGAGTCTGGAGTTTGTAGTCTGGAGTCTGAAGCCTGAAGTCTGGCGTCTGGAGGCGCGGGAGTTCGTCATAGCTGGTCGAGTCCCAGCTCGGCCAGTTTTTCGGAAGTGGGGATCCCGTCGGCCGTCCATTGCCGTGTCCGATAGTACTCATCGAGCATCACATCGAGATGGACGACGACTCCGGCCGACGGCCCTTCCTTGAAGGTTTCCTCGAGCAGCCGTCGGGGTAGGTTGTCGGTGGCTCGGCTGTGTCCGGCCTTGAGATTCCAGAGGCGTTCGAGGTTCCACGTCCGCTCGCCGACCGTCACGGCGTCGTCCAGGGTGACGTCCATGCCGGTCGCCGCGGCGACGCAGGGGATGAACGTCTCCAGCGGTCCGCCGGCGGCTCCCACGAACAGGCATATACCGGTGGCATCATGAGCGGTGGTGCGGTTTTGTTCGTGAGCGACCCACTCGCCTTTCCCTTCGGGCGCGTGGGGATCGACGCCCTCTTGGGTTTCCAGACCCGGGGTCCAGGCTCGCAAGTGGCAGGCGCCTCGATTGCATGTGGCGTAAGCCACGCCCATGCCCTGGAAGCCTCGCGGCTCGTAGGCGGGAAACTCCTGCCCTTTGACTCCCATGAAGACTTCCGGGTGCCCCAGTTTTTCGCTCATGATCTTCGAACCTTCCGCCAGTTCGTCGCCGAACCCTTCGCGATAGCCGGTGGCTTCCACCATCCGCACCAGGGCTTCTGCGGATCCGAAGCGGAGAGGTATTTCGACCTGCTGGTCGGTGATCACTCCTTTTTCGTAGAGTTCCATGGCGGCTGCCAGCGTGGCGCCCATCGAGATCGGGTCGAGCCCCAGGTCGTTGCACAGCCAGTTGGCTTTGATCACGGCATCCAGATCGCCGATGCCGCAGTCGGCTCCCAGCGACCAGGCGTTTTCGTATTCCGGGCCCTCTCCCGCCATCTTCCAGTTGCGAGGATGCATGTTGACCAGGTACTTGTCGGCGGCTCCGTCGAGCTTGGTGACGCGGCCGCAAGCGATCGTGCAGGCGAAACAAGCTTTGTTGGCGACCAACCGTGTCTCGCGGATGGCGTTCCCATTGAGATTCTCGGCGTACTCGAACTGTCCCTGCTGGAAGTTGCGAGTCGGCAGGCCGCCATAGGCATTGGTCAAGTCGATGACGGCCGCCGTTCCCTGTTCGGAGAAGGACTTGCGTCCCGGGTTATCAGCCATTTGTTCGTTCATCGCGGCGACCGATTGCAGAAACGCCTGCGGATCGGCAATGGAAACATGGCCGGTTCCCCGCACGGCGATCGCCTTGAGATTCTTCGATCCCATGACGGCGCCCACGCCACTTCGGCCGGCCGCCCGGTGCTTGTCGTTCATGATGCAGGCGAAACGCACCAGCTTCTCGCCAGCGGGGCCGATGCAGGCCACGCGCAGGTTCGGGATCCCCAGTTCCCGCCGCAGGCCATCCTCGGTTTCACTGACCGTCTTGCCCCAGTACGACTCGGCCGACCGGATCTCGATGCGATCGTCGTAAATGAACAGATATGAGGGTGCGGCCGCCTTTCCGCGAATGATCACCAAGTCGTACCCGGCGAATTTGAGTTCGGGACCGAAATGGCCTCCCGAATTGGAGGTGGTGACGGCGTTGGTCAGTACGCCTTTGGTGACCACCATGTAACGTGCCCCGCAGGGCGCGGATGTTCCCGTCAGGGGGCCGGTGGCGAAGATCAGCACGTTGTCGGGCGACAGAGGATCGACTTGAGGGTCCATCAGGTCATAGAGGTATCGATCGGCCAGTCCCCGACCGCCCCAGTACTGCCGGAGCCACTCGGCGGGAATCTCTTCGACGCGACATTCCTGTCGAGTCAAGTCGACGTGCAACGCTTTGCCAGTCCAACCGCTCATCGCTTTGTCCTTTGGTCGACAAGTAACCGGTCGATATCGAACGCTCCCCGTTTCGCCTTGCCCGTCCGTACGTGTCGGGCAGGCGGTTGTCAGCTCAATG
>JALSIV010000325.1 GCA_026989685.1 Pirellulaceae bacterium | reverse complement strand
ATGGCTGGCCTGCACTTCCCTCGGTCCGGACGCTTAGACGGCATGCGTTACCGCATGTCGCCCTCCTTGCGAGGCCGAAGCTAGTGGCTAACTCTTCTTCGTAGGACACTTTCAATCCCTATTTCAGGCCGGTTTATCCCGGCACTCCCATTTTCCATTTTTCATTTTCCATTCCTTCCCGTCCGCAACAACGATTCCGCATTCTCGGAGGCGATCTGTTTCCGCTGCAGTTGGCCGATCTGGGCCGAGTTCAACTTCAGCCTGGCGGCCGAGGGATAATAGAGCGGAACGTTGGAGCCGTAGCAGATCCGATCAGCGGGGATGGTGGTCAGCAGTCGCTCCAATCCGGCAGCTCGCTCCAGTGTCGCCAGTTCGACGTAGACCCGTCCGGCCCGGCAGAGCGACTCCAGCTTGCCCGTCGGCGTTTCGCGGAACGAGTTCAGCAGCACGATCGGCAACCGGGGTAAACGCTGGACCGCCGGCATCAGCGATTGCGGATCGACGGGCGAGACGCGCACCAGGGGGTGCTGCGTCCGCGTATCCTCGAGTGACAACACGATCTGCACGATCAGCCCTCGCCGAGCACACTCGGTAAGGAGCTCCCGGGCCGGCCGGCTGTCCAGGCGGTACTGGTGGTAGTTCGGATAGAGGCGGATGCCCTTCATGCGATACTGCTCGTGGCAGCGGCGCAGGTCCTCCCGCCAGTCCGGTAGTCCGGGGTGGACGGTGCCGAAGGGAAGCCAGACGGTCTGTTCCTTGGTCGGGGCCTGGCTGCCGTGATCGCGACACACGTCGGTCAGGCGGCGATTGACGCCGTCGATATCGCGATGCAACACCGACTCGAACGAACCGACCCAGGCTGTTCGAACCGTTTGGGCACGAAGTTCCCTGGCGAGTTGGCGAGGGGACGAAGCCGGGAGGTGGCGGAACGGCCAGGGAAAGACGTGGACGTTCACATCGACGACGGGTAGGGCGAAACTCATGGCCTCTCCGGCTTGGGTTCACGGCGGCGCAGGATGTCGGCCAGCATTCTGCGGAGATTCCCACGGAGGATGGCTCGGCGCTGCTGGCGACTCAAGGGGGCATCGATCACTTTGGCCAATTGCGAGGCGAAGGAACGGCCGGCGGCATCGCTACCGTAGATCACCCGCTCGGCCCCCAACTCCCGCACCGCCATCTCGGTGAATCCTCGAGTCGGTTCCGATCCGGCCAATTCGACCGAGATGTTGGCCTGGGGACGCACGGCGCGGATTCCCAACTCCCAGTTGCCACCGGCATGACCGCAGATGAACCGGGCTTGCGGATGACGCCGCGCGAGTGCGACCAGGTCGTCGGGAGTCGATTCGCCGGACAGGTTGCCGCCGGTCTTGATCCATGTGTGCTGGAAAATCACACCGTCATAGTGGGCGACTCGATCGACGATCGGATCGAGTCTCCCATCGCGGCAGCGGACGGCCACCCACAACTTCACGCCCACCATGGGGCCGTTACCGATCCAACGGTCGATTTCCGCGAGACTGGCATCGACGTGTCGAGGGTTGACATAGACGTAGCCGAGTGCCCGCTCGGGAGCCGCCGAGATCGCCTCGGCGACCTGCTCGTTCTGCCGTCGCAGCTCATCGGGAGTGGGGTCGACGGCGAACGGCCACCCCATGAAACAAACCAGGCGCTGGATGCCGAAGCGATCGGCGACGGCGATCAGGGCCTTCATCTTTTCTCGAGGCGACCGGCCGGGCATGCTCGAAAGGTGACAATGTCCGTCCCAGATCAGGGGATCCTCGGCCGGTTCGGACGTTGCCTGGGCCCGGCTTCCCCGAGGCAGTACGGCGGCGGCGAGCGCCGTGGTCGCCAGCCAGCGGCGGCGACTCCAGCAACACGGTCGCTCGCGCGATGCGAGGATATGACACGTACGAGTCACTGACACGATTCCGTCAGAGTCCTGCTTTGCGTTGTCGACGCGCCGTGTCCGCGTGATCTTATCGCTTGCCGTCGCCACTTACTCTCTCTCTCTCTCTCTCTACAGCCTCCCGCCTCCCGCCTCCCGCCTGGCAGGCGCAGCCCGCGTGAGACTGGAAAGCGTGCACGGTGTGCCGGCTCATCCTTTCACCACGCCGATCGGTCTCATGCGAGCCACTTTCTTGGCCAGATGAGCTCGATCGACCACTTCGACCACCAGATCGACGTCCTTGTACGCATCGGGCTGCTCCTCGGCCAGTCCTCGCCAACTGCGGGCACGAGCCAGCACACCGCGATCGGCCAGCTCCTGATCGATCCTTCTTCCTTGAGCCAGCTTGACGGCGGCTTTGCGGCTCAGGACCCGGCCGGCACCATGGCACGCCGTACCGAACGATTGACTCATGCTCCCCTCCTGCCCGACCAACACCCAACTGGCTCGCCCCATATCGCCGGGAATCAACACCGGCTGTCCGATCGCGCGGTAGACTTCGGGGACTTCGGGATGGTGAGGCGGAAAGGCGCGCGTGGCCCCCTTGCGATGCACCCACACCCGCTTCCGAATTCCGGCCACTTCGTGCTCTTCGAACTTGGCGATGTTGTGAGCCACATCGTAGACGAGGTTCATCTGCATGTCGCGCCAGCTCCGGCCGAACACTTGAGCGAATGATTCGCGAGCCTGCCACATCAGGAGTTGACGGTTGCACCAGGCGAAGTTGGCGGCCGCTCGCATGGCTCCCAAATAGCGCTTGCCCTCGTCGCTGAGTACGGGAGCGCACACGAGTTGGCGATCGGGGAGTTCGATGCCGTACTTGCGAGGCACGTGGCGCAGTTGCCTGAGCGCATCGTCGCAGACCTGGTAGCCCAAGCCGCGCGAACCCGAATGGACCATCACGCAGACCATGCCTTCCTCGAGCCCCATCGCACGAGCCGCCTGCGGGTCGAAGATCCGGTCGACCATTTGGACTTCCAGAAAGTGGTTGCCCGAACCCAACGTGCCGCACTGCTTGGCGCCCCGGTCGAGTGCCCGGTCGCTCACAGCATCGGGGTCCGCTCCCGGAAGACATCCTCGAGCTTCGGTATGAGCGATGTCGCCATCGGTGGCCAACTCGCGCCGCTTGAGATAGGGAACGCCCTGGCCCATCAACTGTCGCAGCTCTTTGCGATTGAAATGGTACTTGCCGCCTTGGCCGACGCCGGCCGGCACGTTGGCGAACAAGGTATCCATCAGTTGCCCCAGATGCGGCCGAACCTCGTCGATAAACAGATTGGACCGCATCAGCCGGACGCCGCAGTTGATGTCGTATCCGACGCCACCGGGCGAAATCACGCCACCCTCCTCGGGATCGGTCGCGCAGACGCCGCCAATGCAAAAACCATATCCCCAATGAATGTCGGGCATGGCCAGACTGGCATATTGAATGCCCGGCAGAAACGCCACGTTGGCCACTTGCTCCGGCGCCTGATCGTTGCGGATCTGTTCGATCAGGTTCTCGTCGGCGAAAATCAAGCCGTCCACGCGCATTCCCTCTTTGTACGACTTGGGAATCCGCCACACACACTCGCTCAGTTGCTCGAGCGGACCATGAAATCTGCCACTTCCCACCGCTAACCCTCTCCTGTGCGCAGTCCATGTCGGGCTCGGTCAAATGTCGACAATCACTCGAGCCTTCCAGCGGCCGTTTTCTTCCCAAAGCCGCAATTCATGATAGGTGATCGCCTTGACTTCGTGTCCGAGTTGATGGCGAGCCGGATCGAGCGGTTCACCGGCGACCGTCCCGTGCAATCCGCTCTCGTCCAGGCGGACTTCGAAACGGCCGAATACCAGGCGGTCGGTGTCGAACCGGAAAAGCAACTCGTTGAGCCAGTCGAACAGCAAATAGTCGTCGTCGTCCGGCGGCAGCTCGACCGTCACCTGCCGGAGCGGCTCGATCGCCTCCGGCCGCTCCACGATAAGCGAAAAAAGAGCTCGGGCCATTTCCGCGAACAGCTCCTCCCGCGAGTCGGCTTCGGCTTCGATACCGACGTCGGCGGTGTGGTCGAAAGTCCGAAACATGCGGTACTCCTTCGTCCGGCCCGGACCGCATACGGGGCGGCACGCCGTCCCTGCGGACCCGTTTTCGCCTGCAATTCGAGTCTCGTTCAGGCCAGGATAATTGACAACCAGGACGCAGGTAGTCCAAGATAAGGATGAGTACGCCCGGGCGCGACTCTCCTCTCCCGTGACGACGCCGCCGCCCGGCAAGCCGAACAAGTAGCAACCTCGTGCCAAAGCCCGGCCATCTGTCGGGACACCAATGGGTGGGAAGTTATCTATGATGACGCCGAATCGAGACTTTACGGAATTGTTGATCCGCCAGGGGACGGTGAGTCGCGAGCAGTTGCGGGAGGCCGAGCAGCTCTCACGAGACCAGGACATGCCGATCGCCGACGCCCTGGTCAAACTCGACTACGCCACGGGAGCCGAAGTCGCCAAGGCGCTGGCCGAATTCAACGGATTGGAATACGTCGACCTGTCCGAAGTCCGCATCCCCGAAGAAGTAGTGGAGCTGGTACCCGAATCGGTGGCCCGGGAAAACGTGATCCTCCCGTTGGCCGAAGAAGAAGACGCCCTGAAGGTGATCGTGACCGACCCGTTCGATATCGAAACCGTGGAGAAGTTGCGGTTCATTCTCAATCGGCGAGTGGTGACCGCGATTGCCCCCCGCGAGGCCATTCTGGAAGCCATCAACCGCTATTACGGGCAGATCGAAGGTGAATCGGCCGACTCGATGCTGCAGGAGTTTACCGACACGGCCATCGATTTCACGGCGACCGAAGAGGATACCTCGTCCGAGACCGAATCGGTCGACGAGAGCAGTGCCCCAATTGTGCGGCTGGTCCAGTTGATGATCCAGGAAGCCGTGCAATTGCGAGCATCCGACATTCACATCGAACCGTTCGAGGATCGGATTCGCATCCGCTATCGGATCGACGGCGTGTTGATTGAGCGAGACAGTCCGCCGCGGAGACTGCTGGGCGCCATCCTCTCGCGCATCAAAATCCTCTCACGACTCGATATCGCCGAGCGACGGCGGCCTCAGGACGGGCGCATCAAGGTGACGGTGGGAGAAAAAGAGCTCGATTTGCGAGTCAGCGTGATTCCCACCAACCACGGACAATCGGTGGTAATGCGAATCCTGGACAAGGACAACATCAAGATCGGCCTTCGGCAACTGGGGCTGGACGACGAGAATTTTCGCCTGTTCCAATCGCTGATCCGCCGCCCCAACGGTATCATCTTGGTGACCGGACCCACCGGATCGGGGAAGACGACCACCCTCTACGCCTGCCTGAATGCCCTCAATCGCCCCGACCGCAAGATCATCACGGCCGAAGACCCGGTCGAGTACTACCTGGCCGGCATCAACCAAGTGGAAGTCAAACACAGCATCGGGCTCGATTTCGCTCGCATCATCCGCTCCATGCTACGCCAGGCCCCCAACATCATCCTGGTGGGAGAAATGCGCGATACCGAGACGGCTCAGATGGGAATTCAAGCATCTTTGACAGGACACTTAGTTTTTAGTACACTCCATACGAACGATGCGCCTAGCGCTGTAACACGCATGATTGACATGGGTGTTCCCGGTTACCTGGTTGCCAGCAGTGTGATCGCGGTGATGGCTCAGCGGTTGGTGCGTGTGATTTGCACTCGGTGCAAGCAGTCCTACAAGCCGCCTCAGAGTGTGTTGGAGGATGCCGGGATTACGGCCGAGATGGCCAAGAATGCCACGTTCGCTCGAGGCAAAGGCTGTTCCTACTGTCAGAAAAAAGGTTTTCGTGGCCGGATGGCCATTTTCGAAATCATGCAGGTTTCCCCGGGAATCCGGCAGCTCGTCTACCAAAACGCCACCACGACGCAGATTCGCGACCTGGCGGTCAAAGAGGGGATGAGAACCCTCTATCGGGATGGGCTGTATAAGGTGATGCAGGGGTTGACTTCGCTGGAGGAGGTCTATCGAGTGGCCAAGCGGTCGGAGGCCGAAGACTTGGCGGCTTGAGCGGGCTGTTGGGCGGGCGAAGGACGCTCGGACCCGGCAGGGCTCGGGAGGAGCCGACCGGCGGCCGGAGGGGCCGCCGGAGGCGGTCGATTTGGCCGCCAAGTGTGGTCGGCCCAATAATGGGCTGCCACAGCGGGTGCGCGCGCGACTTCTAGATGGAAGCCGTTCGGCTCTTCACATTCAGAGCGGACTGCGGTTCGGCGCGGTGGATCGGCGAGTCCGGTCGACGGCCGGGGGGCGGTCTGGAACCTTGGTAAAACCGGACACCCACTGACTCATGGCACAGCAGATTCTGATCGACAAGTTGCTGCATGCCTGCGTGAAGCAGGGCGCCAGCGACATTCACATTACCGTCGGACAGCCGCCCGTGTTTCGCATCCACGGGCGATTGCGGCGACTGGAGACGAAGGTACTCGAGCCGGAGGACACCGTCGCTCTGATGAAGGCGATCTCTCCGGAGCGGTGTCAGCGGGAGTTGCAGGAGAAGGGAACGTCCGACTTCGGATTCGCCTTCCACGACCTGGCTCGGTTCCGCGTTTCCATTTTCAAGCAGCGCGGCAACATCGCCATGGTGTTGCGGCAGATTCCCACGACCATGCTCCAGCCCGAGCAGTTGGGGCTTCCCGAGTCGGTCGTCAAGCTCGTCTTTCGGCCTCGCGGACTCTTCCTGGTGACCGGACCGACCGGTTCGGGCAAGAGCACCACGCTGGCCAGCCTGGTCAACCATATCAATGAGACGGTCGACCATCACATCATCACCATCGAGGATCCGATCGAGTTTTTCCACTACCACAAGAAATCGACCATCAATCAGCGGGAGATCGGCGTCGACGTTCCCAGTTTCGCCGAGGCGATCCGGCGGGCGTTGCGGCAAGATCCCGACGTGATCCTGGTGGGCGAAATGCGAGACTTGGAAACGATCGAAGCGGCCATCACGGCGGCCGAGACGGGGCACGTGGTGTTTGCCACGTTGCACACCAACAGTGCTCAAGGAACCGTCAACCGGATCATCGATGCGTTTCCCGGCAACTTGCAGGACCAGATCCGGACTCAGTTGTCGGTCGCGCTGATCGGCGTCGTCGCTCAGACACTGGTGCCCAAGATCGGCGGGGGCCGGGTGGCCGCATTCGAGACGCTGGTCGTCACGCCGGGCATCGCCAACCTGATTCGGGAAAACAAGACCTTCCGCATCAACTCGGCCATCCAGACCGGCGCCAAATTCGGCATGCAATTGATGGATGACGCCCTGTTCAACTTGTGGCGAGACGGCCTGGCGACTCAGGAAGACGTGCTGGCCAAGTCGCACCGTCCCGACGATCTGTCGCAGCGCATCGTGCGAGCCAAGCGGCAGATGGCGATGATGGAGGGCGGCGCCGACGAAGACGTCATCGACGCGGAGACACTTTAGGAGCAGATTTGAGATGTGAGAAGAGATTTGAGATTTGAAATTTGAAATTTGAGAAGAGATTTGAAATTTGAGATTTGAGATTTGAGATTTGAGATTTGAGATTTGAGATTTGAAATTTGAGATTTGCGACTCCAGACTCCAGACTGATACATCATGGCCGTACGCCGCATAGGACAGATTCTGACCGACTTGGGCTTCATCGACGAGCACCAGCTCGAGGTGGTGCTGGAAGAGCAACGGCAGCAGCCCGGAGAGCAACTCGGCAAGATCGCCGAAGACATGGGGCTGATCACCGACGAGCAACTGGCGCAAGCGCTGGCCGAGCAGTTCAACTTGCAAGTGATCCATTTGGCCGACGCGCCGCTGCGGCCGCAGACGTTGGACCTGGTTACCGAAGCGATGGCCCAGCTCTATCGGGTGATCCCGGTCCATTTCGAGGACAACGTCCTGACGGTCGCCACGGCTCACCCGGAAAAACTCACGGTGGCCGACGAACTGCGCACGTTCCTGGGCTACGACATCCGCCTGGTGGTGGCCACCGACCGGGAAATCCAGCAATGTCTCGACCGCTTCTATGACTCGGAGGCTCAGAGTGTCGAGTCGGTGATTCGCGAGATCGAAGAAGACGAGGACTTGAAGAAGCAGATCGAGGCGTTGACGGCGGAGGGGCCGATCGACCTGACGAGCGCCGAGGCGCTGGCCGACAGCGCTCCGGTCCGCAAGCTGCTCAACATGGTGCTGCTGTTGGCGATCAAGGACCACGCCAGCGACATTCACTTCGAGCCGTTCGAGGAAGAATTCCGCATCCGCATCAAAGCCGACGGCGTGCTGTATGAAATGGTCCCGCCCCCACGGCATCTGGCTTTCGCGATCACGACCCGCATCAAAGTGATGGCCAACCTCGACATCGCCGAGCGCCGGTTGCCTCAAGACGGCCGGATCGAACTCTCGGTCGGCGGCCACCCCGTCGATCTGCGAGTCAGCGTGTTGCCGACGCTGTTCGGCGAGAGTGTGGTGATGCGGGTGCTCGATCGGTCGGTGGTGTCGCTCGACTTGACCAAGGTCGGCATGAACGAGGAAACGCTTGAACAGTTCCGCCAGGTGATTGCCAAGCCGAACGGGATCGTGCTGGTGACCGGCCCGACCGGCTCGGGCAAGACCACGACACTCTATTCCGCGCTGTCGGAACTGAATCGGATCGAAGACAAGTTGATCACCACCGAAGATCCGGTCGAGTACGACATCGACGGAATCGTGCAGATACCGATCGACCCGGAAATCGGCAACACGTTCGCTCACTGCCTCCGCAGCATTTTGCGCCAGGACCCCGACCGGATTCTGGTGGGCGAGATCCGCGATGTGGAAACGGCCGAGATCGCCGTGCAGGCCTCGCTGACCGGCCACATGGTGTTCAGCACGCTGCACACCAACGATGCTCCCAGCACCATTACCCGGCTGAAGGACATGGGGGTCCCCACCTTTCTGATTACGGCCACCGTCGAAGCCATCTTGGCTCAACGACTGGTGCGCCGCATCTGCTCGCAGTGCCGGGAACAGGTCGAGCCGAGTCCCGAGTTGCTCTACCAGATGGGCATCGAGCCCGAACAGGCGGCGCAGATGAGCTTCTACCGGGGAATGGGCTGCGACATCTGCAACAACACGGGATACAAGGGGCGGGTCGGTCTGTTCGAACTGATGATGATCACCGACAAGATGCGGGACATGATCATGCAGAACTGCACCGCCGACGATTTGCGCAGCGAAGCGCAGAAAAACGGAATGGTGACCCTTCGCGACGCCGGATTGAAGTTCGTCGAAGAGGGAGTGACGACGGCCGAAGAGGTCCTTCGCGAAACCATCCTCGAGGCGTAGGAGACTGTTGGATTTGAGATTTCAGATTTGAAATTTGAGATTTGAAATTTGAGATTTGAGATTTCAGATTTGAAATTTGAGATTTGAGATAACCGAAATCCTTCATCCTTCATCCTTCATCCTTCATCCTTCAAACTTCAAACTTCAAACTTCAAACTTCAAACTTCAAACTTCAAACTTCAAACTTCAAACTTCAAACTTCACAAGTGACGTGCCATGCCGACATACGAATTTGAAGCGCGAGACGCGACCGGACAGGAGATCCGAGACGTCATCGAGACGACGAGTGAAGAAGAGGCGCTGGCGACGATCCGCCAGATGGGCTACTTCGTCACTCGCATTCAAGTCAAAAAGGGCTCGGCAGCTCGAGGGGCCGTCACCGGCAAGAAAAAACGTTCGTTCGCCATCGGCAAGGTCCGCAGCAAGCAACTGACGACCTTCACCCGCCAACTCTCGATCCTGCAGGACGCCGGACTCCCCATCTTGCGCAGTCTGCGGATCTTGGAAGGCCAGTGCCGGCCGGGCCGGCTGAAGAACACGCTCATGGATGTGGCGGACGAGATCGAACAGGGGGCGACGCTGTCGGAAGCGATGAGCAAATCCCCCAAGGTCTTCAACCGGCTCTATGTCAATATGATCAAGGCGGGCGAGGCCGGTGGAGCATTGGAGGCGATCCTGCAGCGGCTGGCCGACTTCATGGAGCGAGCCGAATCGCTCAAGCGCAAGGTGCGCGGCGCGTTGATCTATCCGATCGTGGTGATCCTGGTCGCCGTCGCCATCCTCACCGGTATCATGCTGTTCATCGTGCCGGTCTTCCGGGACATGTTCGAGGAATTCGAACTCGACCTGCCTCAGATGACCAAGTTGCTGATCGCCATGTCGTACGGTGTGGCCAACTACTGGTTCTTGATACCGATCGCACCAATCGGCGTGTGGCTCTCGATCAAGCTGCTGCGCAAATTCCGCCACGGCCGGCTGGGATGGGATATCTTCATTTTGCGGGTACCGGTGATCGGCAAGCTGATCGAAAAGAACATCATGGCTCGGACGACCCGCACACTGGGCACGCTGGTTTCGGCCGGTGTCCCCATTCTGGAGTGTCTGACGATCACTCGCGAAACGGCCGGCAACGCCGTATTCGAGCGGATGTACGGCAAGGTGATCGAGGCCATTCGGGAAGGGGAAACGATCTCCGGACCCATGCAGGAGCACTCGCGGCTGGGATTTCATCCCGTGGCCATGATGATCTGGATGGTGGTGTGCGGAGTGCCATTCTCCCTGATCTGCTTCGCTCCCGATTTGCTGCAGATGGGAGCCGGCGCGGCCGGTGCTGCGGCGCTGCTGGGCGGGCTGTTCTACTTCAGTAAGATCCGCAGTCGCGTGGTGGACGACCTGGTGGTCAACATGGTCGACGTCGGTGAAGAGACGGGCGAACTCGATACAATGCTGTACAAGGTGGCGGACACGTTCGATGAAGAGGTCCGCACCTTGACCGACGGCCTGATGGCCCTGCTGGAACCGATCATGATCGTGTTCCTGGGCGTGAGTGTCGGGTTCATCGTCATCGCCCTGTTCCTGCCACTGATTTCGCTCATCACCAACCTCTCCAGCGGAGCCAGCTAGTCCGATCGGGAATCGGTTTTTCATCGCGGCGCGAGCCGCCAGACAAAGGAGCGTCTCATGTACGATCGAGGTCACCGCATCCGCAGCGGGTTCACATTGGTCGAGCTGCTGGTGGTGATCGCCATCATCGCCATCCTGGTGGGACTCGCCCTGCCCGCCATCAACCTGGTGCGCCGCAAGGCGTACATCGCTCGGATCGGGTTCGAAATCAAACAACTCGAGTCGGCGGTCGAAGCCTACCGGGAGAAATACGGCGACTACCCGCCCGACTTCTCCAACAAGCTGATCGTCGAGCGGCACGTGCGCAAGATCTGGCCCCGCATCGCCCAAAACGAGTTCGACCTGTTTTGGCGGACCGTGTGGGTCAATCCCAACGACAACAGCAACCACCAAACTTACGTCGATCCGGCCGAAGCCCTGGTCTTCTGGCTGGGCGGATTCAGCGACGATGCTCGCCGACCGTTCTTCGGCAAAGGGGGGCCGTTCATCTTCGACAGCGGCAACAACCGAGTCTACATCAACGAGGACCGCAACAAGGGCTTTTTCGAATTCGAGCCGGGACGACTCACGATGCAGATGCGCACGGGAGGCCCAGGCCGCATCTCCAACGATACCGACAACGATGCCTTTCCCGTCTACTACCCGGCCGGCAAAAAGGCTCCCTACGTCTACTTCGATGCTCGAGCCTATTCCACGCGCCGCTTCTACACCCATTCCAGCTTCGGGACGGTGTCGGCTTACGCCAGCGATCGCGTGCGCAGCGATCCCAACAATCCCAGCAACCGGATACCCGAGTGGGTCAACCCCACCTCGTTCCAGATCATCTCGGCCGGGTTGGACGACCATTTCGGTACTTACCGCGATGTGGCTCGGCAGATCAAGCTGTTCCCTTCGGGAAGAACCTACGACGCCCAGGGCGGCACCTTCACCAACAACGGTTACACGCTGCAAGACGAAGACAATATCTCCAACTTCAGTGACGGTCGCGAATTCAAGGGACTGATGCCATGACGCAGTTGAACTGTCGGGCATGGCGGGATCACTTCGATCGGCGATGCGGGTTTACGCTGGTTGAACTACTGGTGGTGATCGCGATCATCGGCATCCTCGCTTCGATGCTGTTGATGGGGCTGTGGAGCGTCGCGCAGAACGCCCGGCAAGACCGGACGCTCAGTGTGGTCAAGCGGATCGACGTCTACGTACAGGCTCGGTGGAGCAGTTACCTCGACCGCCGGATCGGCGTGCGGATGATCGCTCCCTTCGCTCGTCCGCGCTTCCCCACGGAGCGGGAATACATGAGGATCGTCGATCCGAGCGGCAGCAATGCGGCGGCCATCCGCAACCATCGCCTCCTTTCCTACGGTCGGGTCGTGGCCTACATCCGCCTGGCGGGAATCCGCGAAATCATGCGGATGGAACTGCCCGACCGCAAAATCGACTTGCTGACGCCGGCGGAAATGGGGGCCGGTGTCCCGGCG
>JALSIV010000324.1 GCA_026989685.1 Pirellulaceae bacterium | reverse complement strand
ACGCTCGGCCAGCTCGTCGCCTCGGAGATGATCGTGGCCATCATCGTGGGGGCCTTCACCAAGGTCGGCAAGCACCTCGAGGCGTTCTACGACTTGATGGCCGGAGTCGACAAATTGGGAACGTTGTTGGATTTGCCGCTGGAGCGGCAGCAGGGGTTGATGTTGCTGCCGGAAACGCACCCGACCAGCGTCTCGGTTCGCAACCTGACCTACGTCCTCGGCGAAAAACCGATCCTGCGCGACGTCCGTTTCGACATCGCCTCGGGCGAACGCGTCGTGCTCGGGGGGCCGGCAGGAAGTGGCAAATCGATACTGGCCGAACTGCTCTACGGCGTGCGGAATCCGACGAGCGGGCGGATCCTGATCGACGACCACGAATTGTCGGAGGTCCGCCCCGACGTCTGGCGGCGACACGTGATGCTGCTGCGGCCGGGAGAAATTTTCGGCGGCACGGTGACGGAAAACGTCCATTTGGAGAACCCCGACATCGACGTGCGGTTGGTCCGTGAGGCTTGCGAGCGGTTGGGGCTGCTGGACGGGGACCGGTTGCCCGAGGGGATCGCCACGCGACTGACGCCGACCGGGGCCCCTCTTTCCGACAGCCACCTTCGGCTGCTCGTGCTCGCGCGCGCCATGGTCCACCGGCCGCGGTTGTTGATGGTCGACGGCCTGCTCGATTCGCTGTTTGGCGACGAATTCGATCGGGCCGCCGAGATCCTGTTCGCCGAGGACGCCCCGTGGACCTTGATCGTGATCAGTTCGCACCCGCGTGTGGTCGAACGGTGCAGCCGGCGGATCGACCTGATTCCGCCGGACGGCTCCGATTCCAGCCCCGATCCGGATTCCCATTCTCAGGCGTTCCTTCGTCGGTGACAAGCCTGACTGCGCGAGGTGGCAACGTATGACGACTCAAAGCGTCCCCACGACCAACAATCGCCGCCGCGACGGCATCCGACTCCCCAGTCGGCCTCGAGGCACCGGAGTCTCCCGCAAGTTTCATCCGCCCCGGCTGGCCTGCTCGTCGCGAGCCGCCCGCCGTGCGGCTCAGTTGCTGATCGGGGTACTGGCGTTGATGATCGTCGCCTTCATCATGGCGCCCTGGCAGCAGAACGTCACGGGCAGCGGGCGGGTGATCGCCTATTCGCCGTTGGCTCGCGAACAGACCGTCGAAGCCCCGGTCAAGGGGCGGATCGTTCGTTTCGCCGACAAGCTGGTGGAGGGGACGCGGATCGAACAGGGGGAGTTCATCGTCGAGATCCGCGACCTGGACCCGGAACTGTATCAGCGGCTGAAGGATCAATTGTCGGCCAACCGCCGGCAGCTCGAGTCGCAAAACCAGGTGGTCGCCGCCTATACCGAGCAGGTCGAGGCGCTGCAGACGGCGAGAAAGGAAATCATCGCGGCAGCCGATTTCTACATCGAAATGGCCAAACAGAAGTTGCAAGCGGCGGAGAGAGATCTCGACGCAGCTCGAGCAGCCTTGCTTCAAGAACGCCTCAACTACGACCGGCAACACTCGCTGTGGAAGGACGGCCTCACGTCGACATTGGATCTGCAAAAGCAGGAACGGAAACTCAAAGAGGCTGAAGCCAAAGAGAAGCGAGCCCAGAACTACGTAGCCGCCGCCGCCAATGAGGTCGATGCCAAGAAGAGTGAGCGGAACGCCAAGGAACGGGAGGCCACCGTCAAGATCGACTCGGCGCGGGCTTCCTTGAGAAAGGCCAAGGCGGACGTAAACAAGCTGGAAAAGGAGATTCTCGAGCTGGAAGTCAAAGTTTCCCGGCAGAAGAACCAGGTCGTAACGGCTCCGATCGACGGATTCATCTTTCGGGTCCACCGGTACCAGGGTGGTCAGATCATCAAGCAGGGTGAACCGTTGGTGACGATCATCCCCGACACGCCGGATCGTGCCGTCGAGTTGTGGCTCGACGGGAATGACGCCCCACTGGTCAGTCCTGGACGCCACGTCCGGCTTCAATTCGAAGGCTGGCCGGCCGTGCAGTTCAGCGGCTGGCCTTCGGTGGCGGTGGGATCGTTCGGAGGCACCGTGGCCATGGTCGATGCCACCGACGACGGGAAAGGCAAATTCCGAGTGCTGGTCGTGCCCGATCCCGAGGATGAGCCATGGCCGCGACCTCGGTTCCTCCGACAGGGCGTGCGGGCTCACGGTTGGGTGCTCCTGGATCGGGTCCCGCTCGGCTTCGAAGTCTGGAGACGCCTCAACGGGTTCCCCCCCGTGGTGGATGTCAAGGAGCCGGGAAAGAAGCCGGGGAAGGGAAGTGTCCTGAAGAAAGCCAAGTGACGCGGGCCGATTTCCGACTTAACGAAAAAGCAGGGAAGGACCACCTGGAGCGCTGATGACGATCGTGACGATAACAGGGTGACGGGGAGACGGTCTGCGCGTCCCCATTCGGGCGGCCGGCGCGGCCTTGACGCGAAGAAACAGGTGATCAACGTGCGATGGAGCGTGTGGGTGATCGTGGCGAGCGGGTTGGTGATGGGCCCTGGGTGCGCTTGGCAGCCGCCGACCGACCGCCGGACCGGCGTGACGGTGTCCGGGCCGCAGTTGCCCCCGCCAACTGTGCCGACTGTGCCGGATGCCTCGTCGCCGCAGCCTTCCGATAAGCCGACCGGCCAAGCTGGAGCCGACGAGCGGGGGGGCGCTGCGGCCGGCCCGCCCGATGGAGTCGAGGAGATTCCCGCGGGGCAGCGTCTGCAGTCCGACCCGGAAGTCCTCACGCTCGACGCCGTGCTGCAGTCGGTGTATGAAAGCTATCCCCTGCTCCGCGTGGCACTCGAACAGCGCACGATCGCGGCCGGCCGCCTGCTGGCGGCCGAAGGCAATTTCGATCTCAAGCTCAAAGGGGGGGGCACCACCGGGCCGCTGGGATTTTACCAAACCACGCGATTCGGGACCGGCCTGGAGCAGGCGCTGTTCCAGGGGGGCCAGGTGTTCGCCGGCTACCGCATCGGTCGAGGCAGTTTCCAGCCGTGGTACAAGGAGCGGGAAACGGACGAAGCGGGCGAGTTCAAGGCCGGCTTTCAGATCCCGCTCGTTCAGAACCGGCGAATCGACGAGCGGCGTGCCGCCATCTTTCGCGCGGCTTTGGGGCGCGAGGCGGTCGAGCCGGAGATCTTGACCCAACTGATCGACTTCGTGCGCGCGGCCTCCTATGCCTACTGGGACTGGGTCGCCGCAGGACAAGGCGTCCGCATTGAAGAAGCGCTGCTCGACATCGCATTGCAGCGTCGCGACGGCTTGAAAAAGCGGGTCGAGCGGGGCGACCTCGAGCCGATCGAATTGACCGACAACGATCGCCTGATCGCTTCGCGGCGCGCTTCGCTGATCGATGCCCAGCGGAAATTCCGGCAGTCGGCGATCAAGCTGTCTCTGTTTTTCCGCACTCCCGCGGGCCAGCCGCAGCTCCCTGCTCCCCAGTTGCTGCCACCCTCGTTTCCGCCGGCCAGCCCGTACGACGACGATCGTCTGCAGGCCGACATCAGCGAGGCGTTGGCGGGGCGTCCGGAAACGCAATATCTCGACTTCGTCCGGCGACAGTTGGAAGTCGATCGCGCTCAGGCCCGCAACCTCTACTTGCCCGACGTGAGCGTCGGCGCGGTGGCGTCGAAGGACGTTGGCGAGCCGGCCAGCAGCAAGCGCGACAAGACGCCGTTTGAACTCGAAGCATCCCTGATGGTGTCGATGCCGCTCCAACGGCGCAAGGCGCTCGGAAAACTCCAAGCCACCGAAGGAAAGCTGATCCAGGTCCAGAACAAGATCCAGTTCGTCCAGGACAAGATTTCGACCGACGTGCAGAACGCGGCAGCGGCACTGCGAGCGGCCTATCAGCGGATCGAACAGGCCAAACAAAGCGTCGAACTCAACCAAAAGATGGAAGAGGCCGAACGCAAGCGATTCGCGGCAGGAGACAGCAATCTGCTGCTGGTCAACTTGAGAGAAAAGGCGACCGCCGACGCGAGGAAAACCCTGGTGTCGGCTCGGTTGGACTATTTTCGTGCCGAGGCCGATCTGCGAGCTGCGCTGGGGAGCGTCCCGGCACCCGCCCCTTAGGGCCCGGGGCGGTCGCCCGCCGGCTTCCAGTCCGGATCTTTTTCGAACAGCAACATGTGTTGCCAGGGCAGCCCGGCGTATTCACGGCGCACTCGAAAACCGTTGGCTGCGAATTCGGCGACGGCCTGTTTCCTGGTCATCTTGTGCAGCGGCTTGATCGGCACATTGGGATCTTCGGCCCGGTATTCCAGCAGGGCGATCCGGCCGTCCTGTTTGAGTGCCCGCCGCATGGCTCGCAGCATCAACACCGGATGGGAAAACTCGTGGTAGACGTCGACCAGCAGGATCAGGTCGACCGAAGCGGGAGGCAGGCGCGGATCGTGCACCGAGCCGAGGACCGGCGAGATGTTGGTGACGCCTTGTTGTTCGCACCGTTTCCTCAGCATCACCAGCATCTGCGGCTGAATGTCGACCGCGTAGACGTGGCCTTGCTCGCCCACCAGGTCCGCCATCTGCAGCGAATAGAAACCGTTGCCGCATCCCAGATCGCAGACGGTCATGCCGGGGCGCAACCGGAGTTCCTGGAGCATCCGCGAGCAGGCTTCTTCGCGCTCGCGTGAGGTGCGCAGCAGCCAAGCGGCTCCCGTGTAGTGCATCGTCTGCGCGATCCGCCGCCCCATGTAGGTCTTGCGGCCAGGCGGAATCGTCGTCTTCTGCTGTGTTGCCGCCGGTTGCTGAGCGAACGTAGGGGCCGGAAGACGGAGACCCGCGAACAGGAAGGCGCACAGGAGGGCACGTGGGAGAACAGCGTGAGTCGCCATGAGACTACTCCGATGACCGGACGAGTGCATGGAATCGTTCGATCAAACGCCGGGTGATCGGACCGGGCCTGCCCGTTCCAATGGAACGCTCGTCGACGGTCACCACGGGAACGACTTCGGCGGCGCTTCCGGTGAGAAAGCACTCGTCCGCCGTGTAGACGTCGTGGCGGGTCAGCGTGATTTCCTGGACGGGGATGGCTTCTTGCTGCGCCAGTTCGATCACGGCCCCTCGCGTGATCCCCTCGAGGATCCCGGCGGAGATCGGCGGCGTGCGCAGGACTCCCTCGGTGACGATGAAGATATTGTCGCCCGTACACTCGGCGACCTCTCCCAAGTGATTGAGCATCAAGGCTTCCACGCACCCGGCCTGATGGCCTTCGATCTTGGCGAGGATATTGTTGAGGTAGTTGAGGGATTTGATGCGAGGATTGAGAGCGCCCGGGTGATTGCGCACCGTGCTGGCGGTGACGATCTTCAGGCCCTGTTCGTAGAACTCCCGCGGGTAGAGAGCGATGTGGTCGGTGATGATGATCACTTGAGGATCGGAGGTGAGATGGGCATCCAGGCCCAACGTTCCGATGCCTCGAGTCACGATCAGCCGCACATAGCCTTCGTCGATCTGGTTCACCTGGAGTGTTCGATCGACTTGCCGGACCATCTCCTCACGCGTCATGGGGATGGTCAGGCAGATCGATTGAGCCGACGCCCAGAGTCGTCGGAGGTGTTCTTCGAGCCGGAAGACTCGGCCGCGATAGGCGCGCATTCCTTCGAAGACACCGTCACCGTAGAGAACGCCATGATCGAAGACACTGATCTTGGCATCGGACTTGGGCACCAGTGTGCCGTTGATATTGACTTGCAAAGACATGAGTGTTCGGTCAGCATCCTTGAACCCGGCCTTGGGCCAGTCGCACCGTACGATCGGCCTGTCGAGCGATCGCAGGGTCGTGAGTCACCATGACTATAGTGAGCTCGCCGGTTCCGTTCAAGGTGCGCAACAGCTCGAGAATGCCGGCGCCGTTCTCTTCGTCCAGGTTACCGGTCGGTTCGTCGGCCAACAGCAATCGCGGGCCGGTGAGCAGTGCGCGGGCGATGGCGGCTCGCTGCATCTCCCCCCCCGATAGCTCGCCCGGCCGATGATGTTCCCGGTGCTCCAGCCCGACTTCGGCCAGCAGCCGGCGGGCTTTGGCGATCCACTGCTTGCGGCGGCGCCGGTATTCCCAGAAACCGGCTCCGATCATGGCCGGCATCAACACGTTTTCCAACGCCGTGAGTTCCGGCAGGAGGTGGTAGAACTGGAAGATCAAGCCGATGGAGTCGTTGCGCAGCCGGTCGCGTTGGCGTGCCGGCAGGTGATCGATTCGTTTTCCGGCGAAGTGGATTTCTCCCCGGTCGGGGACATCGAGCGACCCCAGCAGGTGCAGCAGCGTGCTCTTCCCCGAACCGCTCTGACCGATAATGGCCAAGAACTCCCCCTCGTAGATCGTCAGGTCGACGCCCCGCAGCACCTCGATCTCGTGCGGCCCCTTCCAGTAGCTTTTGTGGACACCGAGGGCTCGAGCCACCGGGCGGCGGGCCACCGGCTGCGGCGGTTGCGGTACGGGCCGAAGCGTTTTGGGTGTGAAGCGGAATCCGGTCTGGCTATTCATAACGCAGGGCCTCCACGGGATGCATTCGAGCGGCTTTGCGCGCCGGCAACACCGAAGCCAGCACGGCGATCAAGACGGCTCCCGCCACGATCCAGGCCACCGTGAACGGATCAAGCAGGGTGGGAATGGACTGGAAGTAATAGACCGTCGGATCGAACAGTTCCCGTCCCGACAGCCATGCCAGGCCGTCGGCCACTTCATTGATGAAATGCACGAACAACAGTCCCAGCACCATCCCGATCCCGGCTCCAACCAGCCCCAGTCCTACACCGTACTGCAGGAAGATGGTCATCACGCCGTACTGGCCGGCACCGAGCGCCTTGAGGATGCCGATATCTTTGGTTTTTTCCACCACGATCATCGAGAAGATCCCCAGAATGCCGAAACCGGCGACGGCGATGATCAAGAACAGAAGGATGTTGAGGATCGTGGTTTCCATGGCCACCGCGGCCAGCAAGGGACCTTGCAGGTCCTGCCACGTGCTGATGCGATAGGGAAAGCGGTCGATGGGAAAGCGGGCTCGCAGTTTGTCTCGAGCCGCTTCCAAGTCGGTCCCCGGCTTGAGTTTGATCAAGATCGACGTAACGGCCGCCTTGCCGCTTTGAGGATCGATCATGCCCCGCAGGTCTTGCAGAACATCCAGGGGCACGAAAGCGAAGTTGGCATCATACTCGCTCATCTTGCTTTCATAGAGGTCCACCACGGTGAACTTGGCGTCGATGGGGCGAGGCGGATTGGCCGCATTGGGGAGCGTGAGAATCACATCATCGCCGGGACGGCAGTAATACAGATCACGCACGTTCCCCTGCGCGTCGCGCCCTCGCTGGCTGCAGACGGCGATTCCCAGAATGATCCCCGGATGTTGATCCTTCATCGGATCGACGGTCTCTCGAGGAATCGAGCTGGTATCGCCGGCCGACGGTGGCGCCGGAATCCCGCCGGGAGCCGCCGGGATGCCGCTGGACGTACGTCGGGCTTCCCGCTGCCGCTGTTCCTCGAGCGCTCGTTCGAACCGGACGCGGTTGCGGCGGTAGCCCCAGCCGGCATCGGGAAAATCGGGGCGGTCGGGAGCGTATCCTTTTTCATGCAACTGGAAGGAGACTTTGCGCTGGTTGGACGGGTGGAGCAGGAACTGGCTGAAGTCGCTGACCTGCGCGTAGGTTTCCCGGTCGATGCCGATCACCGTGATCTGCCGGTTGTAGTACTGCCCGTTGACCGGAATGCTGATCATGGCCGGCACATGCACCGTGGCTGTCATGCCGGCCACCTGGTCTCCCAACTCCAGGCGGATCTGCTGCATGTGCCACTGGGGATCGGGAAAACCGCTCAGGCTGTGGCTTTCAAACACCAGGTCCGAAAGGATGCCGTTGAGTCGGATTTCCATTTCGCGACTGAATCCGGCCATCACGGCGTTGACGATGATCAGCGTGGCCACGCCCAGCGTGACGCTGATGACCGAAGCGAGCGCAATGTGGCGGGCTCGCAAATACCGCCAGCAGAGCAGTAGCTTATACATGGCCCATCCTTTGGCGTTGAGGTGACTCCGTTCGATCGCGAGGGAAACTCGCGCTGGCTCAAGGGGGCGACGTCGGCTCCTCCGATGCGGCCGATCCACCCGAATCCGACGCGGGCGCCCTGCCGGTGGATTCCGGACGCAGCAGGGGAAACAAAATGACTTCGCGGATGGTGCGTGCTCCAGTCAGCAGCATCACCAGCCGGTCGATCCCAATCCCCAGGCCTCCGGCCGGCGGCATTCCATGCTGCAGTGCTCGGATGAAGTCGTGGTCCATCTTGGCCATCGATTCCTCTTCCGGCAAACCGGCCAACTGCGTGCGAAACAGCTCGGCTTGCAAGTCGGGATCGTTCAACTCCGTGTAGGCGTTGGCGATCTCCATCCCTTCGATAAACAATTCGAATCGCTCGGCAATCGCCGGGTTGTCTTGTTTGCGCCGCGTGAGCGGGCAAATGCTGGCCGGGTAGTCGATCACGAAGATGGGACCGATCAGCTTGTCTTCGACCTGTTCTTCGAAAACAAAGTTCTTCACGACATCGGGATGCTTGCCGGCGGTGTCCATCCCCAGCGCGGCCGCGACTTTCGCCACCGCCACGTCGTCTTCCGGATCGACATCGGCGTGCTCGGCCAGCAGCTCATCGTAGGTGCGACGGGCGAAGGGCGGCGTGAAATCGATCGTCGACTCGCCCCACGGAATCCGATAGTTTCCGCCGATCGCCTCGATGGCATCAACGAGGATTCGCTCGGTGAGGTCCATCATGGTCTGGTAGTCGCCGTACGCCTGGTAGACCTCCAGCATGGTGAATTCGGGATTGTGGCGCGGGCTGATGCCTTCGTTGCGATAGACTCGTCCCAGCTCATAAACGCGTTCCATCCCCCCTACCAGCAACCGCTTCAGATGGAGTTCAAGTGCGATCCGCATGAACAGATCGAGGTCGAGTGCATTGTGGTGCGTGATGAAGGGCCGGGCGGCAGCTCCGCCGGCAATGGCGTGGAGCGTGGGACCTTCGACTTCGCAATAGCCTTGGCCATCGAGAGTGCGGCGGATCGACTGGACGATCTTGGTTCGCTTTTGAAACCGCTCGAGTACGCCTTCGGTGTAGAACAAGTCGAGATAACGGAGGCGCTGGCGCAGCTCGGCGTCGTGCAGGCCGTGGTGTTTTTCGGGGGGTGGCTGGAGCGACTTGGCGTGGAAGTGGAGTTTCTCGGCGAAGATGGTCAGTTCACCGGTGTTGGTGTAGGCCAGCATGCCGTCGACCCCGATCAGGTCGCCCAGGTCGAACAGTTTGGCCAGTTCGAAGTCGGCGTCGCCGACTTGTTTCTTGCCGATGAACAGTTGGATCTCGCCGGTCCAGTCCCGCAGGTTGACGAAAATCAGTTTTCCGGTGCGGCGTTGGAGCACGATGCGGCCGGCTGCCCGAACCTGCGGCCCGGCCAACTGGCCTTTTCCCTGTTCCGACTTCCACTGCCTGAGGTCGAACTCCTCTTGTCCCACCTGATCGGGGATCGGCAATTCGGTTCCGTCCTCCAGCCGGTAGACGATCTGGCCGGCTTGGGCTCGGATCTCGCCGATCGGCCGGCGATCGTCGAATCGCCCACCCCACGGATCGATTCCCATTTCGGCGATCTTGGCGAGCTTTTCCCGGCGTGACGTTTCGTGCAGACCGGGTTTCGGTTTGGTGGGAGAGGCAGTCATCAATGGTGCCGGGGGAAACGGGTATTCCAAGTGGCGGTCGTTTGCCGAGCGGCACAGGGGAGCCGCAAGGAGGTGTGCATTTTAGTGGGCAGGCGTTGTGCGTCAATTGCAAGTTGTTCTTGCGAAGCGCCCGGCGGGGCCGCCATCCGGCGCGCCATGCCGTTGGCCGACAAAAAAAACCGCTCGCCGGGCGGGATCCCGGCGAGCGGCGTGAACGTCAAGTCGGAACGGTACCAGCCGAGTTACGGCTCGTACTCGTAGCCCGTCTGCTTCAGCTCTTCCTCCTCTTGGATGATGATCCGAGGAGTGACCATCAGCATCAAGCTCTGCGTTTCTCGCCCGATGCCGACGTTCTTGAACAGCCGATTGATGTAGGGGAGTTTATCGATCATCGGTACACCCCGCTCATCGCGTCCTTCGGACAGCCGTTTGATTCCGCCCAGCAGAATCGTACCGCCGTCGGGCACGTTCACGGTGGTGGAAACCGATGTGGAGATGAACGTCGGGAGCTGCACCCGCGTGGCCCGATTGGTACTGGTCACGTTGTTGCGCCCGATTTCGGCCCCGGTGTCGTCCAGCACGATATTGCCGGTGTTGCTGGTCGAGTCTCCTTCGAATTCGAAGACCTCCACATCACCGATCCGGCTGAAAATCGGCTGCAGCGTCAGCCGCACATAGCGGCGGTCGGACGACACCACCGCCTGCACCGTCAAGGAAGTGCCTTCGGGCAGCACGACGATGATCGGACGGTGGGCCACGGCGAAGTCGGCCACCACCGGCTCGATGCTGGTCACGAAAGGACGAGCCGACGTATCGTTGATCGTCGCCGTCTGTCCGTTGAACATCGTGACTTTGGGAGCTTCGAGGATGTTGCTCCGCGAGTCCCCTTCGGCGGCTTCCAGCAACAGGAATGCTTCGATATCACTGAGGATAGCGAATCCGAAACTGTTGACCTGAGCCGGATTGAGTCCGCCGAAAGTCGGAATGGTCTCCGCAAAGCCGAACTGCCGAAACTCGAGATCGAGGTTGGGGGTGACACCTCCTTGATCGAGACCGACGACCACGGTCGGGCCGTCGCCGCCGCCGAGGTGGCGGTTGACGATTTCGCGATCGACGTTACTGGCGATATTGAAGTCGAAATCGACGCCGATTCTCTCGAAGAACTCGTCATTGAGCGTAATGAACCGCACTTCGATGGTGATCTGCACGTCTTGCAGACGCCGAAGCTGTTGCAGCAGCTTGGCGATCTTCTCGTGGACTTCTTCGGTATTGCTGATGACCAGACTCAAGGAGAGAGGGAATTCCCGCATGCGGCCGAAGCCTTCGCCACCCGTCTCTTCCCAACTGTCCGGATTGATCGTCTCGCGGATCAATTCCTTCAACGTTTCGAAGTCCGCCAGCACGGCACCGCCCATCCCGGCCGGGGCAAAGCTGGGCTGTCCCGTCGGTTCGCTGGAGAGCGACTGCAGCACGCCCGAGGCGCCCATTTGGGCGAGCACCGAGGCGGACGTCGGAAGCGTGGCGTCCGGGTTTTGCTGGTTGGCCGTCAGTGCCAGAGGCCCGGCGTAGACCGGTTGTCCCAGGCCCATCGCGCGATGGGCTGCTTCGATGGCCCCCGCCAAACCGGTGTTGTAGCTGGGGACGAAGTTGGGAACCGGGATCACCAGATCGGCCACATCGTAGGTTCGCACGACGGTCTTGGCGTCCCGAGTCTGTTCGCTGGTGACTCGCAGCACTTCGTTCTCGATCACGTAGCTCAAGCGAAGCGGTTCGAGAATCAGATTCAAAGCACTGCGAAGCGTGATCTCTTGGCTGAGCCGCAAGGTGACCGGCGTCTCGCTGTCGGCTCCTTCGGCACTGAGGCCGATCGGATCGATGGCGATGGGAACGCCGGTCATCCGACTGAGCGTGTCGAGGACCTGAGAGAGCGGCCGTTTCTGGAAATCGACGCTGACTTTCGTCTTGAGCTTCTGGTAGATCTCCATCTCCGAAGGTGACAACTCGTCGTCGACTCCCGACAGGCGCCGCAGTCGGGCGTCGGAGATCTCTCCCCATCGCTTGGGAGCGCCGAACTGCAGCGGTTCTTCGTCGTTGTAGCCGGCCGAACTGCGAGCCACGTTGCTCATGGCCCGATAAAAACCTTCCTCCTTCGCTTCGCGGATCTGCATCTGCTCTTCCATGCGAATGATGAAGGTCGATTTCCAGAGCAGGTTCTGCACGACCGGGTTCTCCGGATCGAGCTCGCGCGCCTGCCGAGCCACGATCTGGGCTTCGGCGAACCGCTGTTCATCGACCAGTTCGTTGAACTGTTCGACCAGCTTGGCCAACTCCATCTGCACTTGCCGGCGCCGCTCGGAATCGAGCGCCACCGATTGCATCACTTCACGGTTGCGTTCGGCCAGTTCGATCTCGGCTCGGTTGCGCTCGATGTACTGCTGCAGGGCGTCGATTTCGCGATCGACGACCGTCAACAGACTCTTCTTGGCCGCGGCGTCGACTTCGGCGTCGCTGACTCGACTGCGCAGTTGCTGCAAACGCTGCATGGCGCCTCGAGGGTCCCGAGCGCTCTGCTGCCGGGCATTGGCCTGCTCGGCAACGATTTCGCGGTAGAGTTTCTGGCGGAGGACTTGTTGCCGGGAATCGACGGCTTCCAGTGTCGACGACGGAGGCGTCGAGGGAGCCGACAGTGAAGGACG
>JALSIV010000323.1 GCA_026989685.1 Pirellulaceae bacterium | reverse complement strand
CGACCATGTCGTCGAGCGGGGAGCCAGGGGCAGCATCATCATGCTCGGTTCGATGTACGGCCTGGTCGGCTCCTACCCGGACGCCTACCGCGACATCGGCCCGGCCAGCCCGGTCGCCTACCACACCCTCAAGGGCGGCATCATCCACCTCACTCGCCACTTGGCGGTCTATTGGGCCGCCGACGGCGTTCGCGTCAACTGTCTCAGTCCCGGTCCCTTTCCCGCCCCGTCGGCGCCGGCTGAACTGGTCGAGCGTCTCTGCGCGCGCAGTCCGATGGGACGCATGGGACTGCCTCACGAGCTCAAAGGCGCACTCGTCTTCCTCGCCGGCGATGCCGGCAGCTACATGACCGGACACAACCTGGTCATCGATGGCGGCTGGACAGCCTGGTAATCGAAAGGATATCGCCGATGGTGGAAGACTCACTCACCGCTCTGCGAAGCCGCTGGATCGGAGCGCCCCTGGAACATCTCGACACGCCCGCTCTGCTGCTCGATCGACGAGCCTGCGACCACAATCTGGCCAAGATGGCCGCGTTCTTCGACCAGCGTCCCGCTCGATTGCGTCCTCACTTCAAGAACCACAAATGTGTCACTCTGGCTCGCCGCCAACTCGAGGCCGGAAATTGCGTGGGAATGACCTGCGCCAAACTGGGTGAAGCCGAGATCCTGGCCGACTCCGGATTCGAAGACGTACTGATCGCCAACCAAGTCGTCGGTGACCACAAAGTGGAACGTCTGATCGAGGTGGCCCGGAAGATCGATATCCAAGTCGCCGTCGACCATCTCGAACCGGCTCGCCGCATTTCACGGGCCGCCGCGACCGCGGGAGTCACGGTGGGTGTTCTCGTCGAAGTCGATATCGGCATGGGCCGTTGCGGCACGCCGCCGGGAGAGGCCACCCTCGATCTGGTCCGGCAACTGCTCCCGCTGCCCGGTCTGCGGTTCGACGGAATCCAGGCCTTTGAAGGACATGCGGTCTACGTCGACGATCCGGAGCAGCGATCAGCGGCGGTACGGCAATCGTTCCAACTCGCGCTGGACACGCGCGCCCTGCTGGAACAGCACGGCATCGCCGTGGGGCGGATCAGCGGCGGGTCATCGGCAACGTATGCCATCACCGGCACCCTGGCAGGTGTGGACGAAATCCAGGCCGGCAGCTACGCCACCATGGACTGGCGCTACGCCCGAATGATCCCCGATTTCCAAGTCGCGCTTTCGGTGCTGACTCGAGTCATCAGCACGCGAGCGGAAACGGCCGTGCTCGACGTGGGGCTCAAGGGCGCCGGCTGCGAGTTCGGCCCGCCGCGGATCCTGGGGCATCCCGACGCGACCATACCGCACTTCGTCTCGGAAGAACATTGCGTCGTCCGCAACGCGCCCGACTGGACGATCGGTCAGACGGTTCAACTCCTTCCCAGCCACGCTTGCACCACCTGCAACCTCCACCGCGAGTTGTTCGTGCATGAAGATGGTCGCGTTGTGGACGTTTGGCCGATGGAAGGTTCGGGAAAGCTACGGTAACCGTCGGGGCGTCGCGCAGCGGGTCACCTCGCCCCCGTTTCCAGTCGAACCCTCGCGTAGCTGATGGTGTTCTTCGAGCCGACTCGAGTCCCCAACAGATCGAGATACTCCGAGGGCCGGCAGCCGGCTCGAACCGTTGCGGTAAAGCACCGGTTCAATGGATGCTTCAGGGGCGCCGGCTCGCAACGTCCCTCGACTCACGATTCCAACCGTGTTTCATTGATTCCACGTCGAATCGAACGAGGCATACACATCGAGATCATCCCGCTCACCCAGCCGTGTAAACAGATCCCGGATCTGCAGCAACCCCTCCCGGTAGAAGTAACCCGAGTTCCGGCCGTAGCTCTTGGCGCCCAACAGGTAGAAGTCGGGTTCCCCCGTATCGAGTCGCCCGACTCCCTCGGCTCCCACCCGCCGCTGGGGCGGTGGAAGCTCGAGCCAACCAGCCAGCCGCTCACTGCACTCCCACACGGGCGACAAGTCGACTTGCAATTCCCGAAACAACTCAATGTCCGGGCGATAGCCGACCAGCGCCACGATCTGGTCGCCGTTCCAGGTCCGCTGTTCCTCGCCACCCACGACGACCTCCCACTGGTCGCCCTGATGGTCCACCGACTCGATCCAGCTATTTCCCCAAACTTCCAATGCGTCGACGTCCGATGATTCCATCTGCTGCAACGCCTCCATGAACCGCAGCATTCCACGGGGGCGATCCGATTCGGCAACGAAAGCGAACGTTCCACCTTGGCTGCGGGGTCGGCGACGCACCCATGTCACATGTGTGCCTGGAAACTCGCCGGCCAACTTCACCAGATCCATCACGGCGGTCGCGGCCGACGATCCACCACCGATCACCAACACGCGTTTTTCCGCAAATCGCTCCCGATCGCGGCCGAGAATGTCCGGCAACCAGCGGACGATTCGCTGGCCGGTCTGCTGCTCGCCTCGAGCCGGCACGCCTCCGGCTCCAAGATCCCGAGGTTGCCCCAGCACGCCGCTCGCATCGAAGACTGCGTCGGCGTCGACCACCATTTCCTCGCTGCCGTCCCGCAACATCAATTGAAACGTCCAATCGCGCCGATCGACGTGAGTATCCGTCTTCAGCCACTCGGTTCTGGAGACCGAGACGACGGTGGTGTCGGTCCGGATCGAGTCGGCGATGAGATCGGTCTGGGCCAACGGTAGCAGGTATTGATCGAGCCATTCGCGGCCCGTGGGAGCCTGGTCCCCGGGAGGCCACTCGCGCGGCCCGAACTGAGTTTCGATGGCCACGCGCCCCAAAGGCGACGTCAATTGACTCCAGGTAGAAAACATCCGCACGTGCTGCCACTTGCGAACATGCTCGCAAACCCGACCCCGCTCCAGCGTCGTCACCTCGTAGCCGAGATAGCGGGCGTACAGCGCGGCCTCGAGTCCAATTGGGCCGGCGCCAATCACGGCAATGCGAGCGGGCGTATCAATCGCCATGAATTCCCTCGTTTACATCGGCTGGGACGGACCCGCATTCACGGCTTCCCGATCGACGCGGAACAACTCCCAGTCGGCCTGAGGTTGTTTTCCCAGGATCAACTGCGACATCAGACGGGCGATGGCGGGGGAAAGCGATAGTCCACTGCGGAAGTGCCCCGAGGCGACAAAGGCATTCTCCAGGTTCGGAAGTTTGCCCATATAAGGCATCCCGTCGAATGATCCTGGACGCAGGCCCGCCCAAACCGCCTCGATCTGGGCATCTCGTAAAGCCGGCAAGAGCGAGCAGGCGAACTCGGTGAGTTCCTCGAAACGATCATGAGTCGGCCGGCAATCGAACCCGACCTCTTCCTCCGTGGATCCCGCCAGCAAGCGGCCGTCTTCTCGAGGCACCAGATACCGCGTCCCCTCGTTGATGATGGCTTCGGCCAACGGCTTATCCGACCGAAACAGCACCATCTGCCCTCGCACCGGCAAGATTCCATTGGCCAGCCCGAGGTCCTCCAGCAAGGCATGACTCCACGGACCGGCCGTCACGCAGTAGGCTCCGGCATACCACCGACGACGATCGGACCTTGCCGCCGTGATTTTCCCCTGCTGCTGTTCGAATGCGCGAATCGGTTCGTGTTCGACGATCGTCACGCCCAGCCGCTCGCAACCCACCCGCAACGCTCGCAGATGCCAGGGGTTTCTGAGCTGACACTCTTGTGGCGTCCACAGAGCTCGCCGAACCGGCGGATCGGGATCGAGGTTCGGTTCCACCTGCCGGATCCCTTCGCCTTCCCACATTCGGCACTCGATTCCCTCTTCATCAAACAGGCTCTTCAGACCAATCAACGACGCCTCTTCTCCGACTGTCCTCGCGACATAGACCCCGCCGCAGCGCCGATAGCCGGTGTCCATGCCGGTCGCTTCGCGAAGCGCCTCGGCCCACTCAACGTGCAATCGATTGGCCAAACCGCGCAGTGACTCGATCGGGTGCAACGCCGACTCGACCCGAGCCGGCGGCAGGATCCCGGCACCAGCCCACGAAGCCGCTCGCCCCACGGCCGCCGCGTCCACCAACGTCACATCGGCCCCTTCACCGGCCAGATCCCAGGCCAACGACAGTCCCACCACACCGCCTCCTACGACCAACACGTCGGTCATCACTCGACTCCTTCTTCTTCTGAGGACTTACCACGGAGAATCGTCTTCTCAATCGCCCCGCGCCCCGCCTTGCTTCTTGAGTATGCGGCGCAGCAACACTTCGTTGACGCGACCGCGAAATCGGACCACCCCGTCGATGCGGACCACCGGAACGCAATCGCAGTAACGGTCCCGGAGTTCCGTGTCGGCATCAATGTCGATCAGCGTCACGTCGAGGCCGTACGACTCGAGCAGCTCACGAGCATCGTCGCACAAATGGCAGCCGGAACGGGTCAGCAGCTCGACTTTCATGGCCGGAAACGGGGGCGCCGCCTTGGAGCAAGGTGGGATTGTAGGGACAGGGTGACGTGGTTCGTTTGGCTGGACTGCTTTCGGCTCCATCGAACACCCGTCAGAGTAGTTTTTTTTTCGGCCTCGTGGTAGTCTGGAACCGTGAGGATTCCCTTCCTGCCCCACTGTCGGAACCGGTGGGCGCACCGCCCGTCGCTCGGCCCTGTCCTCAATCGGCCTCCGCCATGAACGTCAAGAAATTCCTCGAAATCGTTCGCCGCAGCCGGCTGGCAACGGAGGTGGAGCTGAAAAAATCTCTGGCTGCCTACATGGCCGAGCACAACAACCACATGCCCGACGACGTCCATGTGGTGGCCGCTCATCTGGTCGACCAAGGCCTGATCACTCAGTGGCAGGCGGCTAAGCTCCTGGATGGCAAATACCGGGGCTTTTTCCTGGGAAAGTACAAGCTGCTCAAGCACCTGGGCAGCGGCGGCATGAGTTCCGTCTACTTGGCCGAGCACACGATGCTCCACCGCCTGCGAGCCATCAAGGTATTACCCCGCAAACGAGTCCATGACAGCTCATACCTGCAGCGATTTCTACTGGAAGCCCAGGCGATCGCCCGACTCGACGACCCCAATATCGTCCGAGCCTACGACGTCGACAACGACGACGACACGTACTACATCGTGATGGAGTACGTCGAGGGAGAAACGCTCTCCTCCATCGTCCGGCGCGATGGCCCGATGGACTTCGAACAAGCCGCGATCTGCATTTGGCAAGCCGCTTCAGGACTGGCTCACGCACACCAGGCCGGGCTGATCCACCGCGACGTCAAACCGGCCAACCTGCTGATGAACCGCCAGGGAACCGTGAAAGTCCTCGATTTGGGATTGGCCTTGTTCCAACAGGGAGACCGCACGTCCCTCACGATCGCACACAACGAAAACGTGCTGGGAACCGCCGACTACCTGGCACCCGAACAAGCAATCAGCAGCCACGACGTCGACGAACGCGTCGATATCTATAGCCTCGGATGCACGTTCTATTTCCTGCTGACCGGCCACGCTCCGTTCCACAAGGGGACTCTCGCCCAGCGAATCGCGCAGCACCAGTCGCAGCCGCCCCCGCCCATCGAACTTGAACGCCCCGACTGTCCCCCCGGCCTGATCGCCATCTGCATGAAAATGCTGGCCAAGAGCCCCGAAGACCGCTACCAGTCCATGGACGAAGTCTGCGCCGATCTGAAGAGTTGGCTCGATCACGGAACGCTTGCGGTGGCCAGCCCGACCACGCACCAATCGGAATCGACACCTCAAATCGGATCCGCCAGAACATCGTCTGTCCGCACGGCCGGCCGAAAGAACAAAAGCAAAACCGTCCGATGGTGGCAGTCCCTGTTCTCCTTTGCTCGCAAGGCCGAGAAAGCACCCGAACTGCAAGAGACCTTGACTGACGCGGGAAGCGGTACCACCAAAGCAGCACATGTCGAGCATCCCTCGGCCGACCCCGACGCCCTCACCGCCGTTCCCCTGGAAGACCTCCCCACCGCCACACCGATCCCACAAGCCCAGCCACTCGAAAACACTCGCGCGGAGGAAAGCGGCAAACTCGACCTGGGCATCGAGTCTCTGAATCGAGACGCCAGCTCGCTGGTGCGCGAGCGGCTGGCGCGAGCCCGCCAAAAGCCCCGTCACCGGTGGATCGTGTGGGTGCTGGCTGTACTGCTCATCGTCGCCATCGTCGCCGCCGCATTCATGCTGGCGGGCGACTCCCGGCAGCCCGATCCACCGGAAAGCCGTCCGAGTACCGCCTGGATACCGTCCCCTCGGACGGACGGCTGAGCCACCGTCGCCCCCGGCAGCCGGCGGTTCCGCGTCGTCCCCTGTCGACGCAAGTCCCATAACACAATGCACAAGTCACTCCCAAATAACAACTTATAGTGTTCAGTAGATCTTTCACCTCCGCGGCTCCTTACATTGGAAGTAGGGGCCCGGCAGTCTGTCGCGGCCTCCATCCTCCCCCAGGAACACGGTCGAGGCGCGGCAATGAAAAGGAGCAGACGAGTCGAAGCGAAGAACCGTTCGGTCACTCGCTACACGCGCGCCGTTCCCATGCGACGGGTCATGCGAGGCGTCCCCATGGGTCGGCGAGCTCGAGGCGTAGAGCGGCGTGATCCGCCCTTCGTCCCCCCCGAAGACTGGCACGAACCGCAAGCCGACCATCAAGGCTATCGGATTGTGGTCCAAGATCCCGGCCCCGGATTTCGCCATATTCTCACGCCCGATGAGATCCATCGGCGACTCGCGCAGCTCCCCGCCCAGATGGTCGAGCCGCTGCAAGTGGTACAGCTTAGCCGCATGACTCGAAAGAAGTGCACGGCTCCCTGCTACGGTATGCAGTGGGGACCGTCGATCTACCTCTATCCCATCGAAGAGTCCTTGGTGGAGACGTTCAGCAAGCCTCCCTCGCCGGCACAGCGAATCGAAGCCAAGATGTTCGGTGGCCGCTGGCGGCAGTACGGATCGACCTGGAAACTCCATTGGACCGAAGCCGCTGTCAAGGACTTCTATCTCAACAACGTCCTGATCCACGAGTTGGGCCATCTGCTCGACTCGCGAAACGGAGGCTACACCGATCGGGAACGGTATGCCGAGTGGTTCGCCATCGAATACGGTTACCGTCGCAGCTCCCGTCTGGCGCGCCGACGAAAACCGGCAAAGCGCCGGCATCACTCCCTGTGAGGCGGAAAGCCCTTTCCTGGGAGTTGTGGAGCCACGCGCGGACGCGCGCCCCGCTTGTTCACGGCGCCATGACCAAGCACGCTGCGCCGAGCGGCGCCCGATCGCCACGCGACACAAATGGTTCTCCGAAATGTTGTTGTCGATCTCGATCCGACCGTCACTCAGGAAGCAGCGATACGCGTGCCGGTTGCTTCTGGCCGGTCGGGTTGCGTAGAATACCGCAGCACGAGCGCCTCATCTCAGCAGTCAAGGATGTTTGCCATGCCCCTGGGGATCAAACCGACGGTCGATTTCGCATTCAAGAAGATCTTCGGATCGCCGGGGAACCTGGCAGCGTTGATCGGGCTTCTCAACGCCATCTTGCAACTGCGCGAGCCGATCGAGCATGTGGAGATTCTCAATCCGTTCAACTACAAGGAATTCGCCGAAGACAAGCAGATCGTGCTCGACGTTCGGGCGCGGGACCAGACAGGACGATGGCTGAATATCGAAATGCAGGTGAACGTCTTCGGCAAAAGCCGTTTCAGCAGGCCATATCGGAGGCGGAGCGGATTGCCGAGCGGACGGAGGATCGGATGATGTACGACCAGCGTGAGAAAGCACTGCGGGACTACCAGTGGGCGATCGAAAGTGCCCGGCGCGAAGGACGCGAGGAAGGACGCGAGGAAGGACGCGAGGTGGGGCGTGAGGAAGGACGCGAGGTGGGGCGTGAGGAAGGGCGCGAGGAAGGGCGTGAGGAAGGGCGCGAGGAGGGCGTTTTGATCGGCAAGATCCAGTTGCTGCAGCAACTGTTGGACGAATCGCCGACACCCACCGCTCAGCTTTCGCGCCGCAGCGTTGCCGAACTCGATGCACTGGTAAGCCGACTCCAGGAGCGGTTGCGTCGCCGAGGCGTGTAGCAAGACGGACAGGGCGAGCCAAATGGGTCATCGATGAAGGCTTGTGCCGCACACGATTCGGCCCTTTCGATAAAAGCCGGATCGACGGTTCCTTCGCCGCACCCCTTCGATCGAAGTCCGCGGGAACCGTTGCGGATAAACAGGCAGTTTCTTTCTTGGATATACCCGGTTTTGAGCCGCGCACGGGTCGCAAATCCGAAGGCACCCAAAATCCCCAGACGACCATCTTTACAGTGGATGACCGTCCCCCGCCCCCGGGCCGAGTCGTTCAACATTGCAGTGGCCGGCTCGCTTTCGTAAGATGCTGCTCGCCGGGTCATCGGCGACCATCGACGGCTCGATCTGCGAGGAGACTGCTTTGCTGGAATTCGAAATCCAACGCTGCACCCGCCAGTGTGCCAAGACCGGCCGGGCCTTGGCTCCGGGCGAGCTGTTTTATTCGGTGCTCGTTCGGAAGGAGGTGCGAATCGAGCGGCTCGATTTTTCGCAGGAGGCCTGGGAACAGGCTCCCGCAGACGCCATCGCCTGGTGGAAATCGCGGATGCCGTCGTCCGACTCGAACAAGCCGACGTGGGCTCCCAACCAGGTGCTGATCGACTACTTTGAGCGTCTGCTGGAGGATGGAGATCCTGCGCAAGCGGAACTGCTCTACGTGCTGACGCTGCTGCTGGTCCGACGCAGACTCCTGCGGATCGACTCTGCGGAGCCACCCGACAGCCACGTCCTCGCCGTCACCTGCAGCCTCAACGACCGCCGTTACCGCGTTCCGATCGCCACCCCGCCTCGGGCACGGTTCGCCGGCCTGGAAGAGCAACTAAGGCAACTGCTGTTCGGTGACCACGCATAAGCCCACTTCTCCATTTGGCCGGTCAGGATGACCCGCATGTCGCGACACGGAAGTCCCATCTTCGTCCTCTGCAGTCTGCTGCTCGGCTTGGCCGGGGCAGGGGGGTGTCGCTGGTTCGGCCACCAGCGTTACGCCAGTGGTCCGCTTCCCCCCCCTGCTTTCAGCGAAACTCCCCAGCTCGACACCGTGATGGCCGCCGTGAACGAAAACAGCCGGCGCGTGCGGCAACTCCAAGCCGAAGGCGCTTCACTCGGCATCGAGGGGGTTCCGGCCACCTTGCAAGCCGATCTGGCAGTCGAACGCCCCCACCGGTTCCGCCTCACCGCCCGTATCTCCGGCTTCACCGGCCGAGAACTCGACATCGGAAGCAACGACGAGCTGTTCTGGCTGTGGATTCGTCGCAATCCTCGGCCGGCGGTGTTCTATGCACCGCACTCCCGGTTCCCCCATAGCGCGGCGTCTCAGTTCGTGGCCGTCGATCCGGTCTGGCTGATTGAGGCGCTGGGACTCGCCGAATTCGATCCCCAAGGCCGACACGAAGGACCGTTTCCCGCTGGCGAAGGTCGGCTCGAGGTCCGCTCCGTGCTTTCCAAACCGGACGGCCCGTGGACGCGGGTGATGATCGTGGACGACCGATACGCCTGGATCCTCGAGCAACACCTCTACAACGCCGGCGGACGTCTGGTGGCCTCGGTCTACGCCGACCAGTTCCGTTACGACCCGGACGCCCAAGTCTCGCTGCCCCGCTCGATTCGCCTGCAACTGGGACCGGGGCAACCGGGACAGCTCGCGCTAAGGCTCAACATTCCCTCATACGCCATCAATCAAATCATGGGAGATGCGGAGCAGTTGTGGTCGATGCCGACTTACGAGGAAGCCCCACCGGTGGACATTACGTCTCCCGGTTTCCGCCCGCAGATGATCGCACCGGCTCCGCAAACCGTGCCGCCGCGACTGCAGTGGGAACGGCAATTGGCCCGTCCCCCCGGTGCCCCCGTTTACCGCTAGCGGTTGTCGTCCCCTCGAGACTCGAGGTCGCCCATCGACGTGTCGCCTGCCGGTCTCGGCACCTCTCCTCCCCAACACAACTTGACGGCGCTCCGCTCGCGGGATAGATTAAGCAGATGCACTGGATCGAGTCCGGTTCGGTCCGAGACGTTCAACGACGCACCCCGTTTCATCGCCTGCCGGTTGCCCCCATGTCCACCCTTGGCCTCTCCCTATTGCGACTCGACTTGCTTCGGCGGTAAGGGCCGAGGGAGGTGGCATGCCAAGATGAATCGACAATCTAGCATCCCCAGCCCCAAGGCCCTCGCGGCATTGGGGTTTTTTTGTTGCAACTGTTTAGCCGCCTGGAGTTGGCACGTCGTAAGAGCAACTGCCGGCTGTGGTTATGGAAATCGTGCGCCTGCGGTAAGCGCGATGGAGATGGAATGTCCCAAGCGTAGTTGGCAGTTGCACTTACGACTCGGCAATCGGCGGGGCTACTTCATTCGGCCAAACTGTTACTTTTTGTTGACGAGGCCCCCATGAACGATCCACGTTCCATTATCATCTTCGACACCACGCTGCGGGACGGCGAACAGTCTCCCGGAGCCAGCATGAACCTGCGGGAAAAACTCGAGGTGGCTCAGGCGTTGATCGATCTCAACGTCGACGTCATCGAAGCCGGCTTCCCCATCGCCTCCCCCGGCGACTTCGAAGCGGTGCGGGAGATCGCGTCGGTGATGCGCGGCGCGCGCATCTGCGGATTGGCGCGCTGCAGCGAGCTAGACATCGACCGCGCCTGGGAAGCTGTGAAGCACGCCGAGCAGCCTCGCATCCACGTCTTCCTCGCCACCAGTGCCATCCACCGCGAGTTCAAGCTGAGGATGACCCGCGAGGAGATCATCGACCGAGCGGTCCAGGGAGTCCGCCGCGCGGCCGGCTATTGCGATGACATCGAGTTCTCTCCGGAAGATGCCGCGCGCACCGAGCACGACTTTCTCTGCGAAGTCGTGGAAGCGGCGATCGAAGCGGGAGCCACCACCATCAACATCCCCGATACGGTCGGCTACGCGATGCCTCAGCAGATGGCCGACACGATCTCGCTCCTTCTCAACCGAGTCCCCAACATCGACCGTGCCGTACTCAGCGTGCACTGCCACAACGATCTGGGACTGGCCGTGGCCAACAGCCTGGCCGCCGTCGCCGCCGGCGCCGGTCAAGTCGAATGCACGATCAACGGAATCGGTGAACGAGCCGGCAACTGCGCTTTGGAGGAAATCGTGATGGCGCTGCGGACTCGCTCGGACGTGTATGGCTGCACCACGCGCGTCAACACCAAACGGCTCGTCCCCACCAGTCGACTCGTCTCCGCCGTCACCGGACTGCAAGTGCAGCGCAACAAGGCCATCGTCGGCCGCAACGCGTTCGCTCACGAAGCCGGGATCCACCAAGATGGAGTCCTCAAGGAACGCACTACCTACGAAATCATGTCGCCCGAAGACGTCGGCCTTCCCAAGAACGACCTGGTGCTGGGCAAACACAGCGGCCGGGCCGCGCTGGCCGACCGAGCCCGGCAACTCGGGTTCCGGCTTTCGGGCGAACAGCTCCGCCAAGTCTTCGAAGAATTCAAGAAGCTGGCCGACAAGAAGAAAGAGATCTACGACGGCGACTTGACGGCACTGATCGAACAACAACTGCACGGTGCCGAGCAGTCCGAATGGCAACTGGCCGGCTATCGGATCGAGACGGCATCCGATGGAACGCCGAGCGTGGAGTTGACATTGCTGCACGGAGACGAAACCCGCTCGGAAAAAATGGAAGGGGGAGACGGCCCGATCGATCTGGCTTTCAACGCGGTCGAACGCTTGACGGGACTCGACCTGAAGTGCCGGGACTACCAGGTCCGCAGCGCTACGTTCGGGCGGGACGCTCAAGGCGAAGCGACCATCGAGATCGAATACGACGGAAAACTCTATCGAGGCCTGGGAGTCTCGACCGACACCGTCGAAGCGTCGCTCAAAGCGATTCTCAGCGCTGTCAACCGGATCGCGGCCGAACGGCGAGCTCGATCGCAAGCCGATGCTGCCGCAGGCCAGTGACGACGCGCCGGCGCCCGACTCCGCGCGTGAATGGGGGTTGCCGGCGCCCCCGTTGCTGCGCATAGGTTGCCCGGAAAGCGGCGAGCGCCGCAGTGGAACCGGAGTGGCATTAGCCGTCCGGATCGTCGAGCGATCGACGGCGACTGCGCCGAGTCTGCTTTTCCTCGAGGGACATGGCCTCTTCCTCGAAAGGCCGCACATGGGGCTCGCCCGCCTCGCTCACCCCCATCAGCATCTCGATCTTCCGCTCGGCGCGAGTCAACTTTTCCTGGCACACCCGCACGTTCCGGATTCCCTCCTCGTACAGCCGGATCGATTCGTCCAACCCCAAGTTGCCTTCCTCGAGCGCTCCCACGATCTCCTCCAGCCGAGCCAGGGATTGCTCGAACGAAGGCGTGCCTT
>JALSIV010000322.1 GCA_026989685.1 Pirellulaceae bacterium | reverse complement strand
GGAGACGACGATTCCAGCAGCCACGACTCGTCCAATGACGATTCGTCGCTCGGCCAACTGTCGGACGACTCCTCCAACCACGATCGCTCGTCCGATGACGATTCTCAATCGGATGACGACTCCCGGTCCGATGACTCCCACTCGGATGACGACTCGAGCCACGAGGATCACCGTTCCGACGGAGACGACGATTCCAGCAGCCACGACTCGTCTGCTGACCGGGCGGAGCAGCTCAGCCCGATCGAGCTGGAAGCTCGACTTCGAGGCCAGGTGAAGGCTCGCGGAGAGGTGAAGTACGAAGTCGAACGTGAGAACGGCGGCTGGAAGGTCGAATTCAAGGTCAAAGTGAAGAATGCGGCTCGCGGTGCTCACGATGTCCTCGTCGGCGGCGTGAAGGTCGGCCAGATCAGGATCGACTCCCGTGGAAGGGGGGAACTCGAGTTCTCAAGCCACCCCGATGACGACGCGGCAGCGTTCCCGGGCGACTTTCCCGAGGTGGGCGTTGGAACCGTGGTCGAGGTAGTGGGACTTTTCAGCGGAAAACTCGAATTGGACGATTGAGCCCGATTCAACCTAAGTGTCTGTCACAGAGCTCCATGCCGCAAGCAACACGCCCGAGGCCGGATAACGGCGCGGCAGGTTTTGTTACAGGCTCTAAGAGGCTGTCACAGAACTCCATGCCGCAAGCACACGCCCGAGGCTGGAAAGCGGTGCGGCAGGTTTTGTTACAGACTCGAAAACAACCCGGGCTGTCCGCAGAACTCGCCTCGCGCGATTCTGTGGACAGTTTTTGAGAATTGGTTCATAATCGATTGCTCCGGCGATGTTTCCCGTCGCGGTGTTTGTTCTTGACAAGACAGGCCGAACAATGGCTCCTTTTCGCTTCCGTCCCCGTCGTCTGCATCTTGAGACGCTCGAGGTGCGCCTTCCCCTCGACGGGAGTGCCGCGTTGTGGCTGAGCGCTCCGTCGCTGACGCTGAGTTTTCCCAGTGATGGCACGGAGGTGGCGGGCAATCCGAGTGCCTTGTTTGCCGAGTTGGACTCGCTCGGTGATTCCGCGACGTGGCAGGGAACGATTGTGCGAGCATTCGACACCTGGTTGGAGCCTTTGGGCGGAAAAGTGCAGGTGGTCGATGATTCGGGCGATCCGTTCGGCACATTGGGGCCGACGCAGGGAGACCCGCGGTTCGGCGACATTCGAGTCGCCTCGGTACCCATGCCGGGCGGACCGGCGGCCATGGGAGTACCTCACAACGCAATCGTTTCGGGAACATGGTCCGGGGACATCATCTTCAATTCCGACGTCGATTTTCGCAATCTGGATGAGCTCTATTCCGTAGCCCTGCATGAAGCCGGCCATGTGCTGGGGCTCGATCATTCCAGCGACCCCGCTTCGCCCATGAGTGTCCACGGGATTTCGGACAATCTTGTGCCGACGGCCACCGACATTGCACATTTGAAGTCGCTCTACGGCGTGCTCGTCGAGAGTGAATCCGGAGGGAACGCGGGGGAACACGAAAACGAAGACGAGTCGGACGACGCGCCTCGTAACGACCAGCTTTTTTGGGCTCAGTCGGTCAATGTTCCACCGCTGGCAAACCAGTGGGTCCGCTACGAGATTCATGGCCGGATCGCCTCACCGGACGACGTCGACTACTACGTACTGCAACCTCCCACCTTCGAAGTAGAGGGGCTGGAGAACCTGGTGATCTCGGTGCGTTCCACCGACGTGGCCGGGTTGATTCCCGCCATCGCAGTCTATGACGAAGAGGGAAAGCTGCTGGAGACCGAAA
>JALSIV010000321.1 GCA_026989685.1 Pirellulaceae bacterium | reverse complement strand
ACACGAACAACCACGCCACGCAGCATGCGCGACTGGAAACGCTCGATCCGGCTTTCGCGTCACTGATCCGTGAACTCGAGCGGCGCGAACTGCTGGACGATACGCTGGTTCTGTGCGCCGGCGAATTCGGCAGAACGCCTCGGATCAACGACGCCGGCGGGCGCGATCATTGGCCGCATGGCTTTAGCGTCGTCCTCGGCGGTGGTCGCATCCGCGGCGGCGTGGTGTATGGCGAAACCAATCCTCGCCCGCAGTTGGACCGGGACAAGGAAAAGCCGGATTGGGAAAAAGACCTGGTGAATCCGCGTCCCGTGGAGGACATTCACGCCACCATTTACCGGGCACTGGAGATCGACTACGAACAGGAATTGCAAACGCCGATCGGGCGACCAATGGTCTTCTCGCAAGGTACCCCGATCCGGGAACTGTTGGTGGGGTAGTCCGTTTTCCACGGGCGCCCATCCAAGCACAGGCCGCTAATCCACGGCCACTTCGAAGATGGCCTCGATTTCCACCGGGATGTTGCCGGGAAGCGAGCCCATGCCGACGGCGCTGCGAGCCGCCACGCCGCACTCCTCGCCGAACACCTCCGCAAACAACTCGCTGCAGCCGTTGATCACTGCCGGGTGATTGCGAAAATCGGATTCGCAGTTGACCATCCCCAGCAGCTTGACCAGACGGACGACCTTGTCGAGACTCCCCAGGCCCTCACGCAATGTGGCCAGGATGGCCAGCCCGGTTTGCCGAGCCGCCTGGTAGCCGAATTCCTGATCGACATCGGCACCCACGCGGCCTTCCATGAGCGTCCCGTCGGGGAGCAGCGGACCATGTCCCGAGACGTAAGCCATGTTGCCGCTGATCACCAGAGGCTTGTACACACCCATCGGTTTGGGAGCCGGGGGGAGTTCCAGTTGCAAGGATTCCAGTTGCTGTTCGGCTGTCATGGTGTTGGTCCCTTTCGCGTTTCCGGTCGAATCGGTCGCCAGTGGCACCGATCGGAAAAAACAACTGCGGGCGCCCGTGTGACAGGCGACGCCCGTTTGATCGACTTTCAAGAGAATGGCGTCTCGATCGCAATCGAGCCGCACCTCAAGCACCCGCTGGATGTGCCCGCTCTCGTCTCCCTTGCGCCAGCGCTGCCGACGGCTGCGGCTGAAGTAAACGGCTCGCCCCGTTTCCAGCGTTTCCCGGTATGCTGCCTGGTCCATCCAGGCCAGCATCAATACTTCGCCGGTCCGAGCGTCCTGCGCCACGGCGGGCAGCAAGCCGTCGCCTTTGGCGAAGTCGGGTTCGTCAAAGCGGGCCGTACACATCGGCTTCTCATGTCTCGCGATCCGTGTGGTGTGAACCGCGTGGCGGTTCAGGCCGTTCCTACGGCGAATAGATTAGCGGACGCCGTCACGGATCGGAAGAAGCCGGGCAGGCGGCACAATCGGTTCGATGGGCAAGAAGCGTCTAGATGGGCGCTACGTCGAGTCGCTCCAGCTTTGGCCACTTCGAGCCGATTTACTCATGCAGATGTGGGAAGAATGACGCTCGAATCGTCGCCGCACGATCGATCGGTGGTTGACAGCTCGCGAGGTGCTCTCTTGGAACCATCCCTCACCATCGTCGTACCCGTTCGCAATGCCGAAACCGTCTTGCGGAATCGAGTCCAGCGGCTGCTGGAGACGGCCGAGGACGCGGCCAGCCACTTCGAGATCTTGCTGGTGGACGACGGGTCGGAAGACCAGACCGAAGAAGTGGCTCGCGAGTTGGCGCGACAGTACCCGCAAGTGCGCGTGATGCGACACCACCGGCGCAGCGGGCCACAAGCGGCCATTCGCACGGGCCTTCTGCACAGCCGAGGCAACGTGGTGTTCATCCATGATGTCCAGTCGCAGCCTCGTCGCGAAGAACTTCAGGAGGTGTGCGAACTGGGAGGCAACAAACACTTGGTGGTAAAGGGGCACGAAGCGGCTCCGCTCTACCTGCGTCCCGATTTGCTGTCCCGGCTCCAGGCCTGGGGAATGATGGTGACGGCGTCTCAGCAGACGACTCAATCCCACACGTCGCCACCGACCATCGACAGCGCCACCGGCTCGGCCGCCGCTCTGCCGACTTCATCCATCGAGCGGCGCTGACCATAGGTGTGCCACGGAGCCACATCCTTCAGTTCCGGCATGATCTCGAGGATCTGGTTGACCAGATTCTCGGCCAGCCGTTTCATTCCCGGTTCCGTCGCGTTCTCGAGCAACGACTGAGCCGTCTTCATCATCCGCAACATGCGGGCCCGCTGCAGCACCGGGGGGGACAGCGTCGAGTGATCGGGCTCCTCCAGGAGTTCGCACAGCGGAACGTCCAACACCTTCTGCCAACGGTGCAGGTCGCTGAGACGCAGATCGGCCGTCTCGTCTTCCTGCTTGCGCAGCTCCCGAATCGTGCTCCCCATCTGGCGAGCCGCCGTCCGCAGGGTCACTCCCTGCCGCAACCGTACCGTCCGCACGCGGTGATAACGAGGCTGCGACTTGTCGACCGGCTGTTCGGCTTCGGCAGCACCCACCACATCGGTGGGAAGAGACATGTAATCAAAGGGAACCGTGGCCATCGTATCCTGCCTTTCCTCTCGCTGTTCCTCTGCTCCAAATCCCGTTCTCTATCCCGTTCTCTTTGTCCCGCTGCCTCTTCGTCCCCCCTTGGACAATCGACCTCTTGAAAAGGTTCCCGAAAAATCCGCGCAATCCCCCCAGCCGGCACCGGGGCCGGCCGTAGGTCGGGCTTTCCAGCCTGACGGCCCCGCCGTTGCGGAAATTTCCCGCTAGAGTTTCCGGCGCAAGATCGTGCCGCCCAGCGCCAGGGCGACAATGCCGACGCTACTGAGAACGGCCAGCGGGACCGCGGCCTCGCCCCACGTGAACTCGCGCCAGATCGCACCCTCCAAGATGAGGATGGCCCATCGCACGGGATCGACGTACCCGATTCCCTGCATCCATGACGGCAGGAACGCCAGCGGGATCATGCCACCGCCGAACATGGCCATCACGATGTTGGCTCCCCACGCCGCGCCGCTCACCGATTCTTCACTCTTCCCGATCGTGGCGATGCAGGCCATGATGCCGGTGAAGCAGAAGGCTGTGGCCAGCATGGCGGGAATCAGTAGCAACGGCCGGCGAGGTCTCATTCCGAGTGCCATGCCCAGCACGAGCATCATGGTAATGACGGCGACCACGGAGACGAAACAGGCCAGTGCCTTGCCGGCGACGATCGTCGGAGGCCGCAGCGGTGCCACTTGCAGACGCAGCAGGGATCCCTGCCGCCGCTCGCGCACCAATGAGACGGCGAATGTCGTGGCACAACCGAGGATTCCCCAGATCGTGGCTTGCGGAAAGCTGATGTCCCACGCGGTTTGCACGTTGGAAAGAGGAGAGCCCAACGCGTCGGTTTTCTCTCGCCTCGCAATCTCGAGCTGTTCGATGTGCACGAATTCGAAATCGGGACCTTGTTCGGTCTGGTTTTCGTCACTCGTCTGCTGCAACTGGTCGAAGAAGTTGCGAAACGACTTGAGAGCGGCGATCAATGCCAACCGGCTCGGCAGCGACATCGAGGTGTCCGACTGCAGCCGGCGAATCGACTCGTCGAGCGACTGTTTCATCGATGTTTGATCGCGCAGACGGTCGGCGGCCAGCTTTCCCATGGCCTGCATCAAGATCCCCGTGACCAGTCCCTTCTCGGCATTTCTGGACGGATCCACGGCGACGAGCAGCGTCGGGGCCTCCTGGAAGAAGATGCCGGCGTTCTCTCCGAAACCGCGGGGCAGCACGATCGCGGCGACCAAGTCGCCTCGCCGGCACGCGTCGAGTGCCTCGCGGCGAGTCATCGAAGTCCGCCACTCGTTTTTTTCGGGTTCCTTTTTCAGGATTTCCACGAAGCGCTTCGACCACGGAGACTGGTCCTCATCCACGATGGCGATAGCCAGACTGGCGTCCCCGGACTGGAAAGCGCCGCTGATGGCTCCGAAGAACAGGCCGTAGAGGATGGGAATACCGACCACGAAAAACAGCGCCAACCGGTCGCGCATCAGAAGCCGCAGATCCTTGGTCGCCAGCGTCGTTGCAGTGCGCCACACTCGAATCATCCTCCCGCGCCATGGGCCGCCGGTTGTTCGGTATCGTCTCGCAACGACCGGCCGGTGAGCTTCAAGAAAACGGTTTCCAAATCGGGGCCGCGAATGGCGACTTCCTCCCATTCGAGTCCACCGCCGGCCAGCCGCACCAGATCGTCCAGTGGCGTGTCGGTTTCCCAACTCACGATGCCATCCTGCCAAGTACCTGGCAAGGACAACGATGGCGGAGGCTGTTGTTTCAGCACGATCCGCACGCTCGACTGTCCGCCGTAGCGCTCGATCAAGTCCTGGACCCGATCGAGCGCCAGCAGTCGGCCATGATCGACAATCGCCACGCGACGGCAAAGCCGCGAGGCTTCCTCCATGTAGTGCGTGGCGTAGATGACGCCCTTGCCGTTGTCACGGAGTCGCTCGATCTGGTCGAACAAATGGGCTCGAGTCTGCGGGTCCACGCCCACCGTCGGTTCATCGAGCAGCAGCAATGGCGGATCGTGAATCAGCGCGCAGGCCAGATTGAGACGCCGTTTCATACCACCGGAGAACGTCGTCACGCGATCTCGCTTGCGGGCTTCCAAGCCGGCCAACTCGAGGCAATACTCGACGCGACCCGCCAGTTGCCGTCCCGAGAACCCATAGAGCGTTCCCAGAAATCGCAGGTTTTCTTCGGCGGTCAATTCTTCATACAGCGAGAGGGACTGAGGTGCCAAGCCCAGTGATCGGCGGGCTTGCGGGTCGCGCGGGTCGCCCGCGCCGGGCAGCTCGATGGTGCCGCGGTCGGGAGCCAGCAGTCCACTGATCATTCCCAACAGCGTCGATTTGCCGGCTCCATTGGGCCCAAGCAACCCGAGAATCTCTCCGGGAGCCAGTGACAGCGACACGCCGCGTACCGCCTCGACGTCGCCATACGATTTGTAGACATCATCAACCGTGAGCATGCCCGCCTATACTCGGCCGCTCGCACTATTGTTTCGCCAGCACGGCTTTCGTGACCGAATCGGTGCAACGAGCCAGTGATTCCAGCACGATCCTCGCCGAATCGGGGCCACAACTGTTGATTTCACCGTATTGGGAGGTGCGCTTGCCGTAAGCGAACGGCGGTCGGGCATCCCATTGGCGAGCCGGGATGAGGTAGCCGATCTCATCATTGGCCAAGCCGGCCAGCATCCATTGCCGGGTCGGCAGGGTCTGCTTGATGGAGGGCTCGCGTGGAGCATCCGGATAATCGGCTTCCGCAGGGCTGTCGATTTTCCCTTCCAGCAGTTCCGGATAGAGTTCTCCCGGGATCAGGGCCAGGCCGAGTTCTCCGAGTTGCCAATAGCCGACTTCGCTTTCGATAGCGCCGATGCGAGTCGCATGCAGCAGTTTCATGGGACGGCCCCGCTCGAGCGGATCACCGGTCCAGGCGTAACTCTTGCGGCGAACTACACCCGTCAGACGAGCTGCCCGGTACCACGGGTTGCGTACCGGCACCAGGATCCGTTCGGCACAGAACCGGAGCGGCGTCAGTGACAAGGGTGAGGCCTGACGCACAGCCTGCAGCGCCAGTTCGGCCACACGCTCGCCATACGCCCGGCAGAACTCCCACGTTCCCCGCTGGAGCGCCCGATCACCCACTTGCAGTTGATGCGGCGGGGCCATCAAACCGCCGACGGCTCCCGAAAAATAGACGACGGGACAGCGGCGGCGTTTTTCCAACGTGGCCACGACGGCCGCGGGAAAGTCGGCTGTGAGTTGCCGGTTGCTGGAACGCAGCGACTCGGGATGGCAGCTCCACTGGACGAGCAATCCCGCCGGTGCGCCGTCGGAAACACGTGTGAACTCGAGCACGCGAATGGTCGGATCGGTGACAATCGGCAGCCGGCTGTCATGGAGCAGCTTCTCGTCCGTGGCCGTTCCGAACCGGCCGCGCACCTGCTCCAGTTTCTGTTCGGCCAGACGGACGCACTCGACGACCGAGCGGACTACTTTCCGAAGGTATTCGTCGTCGACGCCTCGGCGCAAGAACGATTTGCCCCAAATGCCGATCACATCGGGGCCCGAATGATTGTGGGTGCTGGCGACGGTGACGTGGTCGTAGTCCTTCAGTTCCTTGCGAATTCGGTCGACGGTCTCCATCTGCAGTCCGATCAAGTCGACCGATACGAAGGCCAGTTTCCGCTCACGATGCCGGAAGACGATTCCTCGAGCGGCCAGCGGATCGTGGACTCCCTCGGCCCGGCGACCCGGCATATAACCGGCAAGATAGACCGGCCGCTCCCCGTCCCAGCGGGGAGTGATATCGGTTGTGGCGAACCCCACCGACAAACTGTCCGCGACGCGGAGACTCTCCGTCGCGCACAGATCGGCGGCCAGGAACGCCGCCGAGAGAACCAGCGCGACCACCACTTGTTGAGATCGGGAACGATGCATGTCTACACTCCTTCGCAGCAAGTTCGCGCTGGGCCATTCCCAGGCGCGAATCAAGGAGCCGTCTCCTTGACGAGCTGATCGGCTTCCATCACTTCTTCTTCGCTGGGTTTCTGCTCCACTCGATCCCAGAACAACACGATGAAGGCGACCATGATGCCCACGGCGAACAGGGCCGGGAACCTCCAAACCGACTCCCAGTCGATCTTGCCGGATTCGGCGCCGGTGTTCATCAGCACATGAGCGGCGAACAGCTTGGCGCCCAGTCCCAGCCCCAGCCCCTGCGTGACCAGCACCAGAAACCCTTGAGCCTGATTGCGGATCTCTTCCGGCGCCTTCTTGTCGACATAGATCATGCCGGTGACGAAGAAGAAGTCGTAGCAAATACCGTGCAGCATCACACCGATCAGGATCATCCAGAAGACCGAGTCGTCGGCGGCCATCATGAACAAGCTATACCGCAACGCCCAGGCTCCCATGCCGACCGCCAACATCCACTTCACACCCAGCCGGGCGAAGAACAGCGGCATCAATATCATGAACAACACTTCCGACATCTGCCCGAAACTCATGGTGAACGTGGCACTGTTGTTCACCAGAGCACCCATCTGATCGACATACGTCCGAGCAAACGAGTAGTAGCCTGCCAATGGAATGCAGATCAGAAACGAGGCGATGATGAACACGGCATAAGGAAAACTCTTGAAGAGTCGCAGCGAGTCGGTACCCAGGATCTGGCCGATACTGGGAGACTGTCCTCGGAGCGGCGGAGGCGTGTGAGGCAGCGTCAGACTGTAGAGGCCCAGCACCAGAGCGGCCCCGCCCGCCAGAAAGAACTGGTAGGGGGACGAATCCTTGCCCGGCAACAGACTGACGGCGATGTTGCCCACAATCCAACCGATCGTTCCCAACACGCGAACCAACGGAAACTGCTTTTCCTGATCCTCAAGATTGTGGAACGCCAGACTGGTCGACAGAGCCAGCGTGGGCATGTAGCAAAGCATGTGCAGCAGCAGAACGATCGTGAACGGCTGGATGTAGGCGTTCAGATCATGGAGCACGACTTTGTGGAACAGCGACGCATCCTCCGGTGGCGGCCCCAGTTCGAAACTGCGGGCGAAGTAGGGCGCGGCACAGAGGATGATTCCGCCGGAGATGTGCAGAAACGCCATCACCCGTTCGGTGGAGAAGAACCGATCGGCCACCATTCCCAGAAAAAACGGGGCCAGGATCGCGGCGATCGGCCCCACCGTGTAAACGGCCCCCGTGACGGCGCTCATATCCTCCTTGCCGAGAAATCCCGTCACCGAGACGTACCAGGCTCCCCACACGAAGAACTGCAGGAACATCATGATGCCGAGTCGAACCGTAACGGGTGTCACCATGGATGGGCCGCCTTCCTCAGCAAAAAGGAGCGTCGATCGAAAATCGCAGATGCCAGTGTGAGGGCCCATTGTACGCTACCTCTGGAGCCATTGAAAGTGGCGCCGCAGGGAGGGAGCAGTTTCCCGCTCGAGTTCTTGCTATGATAAAGGGCGATCCCACCTCACCGCTCCAAGTTGCCGCCACCTGCAATTCAGGAGACCCGCCGATGCTGCATCACGGCCGACTGCTTCCACGTCTTTCTCTCCGCTCCGGCATCCGCCGCCCGTCGTTTTCACTCGCGGGACTGCTTGCCTCGTCGATCGTGCTCGCCATCGGCGGTCCCGCCGTCGGCGAACCCGAAGGTCCCTCGCAACTTCCCAATTTCGTCCTCTGCATGGCCGACGACCAGGGCTGGGGCGATGTTGGTTACTACCACAAGTCTCCCGCCATCACTCCGAATCTCGACGCGATGGCCAAAGTGGGGCTTCGATTCGACCGGTTCTACGCGGCCTGCCCCGTCTGCTCGCCGACCCGAGGGAGCGTACTGACCGGCCGCCATCCCAACCGGTTCGCCTGCTTCGAATGGGGACATTCGCTCCGACCGGAAGAGATCACTTTGGCCGAAGCCCTGCGGACCGCCGGCTATGCCACCGGGCACTTCGGCAAGTGGCACCTGGGTTCGGTCAGTGCTGACAGCGACGTGTCGCCGGGGGCATCCGGATTCGACGAATGGTTCTCCAGCCCCAATTTCTTCGATATGAATCCCCTGATGAGCCGTCGGGGAAAAGTCGTGGCGACTCGAGGCGAAGGCTCCAAGGTCACCATGGACGCGGCACTCGAGTTCATCGGCGGCTGCGCCGAGCGAAAGCAGCCGTTCCTGGCCGTCATCTGGTTCGGATCACCCCACTCGCCGCACCATGCCCTCGAGCGCGACCGTCGGCTCTATCCCCATCTATCCAAGCCGCTGCAACACTACTACGGGGAAATCACGGCGCTCGATCGGGAAATGGGGCGACTGCGGGATGCTCTGCGGAAATGGAACATCGCCGACAACACGCTGCTGTGGTATACCAGCGACAATGGTCCTCAGGGACCGAAGAACCGCGACCGCCCCGGGTCAACGGGCGGACTCCGCGACCGCAAGGGCACTCTCTACGAAGGGGGAATTCGTGTACCCGCCATCATCGAATGGCCGGCTCGGCTGCCGCAACCGCGAGTCTCCAACTTTCCTTGTGGAACGATCGACATCTTTCCCACGCTGTTGGAATGGGCCGGAGTCTCACGGAAACAGTTGGTGCGACCGCTGGATGGCGTCAGCCTGGTGTCGATACTCGAACAAGACGCCCCCCGCTCCAAACCCCTCCCTTTTTGGGCTCGCATCGATCGCGGTTTTTCGACCCCCAGCCGCAAGGTACTCGAGGCGATGCGGGCCGCCGCCGAATCGGGACAGCCTTATCACCCTCGCAATGACGCGGCCATGCGAGCCGAGCGGACCAATCGAGTACTCCAACGCATCGAACAAGACGGCCTGGTCGGCCATGCGGCATGGATCGACTGGCCCTACAAACTCCATCGCATTCAGGATCGCAAGGGTCGTCTGCAAATCGAGCTGTATCACCTCGAAAAGGACGTCGCCGAATCGAAAAACCGGGCAAACGAAGAACCGGAGCGGGCGGCGCGGATGCGCCAGGCTCTGGAGGCGTGGCAGCGGTCGGTGGTCCGCAGCCTCCGGGGTGAGGATTACAAAGCCAATCCGGATTGACTAGAATAGGACAGCCGGGTCCCGATGGGGGCCGGGACTCCAGGGATCAAGCGTGAGGTCGATCGAATGCACAAGAGTGTGATTTGGACGTTGGCCGTGTGGGGAACCGCTGTCGCGGCGGCTTCTGCCGAGCAGCCGCCCATCCGCTTCAACCGCGACGTGCGCCCGATCTTCGCCAAGCACTGTACCGCGTGTCACGGCGGTGTCAAAGCGGCTTCCGATCTGTCGTTCGTTTACCGAGATTCGGTGCTGGGGGTCGTCGAACCGGGCGAACCCGATGATTCGGAACTGATGCGACGCCTGACCACCGAGGATGCCGAAGAACGGATGCCTCCCGACGATCATGGTGGTCCGCTCAAGAAGGCGGAGATCGCCGTCATTCGCCGCTGGATCGCCGAAGGAGCCCGCTGGAGCGAGCCGTGGTCGTTCGTGCTGCCGGTCGAGCCGCCATCGCCCAAGGTCACTCAGGCGGATTGGGCAAGATCGAAAATGGACGCGCTGGTGCTGGCCGCCATGGAAGGGCACGGACTGGCGCCCTCGCCCGCCGCGCCGCCTCACGAATGGCTTCGCCGAGTTTGTTTCGATTTGATTGGACTGCCTCCGAGTCTCGAGTTATGGGAACGATTTCAGCGAGCGTACGACGCTGACCCGCAAGGAGCCAAAGAGCACGTGGTGGACGAATTGCTCGAGAGTCCGCGCTATGGTGAGCACTGGGCCGCCATGTGGCTCGACGCCGCTCGCTACGCCGATACGTATGGTTTTGAGAAGGACCCTGAGCGAACGATCTGGCCATGGCGGGACTGGGTGATTCGAGCGTTCAACGCGGACATGCCCTTTGATCAATTCACCATCAAGCAATTGGCCGGCGACTTGCTGGACCAACCCGGTCCCGACGACCTGTTAGCCACCGCTTTCCATCGCAACACGCAGAACAATACCGAGGGTGGCACCGACGATGAGGAGTTTCGCTTGCATGCGGTGCTCGACCGGGTCAACACGACATGGACGGTATGGCAGGGAACGACGTTCGGTTGCGTGCAGTGCCATTCGCATCCCTACGATCCGTTTCCTCAGGAAGACTACTACCGCTTTTTGGCGTTGTTCAATCAGACCGAAGATTGCGATCAGAACGACGACTTTCCCAAGACAAAAGTCGCCAAGGACCCTGCACGCCAAGCGGAAGTCGTACGCTTGGAGCAACAAACGCGACGGCGCCGGGAACAACTCAACGCGGACGGCGTCCGCCTGGCATCGGAGGTCACGTCGTGGCAACGCCTCAAACCGCTGGAACTCAAGCCGAGTCACGGGACGTTGGAGGCGGATGCCGATGGCTGGATTCGAGCCAGTGGGACGCTGCCGGTCGGCGTGGTGTACACGCTGAAGCTGCCCGCCGTTTCCTGTTCGGCGCTGCGGGTTTCCATCCGGCCGGAACAAGACGACCCCACCACTTGGCCGGAACGCGGCGCGGTATTGTCGCAATTCGAGTGGTTCCATGTGAGTCCGGACGGCAAGCGCCAAGCTCTTGCCATCAAAGAAGTGTTCGCTGATTCACTCGGCGGTCGGTATGATCCCCAAGACTCGCTCAAAGGCTCGGCGGACGGTTTTGGCGGCTATCCCGTGCTGGAGCGTCCGCGGTGGGCGGTGTTTGTACTCGAGACGCCGTGGCACGCCGCCGGCGAGCAAGCCGCCGACGCGGGACACTTCGAGTTGGTTCTCAGGCAAAAGGCAGCATCCAATTCGGGAACGCAGGCGTGTACGCTGCGGCGGTTCGCGCTGGACAGTACCGACGACGACCGCTGGACAACGCTGGCGCATGACAGCCGGCGGCAGCAAAGCTGGCAGGAGTATCGACGGGATCTCCAGGCGTGGAATGCGATCGACGGCGTATTGGTCCCCGTGATGCGGGAACGCAGGACGACGGCTCGCAGGGCGACGCGCATTTTCCTGCGAGGGAATTTCAAGCGCAAAGGAGACGAAGTCGAGCCGGGCATTCCGGTCGTGTTCATGCGGGAGGGCCAGCCACCCGTTCGCAATCGGCTCGAACTGGCTCGGTGGTTGGTCAGCGATGCCAACCCGTTGACGGCGCGCGTCTTCGTGAACCGGATCTGGGGCCGGCTATTCGGCCGAGGAATCGTTGAGAGCGAAGAGGATTTCGGTTCGGCGGGCTTGGCACCCTCGCACCCGGAACTGCTGGATCATCTCGCGCTGCGGTTTTCCCGCCACCACCGGTGGTCGCTCAAGAAACTACTGCGGGAATGGGTGTTGTCTGCGACGTATGGCCAGACGTCGCGGATCACTCCGGAAAAGCTGCAGGCCGATCCGAACAACCGCTGGTTGGCTCGAGGCCCCCGCTTGCGACTTACGGCCGAAATGGTTCGCGACCAGGCATTGGCCGCATCGGGGCTACTGAGCGACAAGCTGGGAGGTCCGCCCGTCTTTCCGCCTCAGCCGGCGGGTATCTGGAAGACGGTGTACAGCGGTGCCAAGTGGACGACATCTACGGGACCGGACCGTTATCGTCGGGCCATCTACACCTATTGGCGGCGCACGGCCGGCTATCCGATGATGCTCACCTTCGACACTCCCACCCGCGATGCCTGCAAGGTGCGGCGAATACCGACCAACACTCCGTTGCAGGCATTGGTCACTTTGAATGATCCAGCGTTCTTCGAATTGGCCGCCGCGCTGGCCAAGCGGATGGAGCAGGGAGGCGGAAGCGTTGACGAGAAGATCGCACGAGGCTACCGGATTCTCCTGCTTGCAGAGCCGGCGGCCGACGCCGTGGAAACATTGAAAGGCGTATACGCGGACGCGCTGAAAATCTATCAGGCCGACGCCGAACTCTGTCAGCAAGTCGCCAAGTCACCGGAACTGGCGGCACTCGTGTTGGTCGCCAATACGTTGCTCAACATGGACCGCGTAATGGCACGTTAACGAACCAAGGAGATTTCCCATGGACGTAGACCGGTCATCGGTCGAACGCGAGTGGCTGTTGCATCAGACGCGCCGCTTGTTTTTGAAAGACTCGCTCTTGGGGCTGGGAGGTTTGTGGCTGGCCACGCAAGGCGGCCGGAGCGCATCCGCTGCCGACATCGCTCGCGATCCGGCTCATCCCTGGTCGGTTCAGCCGCCTCATTTCAAGCCGAAAGCGACTCGAGTCATCTACGTCCACCTGGCTGGATCGCCCAGTCAACTGGAGTTGTTCGATTACAAGCCGGTGCTGGAAAAATACAGCGGCAAGGACTGCCCCGCCCAGTTGCTCAAGGGGAAGCAGTTCGCTTTCATTCAAGGCATTCCCAAACTGCTCGGTCCGGTGTTTCCCTTTCACAAGGCGGGACAGAGCGGCCAGTGGATCTCCGACCGGCTGCCCCATCTGGAAAAAGTGATCGACGAACTCTGCTTCATCAAGTCGATGTGGACCGATCAGTTCAACCACGGTCCGGCTCAGTTATTGATCCAGACGGGAAACCAGAACGTCGGCTCACCGGCCATGGGCGCTTGGGCGCTGTATGGTCTGGGAACGGAGAATGACAGCCTGCCGGGGTTCATCGTCTTGACGTCGGGAGGCAAGAATCCCGATGCCGGCAAATCGGTGTGGGGATCGGGTTTTCTCCCTTCGGTCTACCAGGGCATCCAGTGCCGATCGCAGGGCGATCCCGTGTTGTTCTTGTCGAACCCCAAGGGAGTGACTTCGCAGCTTCGTCGCCGAACGCTCGATGCTCTGGCTGAGCTCAATCAACAGACGGCGGCCGAACTGGGCGACCCCGAGACGCGCACGCGGATCGCCCAATACGAGATGGCCTTCCGCATGCAAGTGAAGGCATCGGAGGCGTTCGATATCACGCGAGAATCGAAGCGGGTTCATCAGGCGTACGGCACCGAACCGGGCAAAGAGTCGTTTGCCAACAACTGTTTGCTGGCGCGGCGACTCGTCGAACGCGGTGTGCGCTTCGTGCAACTATATGACTGGGGATGGGATAGCCACGGCGCCAGCGCTTCGGAAGCACTCAATGCCGGTTTCAAGAACAAGTGCGCGAAGATGGACCGTCCCATGGCGGCGCTGGTGAAGGACCTGAAGGACCGGGGCCTGCTCGATGAGACGTTGATCATCTGGGGCGGCGAGTTCGGGCGCACCTCGATGCAGGAGAACCGCCGAGGGATGAAGATGAAGTTCATCGGCCGGGACCACAATCCGTTCGCCTTCACCATCTGGATGGCCGGCGGCGGAGTCAAAGCGGGCTATACGCACGGCGAAACCGACGAACTCGGTTTCCAGTCTCTGGTCGATCCGGTTTCGATCCCCGACTTCCACGCCACCGTGCTGGCGCTGCTCGGATTCGATCACTTGCGACTGACGTACCCCGTTCAGGGAGTGAACCAGCGACTGACGAATGTGACCAAGCCGGGAAGCCAGGTCGTCAAAGCGGTGATGGCATAGCGGCTTGCGGAGCGACCGAGCCGGTAAGGAACTGCTTTTGCTTGAGCCCCCAGGCGAGCGTCTGTCCCAGCCAGGCCGGCCGGCATGCCCACAGACGGTAGACCGGATAGGCGTCGGCTTTCCACCTTCTGGCCAGCGCCGTGTCGGATCGGCAAAGACAGTCGACGGCCTTCACATCGCCGCGCTTGGCCAGGTATCGGCCCAGTCGCGCCATGAGCAGATGCCCTGCACTATGGGTTTGAAACGCCGGTTCGTAGCCGACCTTCAGCGAGTGGTAGACGTGCTTGGCCAGCCAGCCGTATTCGAACGCGATGGGAACGCGATCCAGTTCCAGGAACGACAGCAGGAACTCTCCGTGCCGGCTGGCGATGTCGGCTTGTTGGTGGAAGAAATCCCGCAGACCGGCCGCAATGATCGACGTCCAACCAGGGCGATCGGACTTGTGGTGTTCGATTTCGAGAGCCTGGTCAAGCCACCGGCGCTCGTGTGCATTCATGGACCTGGGCGTGATCACACGCAACGACACGCTGCCGCGTTGAGCCAGCCGTCGGGCGGCCCGTCGGAGGTTCTTACGGGCGTTCTTGGATAGATGCGAGAACGGGTCCGAATGGAATCGTTCGATGGGAAGCACGGCGATCGAGGCTCGCGCTTCCCACTGGGCATAGCCGCCGATTTGCTGCAGGCCGGTTTCCACCATTCTCCAAAACGAGACGTCGTGATGCAGTCCGTCAAGGAAGATGGCCCGCTGTGGGCCGCTCATGAATGCTCGAGCCAGCTCGGTCGCCACTTCACTTGTCCGCTGAGGCTGCTCGATGAGACGGCGGTCGACCAGAGGAGCGGCGCCGGTGGTCCAGTCGTTGTGTGGTAGTCCCAGGCAATGCAGGAACCCCGCGCGTCGGCGCGGCACCAGCGGGAGGGCGGCGATGATCGCCGAGTCTTCCCGGACGACAATCGATTGCAGCGAATCTGCCGAGGAGAACGTCTCCACGTAGGAGACCACCGATTCAGCGCGAGCCGTCGGGACGGTGACGGCCGAACGTTGCCACAGGTCGTCCCAGGCTTCGCGGTGCTCGAGCAGCCGCGAGGTTCCCCGCCATCGTTCGGTTGTGATCATGATCCGGGTTGTTTCGGCTGTAACTTGGGGGGACGGCGCGCGGAGACCGCCTGGACGGGGGGTGCTGACGCCCGCTGCACGCACTTCTCTAGTCGAGGACTGCTCTGCAAACATAGCACACAGAGGCGTGCCGTTTCAGCGCGCTCGTTGGCTTGGTCCGGCCGTTCCAGGATGCCGCTTTGAGTCGACTCGTGTACTATGATACCGCAGCGGGGCGGCGCCGGCCCGTGTTCGTCCGGCTTGTTACCGCACGTGGCCAACCATGAAACGCATCCTCTGGATTCTGGTCCACAGAGTCCCGTGTCGACGGCAAGGACTTCCTGATGACGCATCCCCGATTCTCTATCGTGATCTTCCAGTTGTTCCTTCTCGCCGGCTTGGCTTTCGCCGACGTTCCTGGGAAGCCCACGCCGCCGCAGCCCAACATTCTATGGCTGGTGGGCGAGAACCTCTGTCTCGACTTGGGTTGTTACGGTGCCAAGAATGTTTCCACGCCGAATCTCGATCGTCTGGCGGCAGGAGGGATGCGCTATACGCGGGTCTTCGCCACGTCTCCCGTGTGTGCTCCCAGTCGCTCGGCGTTCATGACCGGCATGTACCAGACCACGATCGACGTGCATCCCATGCGTTCCCATCGTGACGACGACTTTCGTCTTCCCGACGGCGTCCGTCCTCTCACGCACCGCCTTCGCGATGCCGGTTATTTTACCGCCAACATCAAGACGATCGGCGATCGCAGGGTGGGAACGGGGAAACTCGATTTGAACTTCGTCAACGAGGGGCCGCTGTACGACTCGGATGATTGGTCGCAACTGAAAGACCACCAGCCCTTTTTCGCCATGATCAACTCGCCCGAAGTCGAGTACGATATCTACGATCGGCAGACAGCGAAGAAGGATCGTGTCCCGTGGGTTGGCGAGGGCGATCATCCAAAAATCGCAACTGCCGATAATGTGTCACCGCCTCCCTACTACCCCGATCATCGGCTGGTGCGCGAAGAATGGGCTCGCTATCTCAACTCGGTGTCCGGCATGGACCGTCGCATCGGCTGGGTACTTGAACAATTGGAACAGGACGGGTTGGCCGACAATACCGTGATCATCTTCTTCGCGGACAACGGCCGGCTGGAGGCTCGAGGAATCCACTGGTGCTGGGACAGCGGACTCCATGTGCCGCTGATCATTCACTGGCCGAAGAACTACCCGCCGCCTACCGGTTACCGGCGGGGAGCCGTGGTGGACGACGTGATCAGTCTGCTCGACCTGACGGCGACGACGTTGACGATCGCCGGCTTGCAGCGACCGCCGATCATGCAAAGCCGGGTCTTCCTGGGACGGCAGGCCGATCCGCCGCGGAAGTACGCTTTCAGCGCCCGCGACCGCATCGATGAAACCGTCGTCCGCTTGCGCAGCGTCCGCGATCGCCGCTACCACTACATTCGCAACTTCACTCCCGGTGCCGGGTTCCTCATGCTCAACCGCTACAAGGAAAAGTGTTTTCCGGTGAAGCCGCTGATGCGAAGACTGCATGCGGAAGGGAAGCTGACCGGCCCGGCACTCGAGTTGATGAAGCCGTTTCCGCGGGAAATGCTCTACGACACTCAGTCGGATCCTCACGAAATCCGCAATCTGGCGGATTCCACCGACCCGGAGCACCGAGCGGCTTTGATTCGACTGCGGGCGGCGCTGGATACCTGGATGGTGGAGACGGGGGATCTGGGCGGGCGGCCGGAACCCAAGTCGTTGGTGGAGCAATTCGAGCGAGAAATGCACGAGTGGTTCGGAACACCCGACTGGTACCGGCGGTAACGGCGTGCCGGTGCGCGACGCAGTCGCTTGGCCGGCAGTCGGTCGCTTCCTCGACGGGCACGACTATTCCGCTCGCAAATCGTAGCAATGGAGATCCTGTTGGTCGCGCAGGTAGAGTCTTCCGTTGGCGATGACAGGATGCGGCCAGCTCTCGGCATGCCGCGTGGCAATGCGAAACGTACCTTTGATCTTATACGAGCGGGGATTGGCTTCGATGAGCGCCATCGTTCCGTCTTCGTAGCGAAAGTAGAGATGGCCGTCGGCATACGATACCGCCGCGGATCGCTTTCCGGGGCCGCGCAGCGGTCCCCAGGGCGGTTTTCCGGATCAGCGTGACAAGCAGAACTACTTCACCGGCTTCCGATCTTGCCGGAGTTCGCGCAGAGCGGTGACCAGCCGATGGGGATCACGCGAGCCGGAGAGCGACACGACTGTCAGGTGTGGACCGTATTTCCGCAGGGCTTCCACTACCAGGGGATGGGTGTCGCGGGGGTACCGCCAGATGTAGCGCAGGTAGGCTCGATCGATGGGTTGTCCCGGCGGCGCGTCGGGGCGATTTTGGTCGTCGAGGGTCCGTTTGCGATGAAGGACGTTCCACAGGCAAGCCCAGCGCGGTCGATCCAATACGATCGCGGCTTGGGCGGCCGGAATGCGCAAATCAAGCGTTCCTTCGTACGTGCCGTCCATGATCCACGCATCGCGCTGGACGAGTTCCCGGACCGTGTTTCGCCACTGGGGTGTGGGAGTGGGTTGCCAACCGGGCTTCCAAAACTCGGCGTCCAAATGGATCGGCTCCAGCTCGAGTAGCTGGGCGAGCTGCCGGGCCAACGTGGTTTTTCCCGATCCGCAGGGACCGAGCAGGAGGATTCTCCGAGCCGCCAGTAGCCGGGGGGCCGCATCGAACGGGCTCAATGTATGGCGGCCGAGAGCGACGTGTTTGATTCGGTGTTCGGCCATCCGAGTGCGGGGGGTGCGGGCTTTCCAGGAGACACGGGAGGCACAAAGATCGGGACCCAGCCGGAAGGCGGCTCATCCACTTCACCTAACGGGGGCTGCGTCCGCAAGGCTGGAGGCGGGAGACCGGAGGGATGGTGGTGACAACCGAAAGCCAGTGTAGCATGCGCGCACGGCGCGCCGATATTACGAAGTCAGACTCTATCATAGTCGCGGGATCGCCGCAAAACGACTTGGCGCCAGCCGATTCCCGGTCGTGGGCCGTTTGCTCTGCTGCCGACCGCGGGCTACGATAAAGGGGTTGGGTGTACCGACCGCATGATGGAGCCAGATAATGAAATTGATGACCAGACGTTGGCTCGCCGGATGGGCCGCAGGCATTCTTGTGGCGCCGTTTCTGGTGGTCGCGCTGCTGGGCCCGATTACGGCGCAGGACGGTGTTCCGGTCGAGCAGCTTCCGCAGGCCGATGGCACTCAGGACGCTGGTCGTACACAAGACGGCAAGTTCACCGGCATGACGAAATGTGCCGCGTGCCATTTTCCTCAATACAAGGACTGGAAGTCGACACCTCACGGGAACGCCTACAACATTCTGCCCAGCAAATACAAGAACGACGCGGAGTGTCTTGCGTGCCACACCACTCCCGTTCGCCAGGTCGATGGTCACGTTGCCGTCGCTCAGTCCGCTCAAATGGGAGTGTCCTGCGAAAGCTGTCACGGCCCCGGTGACGATCATGCTCGCTACGCTCTGTCTTTTGTGGGACGGGACCGCGTGTTTACCGACGAGGAGCTCAAGATTCTCCGCTCGAAAATCCAGCGTTTGGCGCTCGATCAGTGTATCCGTTGCCACACTTCCAAGGCTCACAAACCCCACCCCAAGTTCGATCGTGCAACGCCGGATCGCTCCGAGGACAAACAGGTTCGACAGCTCCCAGGCAGGGGGTTTTTCGACGTTCACGGCCGCGCGGCAGCGGAGTCGTCGCCCCAACCGTAAGGGGACAGATCGGCCGAGTCGCGAGCGTGGATGTCGGCCGTGATCTTCAGCGTGGCTTTCGGTGGGAGAGCCTGAGCGTCCATGGCTCCCCGGCGATCGGAGCGGCTCGCGAGTTTCGTCATGTTGGTGTAGGGCGATATGTCATCCTGGCATTTGGTGCATGAAGTGGGAAGCGGTGAGCCGGCCGAGCCGACCTCTGGAGCGGTGGCGGGATTGCGGTTTTCGTATCCGAATCAGGTAGCCCGCCTGGATGACGGCTGCACGCTGATTTGTGACGAGATAGGGACGGAGAAGCAGGTTCCGTTTCGTTTCGAAAGCCGGACGGTTCTGCTCGATTCCGACGGCACCATTCTGTTCGATACGGTTGGCCGCGGGATGCACGACGCATACGGCTGCGCCATGAATGGCCGGCGACTCGCGATCTTGCGTCGCACGCAATGGCGTCTGGAGATCGTCAACCGCGCCGGCGAGCTCATGCGTTCGATCGATTTGTCGCGACTGTCGAAGAAGATGCCGCGGTTTGCCTCGTGGACGGAGCGAGGCACGTTCCTCGTGGTCTTTTGCAATCGGTCCTTCGATGTGGACATGGTCGAAGTCGACGAGGCCGGGGCGCTGCTGTGGTATCTGCCTTCCGCAACGACGTCGATCGGCATTATCGGCAGCGCTCAACTGCTCGAGTCCGGCACGATCTTGATCGCCGATCCGTTCTGCCATGTAGTCATGGAGATCGATCGCAAGGGCCGCACGGTTTGGCAATTCGGGGAGGCGGGACATCCGGCGGCCGATACGCAACACCTCTCCGGCCCAAACTGGGCCGTCGAAGGTGCCGACGGCCGGCGGTGGATCGCCGATACGCGGAACCATCGCATCCTGGTGGTGGGCGAAGGCGAGGCCGAGATTGCGGTGCCCTCCTCCCAACGGACGATGCCGTCGACTCTGGCCAACCCAACCGCAGTGATGCCCCTTTCCAGTGGTCATTGTCTGGTCGCCGACACGGGGCATGTCCGCGTGGTGGAATTCGACGTTGACGGAAATGTCGTCTGTGGTTGGGGCCTCGAGCCGCGGGGGCAACGCGTGCTTTCGTACCCTCGTTCCGTTGACGTTTTCGAGGACGGTGCTTATTTGATCGCGGATACCGCCCACGACCGCGTGGTGACTGCCAGGCGGCACCGCGTGACGCCGTGGCCGTTTCATGGCACGCCTCCCTTGTTCTGGCCTCGCTGCGTCCGTCGGCTTCCCAGTGGATCCCTACTGGTGGCCGACGCCAGAAACGGTCGGATTGTGGAAGTCGATGCACAGGGAGAGGTTGTGAGGGAAGTTTCGCGGTTGCAGGGGGAACACGGAGAGTCCTTTGACGATCCGCACGATGTGCGGCAGTTGTCCAATGGGCGCTTGCTCGTCACGGACTCGACGCGCGATGCCATTATCGAGGTGGACTGGTCGGGGCGCATTTATCGTCAGATCGGTACCGGTCGGCATGGAGTGGAGCTCGATGATCCTCACAGTGCCCAGCAACTCGCCGACGGATCGATCTTGATTTCCGATACGGGCCATCATCGGCTCGTGCACGTCGATGGCGAGGGAAAGTTGGTGCGGGAGATCCGTAGTCTCGCCGATGGAACTCGGCGTTATCGGCTGCACCAACCTCGATATGTCGACGTGACGGATGAGGACGTGATGGCGGTAGCCGATACCGGAAACAACCGGATTCTCGTTGCCACGGTGAAGGGCAAGGTCCTGTGGGAATTCACTCGAGTTCCCGATTCGGGAATCCCGTTCTTGAATCAGCCTCGCTGGGTTCGCATCCTCCATCCGGAGGAGATCGTGGTCTGTGATCACTTTCACCATCGAATCGTACATGTGCGGCGGGCGAGTGCCGGAGGGTAGAGAGAAAGAACGTCAGGGAGAAGGGGCTGTGCGGGAATTCGGAATCGTCATTGTCGACCCCTATTCGTCGGGATCGCTGTTTGCCGAGCGACTCCAATCGTCGCAAATCCGTTGTATGGCGGTCCAGAGTTCTTCGTGGACTCCTCGATGGCTGAAGGCAAAGTGCGATCCAAGTCTGTTCGAGCATGTGGTCATTCATCGAGGAGATTTGAGCGAGACGGCGGCGCAGGTGAGGCGATGGCAACCGACGCACGTGGTCGCCGGCTTTGAATCGGGCGTGGATCTGGCGGGCGATTTGGCCTCGGCACTCGAATTGCCAGGCAACGATCCCTCTCTGAGAAACGCTCGGCGAGACAAGGCGGTCATGGCCGAGGCGGTGGCTCGGCGCGGGATCCGCACGCCCAAGCAGTTTTGCGACCGAGACGTTGACGCCATCCTGAAATGGATTCGATCCGAAGTGAGTTGGCCGGTCATCGTGAAGCCGACGCGAAGCGCGGCGTCGGACGACGTCCACCGCTGCTGCAACCCGACGGAAGTGCGCGAGGCGGTGAGCGGCATCTTGGGCCGCTCCAACGTGCTGGGCGAGATCAACGAGCGGGTTGTCGTGCAGGAGTACCTCGACGGCACCGAATACGCGATCGACATGGTTTGCAGCCCGACCGAACGAGTGATCACTGCATTTTGGCGATACCATCGGCCGGCCGGTTCGGATCGCTTCGTGGGCTACGATCAGATGACCTTGCTGCCCTATGACGGAACACGACAGCGTGCACTGGAAGCGTGCGCAGTGAAGGTGGCCGACGCGCTGGGGATCCGGCATGGTCCGGCTCATTGTGAGTTGATGTGGGTGGACGACGAGCCTGCCTTCATCGAGATGGGGGCTCGTTTTTCCGGCGGCATCAATGGTGCTTTGAGCCATCTGTGCGGCGGATACGGGCAGTTCGAAATGATGATCGAACTGATGGTCGCCCCTGATCGGTTCCGCCGGCGTGCCTCGCGACGTCCGCGACTCCGGAAGCGAGCCGCAAACTTGTTCTTGATGCCGGCTCGTTCCGGTCGGCTCGTACAGACGCGAGGACTGGAGCAGATTCGCGCTCTTGCGACGCTTCATTCGTTCTCGATTGCCTCCACACCCGGTGTAAAACTCGATCGAGTTGCCGGTAGGATTACGCTGCTTGCCGAAGATCCGGCAGCCATCGAAGCCGATGTGCAGCGGATACGCCGTTTGGAGCGGCAGGGAATGTTCGAGTTGGAGCATTGAGGATGAAGCTGTCTTGATGGATGATGAGTGACTCACCCGGTGGAGCCCCTATGGCCACGCAGCATGTCACGTGTGACGTTCTACTCGAGTCGTAGAGCGTCCTCGATCGCCTCGATGGAAATGCGCCCGGCGAAGTCGTGGGCAGCCCGCCGAGACTGCTGTGAGCATTCGATGTACTTCTCGCGATGAGTGGTGATTTCGGACAAAGCCGCCTCCCAGGGGCCGATCTGCTGGGGGGGGCAGACGTAACGTCCCTCTTGGCGGATGGCCGGTTCCACCGGCAGGAGGTAGTCTACGCCGAGTTTGGCTTCGCGCAGTCCGCCCACGTCGGCTGCCAGCACCGGGATGCCGCGGAGCATGGCTTCCGGCACGACATAGCCGAACGTCTCGGGCCATAGGGACGGCACCAGCAGGATTCGAGTCTGCGCCAGAATGTGCTCGATATCATCGCTGGCGGATAGCAGCGTGATATTGGGGACGGCGCGCAGTTGGGACAGTAGCGTGTCACTGGATCCCCAGGTCGGTACGGCGGCGAACGGTAGGCGGGGAAAAGCGCAAGCCAACTGCCGGAAGACGGAGACTCCTTTCAGGTCGCACGGATTGATCATCGTGATCGAGCCGCGGTCGAAGTCGGCCAACAGAGGAAAAGGACCGGGGCCATACACTGGGAAATGGAGCAGCTCCGCGCGAAGGGCACTATGGTCTTCGATGTACTGCTTGACGTAGTTGCTGATGGCCAACACAGCCCGAGCCCGTGTCATGCGTTCGGTCTGCGCGGGATCGGGAGCCACGGAGAGGGGGCCGAACGGTAGCTGCATGATGGTCTGCACGATCAGCACGACACGGTATGGAGCTGCTTCCAGTGCACTTGGGAGGAGCAGGCGCCGCTTGTCATCGGCCACCACCACGACGTCCGGTTGGAATGCGCGAATCCGCTGGGAAAGGTAGACCGAGCGGGCCGCTTTTGAATCATGGTCGAGTGCTTCAACGTGGACGTTGCGATAGCGGTAAGCCAGTACGTCGGTGGCAGGGGAGTCCAAGACGAGGCCGCGCCGTTCCATCTCCAGGCGGAAGCCGCGGCGAGTCTGCGGCCCGTCCGGCGAACGAGTAACGGCTCGCGTCAGCGCGAGACAAGTGTGGCCCCGTGCTGCCAGCGCTTCCAGTAGCAGGCGGTTGGCCTTGATACCGCCGGCGAGCGAAGGAAGATAGATCTCGTCTTGGAGCAACGCGATTCTCATGATGCGGGGCGGCCGTCGGTCTGGCGTTTGCGAACAATGGCGGTACCGTAGGCGATCGGAAGGTTGATCACGTCGTACCTGCCCGTGGCACGGATATCGTCCAACACGCGATAGACACCGCACGGTTCGCGATAGTTGACGGTGTCGTGGAGTGTGATAATGCCGGAGTCGGGGACCAGGGTGTGATAGAGATCCCAGTCGAGCTTGGCGCCTTCGTAGTGGTGATCCGCGTCGATGTGCAGATAGTCGATCTGGATGCCGCCGGGTTGGAAGTACTCGCGGAAAGCGGTTTCCGTCAATTCGAACCGAATCTCCACGTCGCGATATCGCGTGCGAAAGAATGAATCCTCCGGGATCCAGCAGGGAACTCCCCAGATGTCCTTCTTGGCTTGGTCGACCTGTTTCGTGCCGTCCACCAGGATGGTGCGGCTGTCGGCCAATTCCAGATCGCGCTGGGCCTGTCTCATCAGGCGAGGCACGAAGCCGCCGCCCGAACCGAGGCACACGCAAGTCCTGGCCTTCAGGGAATAGGCTAGGCCGTAATACAGTATTCCGGCTCCCAGTTGATCGCTGCCTTCGGCTGCTCCGTGACTAGCACACCACGGGTCGGCCGCGGTGATCATCGTACGAATGAACTCTCGGTCGATGAGTGCCATCGGTTCGTGCCTCTCTTACGGGATGGTCGAGTCGGGTCTTCATCGGGGGTCAGGGGGGAGTGGTCTCTTGCTATCGTATTAGGCCAACCGGCCGCGCCTAGGGACGGCACGCCGCGACGGCGAAGTTTTCGACTGCGCTGACACACTCGAGGAATTGCGCGAATTCGCACGCCGCGCGCGCATTGGTCGCCTGTTGGAGTCGTTGACGTCATCGTCTGGACAAACTATGCTCGAGACTTGGGTCATGCGCGAATCGGGAGCCGGGCTCAGCGAGTCCGTCTGGCGGCGGCTCGTGCCGGGCGAATGGCACGGGAATCGGGGTGAGGCATTCATCGGACACCGCGAGGCAATTCGATGTTATGGGGGCTTGTAATGCGAATTCCTTGTTTCGTTGCTTGCGACTCGGAGTGCTATTACCGAATATTCGTGCCTGAGAATCGTGTCCCATGTTAGAAGCCGCTTCTGCTCGTTTGCCGACAGTCTACGGCACGTTCGATGTGACGGTTCACCCGGATGAAGAAGGTCGTGAACACTTGGCGTTGCGGATGGGTGAGATCGGGGACGAAGCCGTATTGGTTCGAGTTCATTCGGAGTGCCTGACGGGGGACGTCTTCGGGTCGGTGCGTTGTGATTGCCGCGAGCAACTCGTGGCATCGCTCGAGCGAATCGCAGCGGAGAAGCGTGGAGTACTGATTTACCTGCGTCAGGAGGGAAGGGGCATCGGACTGGTGAACAAGCTTCGCGCGTACTCGCTGCAAGACGCCGGGCTCGATACGGTCGACGCCAATCTGCATCTCGGCTTTCCCGCCGATGGTCGCAGTTTCGCCATCGGTGCTTCGATTTTGCGGAAGATCGGCGTTCAGCGCGTCCGGTTGCTGACGAACAATCCGCAGAAGATCGCGGACCTGGAAGCAGAAGCGATTGAAGTTGTCGAGCGAGTCAGCTTGGAGATTTCGCCGCGGCCGGAAAACGAACGGTATTTGCAAACGAAGGCGGAGAAGCTGGGGCATGTATTTCGACAGATGACCGAGGCGAGGTCGGCATGCCATGACCAACGTTAGATTCTCGCTTGATCGCATCTGCGCGCCGTGCGCGCATCCCGCACTGGCTTTGCGTTGTCACTACCACTCCTACAGCCTCCGGTCTCCCGCCTCCAACCTTGCGGGCGCAGCCCGCGTTCGGCATCACTTCACGGTGGAGTCGCGTCGGGGAGGCGCACCGGGCTCACCAAGGTGGGATCGATGAGCGGCGGCGACGAAATACGACGAAGCCAAGAGGCCATCATCGAGCGAATTCGGCGCGCGATGGCTCTCGGCGTCCCATCGGATTCGGATCGCCGTCGCCCCTTCGTTACGGTGACGTACGCTCAGAGTCTGGACGGTTCGATCGCCCGTCACGGCGGCGAGAAGTTGATGTTGAGCAATCTTCATTCGCAGCAACTCACGCATCGGGTGCGAGCCCTGCATGACGCCATCCTGGTCGGTATCAACACCGTCCTCAGCGACGATCCGCAGCTCAATGTGCGGCTGGTGAAGGGTACGAATCCTCAACCGGTCATCGTCGACAGCCGACTCCGATTTCCCCTCGATGCACGATTGCTGCGAGATCCATGCGTGCGCCCCATTATCGCCACCGGTGATCAGACGGCTTGCACCGAGAAGGAACGGCGACTCGCCGAGCAGGGTGCGCGCGTGGTGCGCATGCCTTTGGAGGCCGACGGCTCCCTCTGCCTCGATCGGCTGCTGGCCTACTTGTGGCGCGAAGGAGTGCGGACGGTGATGGTGGAGGGAGGGTCGGAAATTCTCACCAGCATGTTGGCGGCGCATTTGGCGGACCAGTTCCTCGTCACCGTTGCCATTCGTCTGGTCGGGGGACTGCGGGCCGTGCAGCCCTTGGCGCGGGCCGGAGAGGACCCTTGGCCCATGCTGGCGAATATCGACTACGAGTGGTTGGAGGGAGATTTGATCATCCGGGGTGATTTGGTCCATCAGAAGGCACGGGGAATGCACTCAGACGCTGGTCAAACCGCTGTCCCTTAACGCGGGCTGCGCCCGCAAGGCGGGAGGCGGGAGACTGGAGGCTGGAGGCTGTAGGGGGAGAGTGACAACCGAAAGCCGGCGCCGAAAGCGCGCACGGCGCGTGGATGTGATAGAGGAAGAATCTAAGAGGCTGTAACAAAACCTGCCGCGCCGCTTTCCAGCCTCGGGCGTGTTGCTTGCGGCATGGAGTTTTGTGACAGCCTCTAAATCAGTCGGCAGCGTGACACAACGATGGAAGTGACAACGGTCGGAACGCGAGCCACCTGCGCAAACTCATTCGGTCTGGTTGTCGGTTTGTGGCGTGATTCGCTGCCGGCTTTCGACGAAGCGCTGCGCCGGTGGTATCGAAACACGACGATCGCCTGGACTCGTTACGGCTATTCCGGCACGATACTCGAAGAGGACACGATTCCTGCCGTGCTCGTGCGGGCCGCCGAAGGAGGACACCGCTATTGCCTGCTGCTGGCATACGGTTGTGTGATCCATGAGCAGTGGCCGTCCGGCGAGTCGCGTGCGCATCGCGATTTTTTCCAGGCCGTGCGGGAGTGGACGGATCGCCACCCGTTTTCGCTCGTGGCGATTCCCGATCCCCATGCCGAGCAGTCCGAACCGGTTCGGCCTCTTTGTTTGTTGGTTGATCTCCGTCAGCTCGAGTCGGCCGTCGATCGGATCCAGCAGGGAGAACTGCCGTCGATGCCCCCGTCGCTGAGTCGCCATCTGCTTGATCTGGGAGCTCGCTCGGCGCGGCACCGCAGGGCGATGGAGCCGCTGCTGGGTGAGGGAATTGCACGAGTGGAGCACGAGGCCTGTTTAGGGCAACTGACGTCCGATCAGCGGCGATTCGTCCAGACGGTTTCCAAGCAGACTGCCAACGCGCGACGCGGCGTGTTTCTCTGGAACATCGAATCGTACGACGACGTTGAAGTGCCGCACGACGGCTTTCGCCCACCCCTGTCGAGCCTCTATTCGGTGGCCGCCGGCTTCAAGCCGAATCGGATCCTCCAGACTCATGGATTCGACCGTGACACTCGAGTCGTCTACTTCGATTACAGCCCCAACGCGCTGGAAGTGAAACAAACACTTGTTCGCGAGTGGGATGGCGACGATTTTCCTCATTTCGTGCGCTACCTGTTCCGTAAGTTCCCTTCACCGGAAACGTTTTATCAGTTGTGGGAGGGTGCCACGCCCGACACGGTGACCGATTCGCAACTCGAGACGGTCTGGTCGGGTGAACTCGAGCGCTGGGGGGGCGCGTCGGCTTTTCGTCGGCACTGGCAGGAATATCGCAGGCTGCCGCATGAGTACGTCCGCTGCAACCTGCTGGAGGACAGTTCTGCCCTGATCGAGGCGATCCGGCGTGAGCCGTCCGCAGTGATTTGGTGGAGCAACGCGTTTTTTACGATGTACGGCAACTGGCTCTATTCGGCGAGTCAACGACACAGGATCTACCTGCGATTCATCGAGACCATCAGCGAGTGCAATCCCGACTTGTACCTGCTGGGATCCGACCACCATAACACGAACGTCAACGGGGTGGGGGCGGCTGAGTACCGAGACCGGTTCCGCAACAATGGCGGTGACGACTTGAGCCCTTGCAAATTGTTCCGCACCGTCATCCGGATGTAAGAAGGAGTTCCCAATCATGTTGCAAGCGACAGAAGCCAAGACTCGAAACGAGGAATTCGTCCGCCATCGCGGGCCGGTGACCTGTGTCGCGGGGGTGCCGGGCAAGCGAGCTGCGGTGAGCACCGCCTATGATGGAGCCGTCGCCTACTGTGATCTGGAGACGAAGCAGATCGAATTACTGGGGTATCACGACCACCTGGGGAACATGGTGGCGGTCCATCCGAGCGGCACCAAGGCGGCGACCACATCGGCCGACTACACGATCTATATCTGGGACTTGGAAAACCGTTGTTGCGAGCGAATCCTCCAGGGGCATAGCGACGATGTCGAGTGTTTCACGTTTGTGGATGACCACACGGGGATTTCGGCTTCCCGCGACTGGCGGGCGATCGTATGGGATCTCGATACGGGAGCCATTCGGCGCGTGCTGGACGGTCATGCCAAGGACGTCCTGTCGGTCGTTCACCACGACGGAAAGGTCTACACATCGGGGGACGACATGACGCTCCGCGTGTGGGACTTGGAGACGGGGAAACTGCTACAGGTGTGGGGGCCTTTCGAGAACGAAACCGATACCTGTGCGATCGATGCCGTTCACGGCCGCGCCGTTCTGGGATGCGACGACGGGGTCGTTCGCGTTTTCGATGTGGCGACCGGCGAAACGGTTGCGGAAATCGACGCGCACGCTTCCGGCATCAAGAAGGTCGCCACTTCACCGGTGACGGGCGACATCCTCTCCGCTGCTTACGACCAGAAGATTCGGATTTGGGATTCCGAGACGTTCCAGCTCAAAGGATCGCTCGAACACAAACAGACGACCTGGGAACGCTCGTTCAACTGGACGCCGGACGGGAAGCAGATTGTTGCCGGCACGTTCGACGGGACAGTCTTCGTTTGGGACGCGGAAACCGGGAAGTGTCTCGACGAAATCGGCGATGCGGGCGAGGGCAATCTGTGTCTCAACGAGATTTCCTCCTCCCCCGGCGGTCAGATCGCCGTAGTGTCGGATGATGGGTTCGTCCGACTGGCAAGACTGACGACCGATGACGCGCGGTGGACGGCCAAAGTGGAGCCCAGATCGGGGCGGGTGCTTGCCAATGCCGTCACGTTGGATGAGTCCAGCCGGATGGTCGTTGTCGGTTCGCATGACCAGAAACTTCATATCTTCCAACTCGGCGAGGATTCGCTGGAGAACGAAATCGAGGTGGCGCTGGGCGAAGGACCGATCAACTGCGTTCGGATCGCTCATCATTCCGGCTACGAAGACAATACGTTTGTGGCGTGTTACGGAGGAGCCATCGTGCGGGTCGACCGCCAGGGAAACGTGCTGGACCGTCAGCGACTCCACGGCGAAGTGGCGATCAAGGCGCTGCGAGTGCATCCGACCCAAGCGCTCGGCGTCAGTTGCGGCGTCGACGGTTCGGTGATCTCCTGGGATTTCGAGGGCAACCTGGTGCAACGCATGATCGGTCACATGGGGATCGTCGATGACGTCGATCTCGATCCGACCGGGTCCATGGTCACCAGTGTGTCACGCGATTTCACGATGAAGGTGTTCGACTTGATTGACGGGAAGATGACTCACAGCTTCTCGCTCGGTCGCCGCTCTCCGAAAGCCGTGTGTTTTTACGATCCGCAAACAGTCATTGTGACCAATTACTGGGGTGCGCTGCTGCGGTTCGATCTGGAAACGGAAGAGATGCAGATCGAGCCGATCGCCAAGAACGGGATCAGCTCGATCGCCCGCTGCGGAGATTGTGTGATCGTCAGTTCCTACGACGGTGCCGCCTACCTTGTCGACGCACAGGATCTGTCGGTCAAGAACGTCTTGCGCGGCATGACGCAGCGGCTGCAGCCCAGTGCGTTGATTTAGAGGCTGTCGCAAAACTCCATGCCGCAAGCAACACGCCCGAGGCTGAAAAGCGGCGCGGCAGGTTTTGTTACAGGCTCTTAAGCTTCCCGAGACCCCAGCCGGATGGCGTACCACTCATGACCGACTCGGTGCCTCGCAAATTCGTGATCTTGGCGGTTCCTCGAACGGGGAGCAACTTGCTCTGCACGCTACTCAACTCGCACCCTGAGATCTTGTGTCACCACGAGGTTTTCAATCCCGATGGGATTTTCACCGCCGTGACGCACCGCGATCGGGACTTGGGACTGGGTACGGTTTGCGAACGGGACGCTGCGCCGCTGGAGTTTCTCGAGAAGGTCTGGGCCACCGGACAAGGCTACGGCTGCGTCGGATTCAAATGGACCCGGCGGCAAAACGAAAATGTGCTGGCAGCGGTCGTGCAGGACGCGGGTATCCGAAAAATCGTGTTGCGAAGACGCAACCGCATCAAGACCTATGTGTCGGACAAGATCGCCCAGCAAACGCAGCAGTGGGAAGTCTATTCCAGAGACGAGCTGCAATGGCCGCGGCCGCGGATCGTTGCCGACAAGGAGGAGCTGTTGGAACACATGGCCGTGAACGAGCGCTTTTACCGGCGGCTGGAGGACATGCTGGCATCCCACCGCCAGCACGGTTTTTCCCTCTGCTATGAAGATCTTTTGGATCGTGCCCAGCAGCGCCGCCTGCTGGAGTTCCTGCAGGTGCAAGACCTCGACTGTCCGTTGGAGGCTGTCAGCGTAAAACAAAACCCGACCGATCTGCGCGACGTGATTGCCAATTATGACGATTTTTCCGCCAGCATACGGCGCGAAGGGCTGGAGGAGGAACTTCATGATACGGGAATCTAGCGAACGTGCCGCGTTGGGCGTCTCGGTAATTATAATCACAAGCATCGGATGTGCCGGATTCGGTCCAGGATCCCCCTAGCGTCAGCGAGCTTTCCCATGACAGACATACACCAGGACGACCGCGAAACGGCCCCAGTCGGTTCGACCGTCGACTTGCTACTCATCCTTTGGAAACGGAGGAAGGCATGGATCGCCTGCTTGGCGACCACGATCGTACTCGGCGCCGTGGCCTATCTGGTCATACCGACGACCTATGAGTCGGAAACGGCGGTGTTGCTGGTGGAGAAGAATCCGCAAGCCGTCACGCGTGATGCCAGGTTCGAGTCCGGATTCGAGGCGTTCTTGGCGACACACCGGGCTTTGATTGTCAGCCCTTTGATCGTCGAGCGCGCTGTCGAGAACGGACAACTTCAGTCGCTGAAGATGTTTGCGGATATCGAGTCGAAAGAAGACCTCGTGGAAACGATTATCGAGAGTCTGGAAGCGGGCAATGCGGGGCGTGAACTCGGGGAAAACGCCGACAGCATTATGACGCTGACCTTCACCGGCACCGATGCGGAGGAGGCGCCTCGAGTGGTGGCGGCGATTGTGGAAAGCTACAAGAGTTTCCTCGATGAAGCCTATCGTGGTCGCTCCGACGAGGTGGTGCGCCTGGTGGCTCGTGCCAGCAAAGTGTTGGAACACGACCTGCGAAAACTGGAGGACGCGTACATTGCCTTCCGGAAGCAGTCGCCGTTGGTGTCGCAGGGCCTCGAAGAAGTCAATCCACTGCAAGAGCGTCTGGCCGCCATCGATCAACGGCGTTCCGAACTGATGTTGCTGCGGACTCAGTTGGTCGGGCAGTTGGCCGCGATCGAGAAAGCCAAACAAGAAGGAATCGGCGACGAAGAGTTGATCGCGCTGATTGCCGATATAAGGCGGCACTTTTCTGAGGACGAAGGGACGTCCGGAATCGCCAACGGTCTCGATACGCAGATGATTCAATTGACCGACCGTGAGCAGCAGTTGCTGGAATTGTACGGCCCCAATCACCCGCACGTGGCCACGTTGCGCAAGCGGATCGAGACCGTACGGAAACTCCAAGCTCTTCCCACGACGGCGCACATTACTCATGTGTCGGTGGAGGACGCCGGCTCCGGCGAGGACGTCAGCGAGACCTTTCTTCAACATCTCCACCAGACGATCCACCAGATCGATGCGTCGGAGAAGTCCTTGCGAGAACTCTACGAGCGGGAACACGCGGCAGCCAAGGAGCTTTCAGGTTATCAGCTTCGCGATGAACGATTTCAACGGGAAATCACACGCACCGAAGCATTGTATGACGAAGTGATCAGCAAGCTGGAAGAAGCGAGTCTGGTGAAGGGAATCGGCGGCTACGAAGCTCATATCATCGCTCCGCCTCGCGAAGGCAAGAAAGCCGGTCCCAGTTTGAAGATCTTCGGCGCCGGGTCGATCCTGGCCGGATTGATGCTGGGATTCGCCGTCGCCGTGTCATGGGAGTTCGTTGACCGACTGAGACCAATGACCCGAGAGGAATAGACGACGGTGAACGCCCCGGAAACGCCACTGCCGCTGGCAGACGAAGTCGATGTTGCTGATGAAACGGAGAACACCCCCGGCTCGTCGCTGTCGTCCACCGTGCCGTCCGGATCGGTTCGTCCCCGGCGGATCGATTGGGTCGATGGCGTCGAAGGACCTTGTCGAGTCGACTCGCTGCGGGCGCGCGTGGCCAAGCGCGTGATCGATCTGGTTTTCGTGGTCGCCTTCGGCGTCGTCGCAGTGCCGGCGATCGCGGTCGCCGCCGCACTGATTCACCTGGCGTCGCCCGGTCCCGTCTTCTACTCGCAAGTCCGGATCGGCCGGGGCGGTCGCCGGTTCTTGCTATGGAAGCTGAGGACGATGCTGCCGGATGCCGAGCGGCGATTGGAAGAGTTTCTCGAAGGGGATCCGAAGCTGCGGGCTGAGTGGGAATCGGGACACAAACTGGAGGAAGATCCTCGCATCATTCCCAAAATCGGCGAGTTGTTGCGAAGAACGAGTGTCGACGAACTTCCCCAATTGTGGAATGTGCTCCGAGGCGAGATGACGTTGGTTGGGCCGCGGCCCCTTCCCGAATATCACTTGGCAAAGTTCGACGAGTGGTTTCGCCGCTATCGCCAGCGGGTGACGCCCGGTGTCACCGGGCTCTGGCAAGTCGAGAGTCGGGACGACGGCCGCCCGGAGATGTTCGTTCACTGGGATTGCCAGTACATCCGCAACTGGTCGCTGGGGAAGGATCTACGCATCTTGATGAAAACCATTGTGGTCGTTCTCGGGAGACGTGGTGCCTGTTAGCCGGACGGATCGTATGAATGATCGCAGGCCGTTGCGATTGCTGGTCGTGTCGATGCTCTACGAGCCGGATTGCGTGGGGATCGCCGCCATTGCGTCGGACATGTGCGCTGCTCTGGCCGAGCGAGGTCACGACGTCACCGTTTACACGGCCTATCCGTACTATCCCGAGTGGAAACGAAAAAGCCGGGACAACCCGTGGCGAATCCGAGAGGAAACGATTCGCGGCGTTCGCGTCCGCCGTCACGGCTTGTTCATTCCCGCCAACCCTTCGCGTTTGCTGCCCCGTGTCATTCATGAGTTGTCGTTCCCGCTCAGCCTGCTCCGGAGCCTGATCACGTTCCGCCGTTTCGACGCGGTGATGGTCTACTGCCCCTTATTGGGAAGCGTGATGTTCACCGTCGCCCGCAAATGGCTGTACCGCGAACCGCTGTGGCTCAATGTTCAAGACATTCCCACCGAGGCGGGCAAGAACGTCGGGATCAATCGCTCGAAGCTGTTTCACCGACTCGCCTCCATCGTGCAGACCGTGCTGTTCAATCGGGCCGAAGTTTGGAGCACGATTTCGCCAGGCATGCTGGAGCAGTTGGAATCGATCCGGGGCCGCGGCAGGCAACTGCAGCTTTGTCCCAACTGGCTGACCGGATCGCTGGCCGAAGAAGTCGACAAGCTGCCCCCGAAAGTCGGCCGACTCCCGCGACAGCCGCTCCGGTTGATGTACAGCGGCACGATCGGAAAGAAGCAGGGCCTGCTCGAGTTCTGCCGGCGACTCCAGCAGTTCGATTTCGACTTTCAGTTTCGCATTCGAGGCGACGGCGGGGAGGCTCGAGCCGTCCGTGACTGGATCAAGGCCGGCGGCGATCAGCGATTCCATTTCGGCCCGCTGCTGCCTCAGACCGATTTCGTGCGCTGGCTGCACGACACCGATCTGTTCGTCATCACCGAGAAGCAAGGTGCGGGATTCTCTTTCCTGCCCAGTAAGTTGATTCCCTCCATCTCCGTGGGGACTCCCATCGTGGCGATTGCCGATCGAGACGGTCCGCTGGGGCGCGAAGTTCAGTCGCACCGGCTCGGGAAGTTGTTTCAATGGGATGAACTCGACCGGCTACCTGAGTGGTTGTCCAAGTGTTGCAGCGACCGGCAAGCATGGACACGACTCCAGGAGAACTGCCGCCGGCGTGGACGAGACTTCCAGCGGGACCGAGCCATCGATCGATTGGAACAGGGATTGTGGGACCTCCTCGGGCGGTCGGGTAGGCGCAGAGGACCGCGCCGCAAGAAGTGCCAGTCGCCTGCCGATTCCGGTCGGTCGAATCGCGCGCACGACACTTCCGTTGCGCCCGACTCATGCGCCGATTCCCAGCGGATCATCTATTTGGCGCCCGATTGCACCGACAGCGCCGTGAAGAAACGAGCTCACGGTTTCTTGCGAGCGGGCTGCGAGCTGCTCTGTTTCAGTTATCGGCGCGACCGCTACCTCGTAGGCTACCAGCCCGACTGGCCCAACGTCGAGTTCGGCAAGAGCCACGAACGGCGTCTGCTGACACGCATGCTCACGTCGCTTCGCGCTCTGGGCATCATCAGAGCGCACCGAAGGGAGTGGAAAAAGGCCACGGTCATCTATGCCCGCAATTTGGACTTGGCGTTGCTGGCTCTGTTGGGAAAGTGGATCACCGGTTCGCGAGCGTCCTTGGTCTATGAAGTGCTCGACATCCACCCGTCATTGCTGGGGCACGGGTGGAAAGGGCGGATCGCACGCTGGCTGGAACGCCGAGTCTTGGCTTGTTGCCGGATGCTGGTCGTCAGTTCTCCGGCTTTTGTCGATGAGTTCTTTCGCCCGAGACAGAACTTTCGGGGGCGGGCGTTCTTGCTGGAAAACAAATGGCCGGTCGAAGGCGTCTTCCAGACTCGCCCCGAGCCGGCGGCGCGGCAGGAAACAGCCGATCCCGTCTGGACCATCGGTTGGTTCGGTAACCTCCGCTGCGAACATAGCCTGTCGCTGTTGATGCAACTGGCCGACGCCTTGCCGGGTCGCGTGCGGATTTATCTTCGAGGGTGCGCGTCCTATCTGGGAGAGGAAAAACTGAGCCGGGCGATTGCGGGACGAGCCAACGTCGAATTCGCCGGCGAATACGCGGCTCCCGAGGACTTGCCGGAAATGTATGCTCGAGTCGATTTCAACTGGTGTGCCGATTTTTCCGGTGGCGAGAACGGCCGGTGGCTGATTCCCAACCGGATTTACGAAGGCGGCTTCTTCGGCGTGCCGGCGGTGGCCTTCGACGGTCATTTTACCGGACACCTGGTGCGGCAGCGCAATCTGGGCGTGACGATTTCGGCACCGTATTCGGAGAGTCTGATCGAGTACTTCCGAACGCTCACGCTCTCCGATTCCAACGAAATGCGGCGTAGAATTCAAGAGCGACCGGCGGGAGAATTCGTTGACGACGGCGAACTCGGTCGCATGATCCAACGGGCAGTTTCCGTAGACCCATGAATGCCGACTCACTACGACGCACGTTGATTTTTCTAGCGCTTGCGGCGGCACTGGTCGCCAGCGTAGTGTACGATTCGTACTACGTTCAGACGAACGCCGAGTTTCAGGTGCCGATCGCCGGTCTGATCGCCGCTTCCTTCGCCGCCGTGTTTTTCCTCCAGCAATATCCGGAAAGGACCATTCAGACGGTACTGCTGGCCGGCTGGCCTCTCCACTTGTTTACGCTGGTCTTTTTCTGGGCATGCTTTGCCATCCATCGTGGCAGCGGCATCGGACAGTTCGTCAGCTATACGGTATTCGCCTACGCGACCTACCTGCTGGTCCCTCTGGTGTTCTTGCTTGATCATCGCCAGTTTGTCGCCTTCGTTAAGGCGGTGGCCGTGGTCAGCGCGCTTCTGGCGGTACCGTCGTTCGTGGGTTCGGCCGGCATCGAGAGCTTCTTGGGAGTGCCGCTACGGGTGAAGTTTTCCTACGCCGAGTTTTCCGGCATCGCCGCCAGTGCCGGTTTGTTCGAGCATGCGGAAGGGCACGCTTTCCAGATGGCGATCGGCATGTTTTGTAGCTGGTACGCTTGGAGACGCACAGGCAACCTGTGGTACATCGCCTGCCTACTGTTGTCATTCGGTGGCTTGGTCGTTGCGCAGGGACGGGCTGCCATTTTCGGCGTGGTTCTGGCGGGACTGTTCATGGTGCTCCCCCGGATATTCCGTCGCTCGTTTCCCCTATTTGCCGTCACCACGACGCTCGTGCTGATCGCCCCGTATCTGGTGCTGACACAGTTGGCTGCTCTACCGGGAATCTCCGGCTACTTTCGCTTGGAGCGTGGACTATCCGGTCGAGGCGAAGCATGGAGGTACGCCATCGACTTGATCGAGGAAAAACCGTGGACGGGTCACGGCTTTCTCGCCTCCTCGAAATTGACCGAAGACCAGAAAAAGGAGCTGCGCAAATCGGGATTCAGTGGCGCCGGTACCACATTTCACAACACGTATCTGTCCAAAGCCGTCGACTTGGGATTGATCGTCACTGCAGTTTATTGCCTGCTTTATCTCATCCCTTTCATTCATGTCTGCCGGCCTACTTCATTTCCCCTGGAGCAGATTCTCGTACGCAGCATGCTCCTTCTGACCCTCACTACGTCCATTTACCGCGATTACAATATCGGGGGAGTTCGTTCTACGGCAATGATGGGAGCCATCTTCTTCGGGATCGCCAATCTTTGGCCGTGGGTCAACGCCTGGCACGAGGCTGTCCCGGCCGTAGAGCGGCGGAAATGGATGGCCGACGGGATATTGGGGGGCCAGTGGCGAACGGAGCCCTCGTCATGACTGCGCGCCTCGGTGCTGCCAAACCACCTGTGCGGTCGGCCATGGCACTGTGCGTCAAGGAACTGATCTGGAAGACCCTGATTCGGTTTTCGCCGCGAAAGCCTCCGATCGCTCTCTATGCTTCCAGGCGCAGTGGCAGCACGCTACTGATGGAAGTGATCGCCGTCAATGCGGGTGTCATGTTCAGCGATCAGCCGTTCTCGTTGTTCACCGCCAGTTCCACCAACCTGAATCGACTTCCCATCTTTCCCTATGGCCAACTCGCCAATCCCGATCCGCAAGAAGCCGCCTACATCGAAGACTATACTCGCGGTTTGTTGGATGGTACCATTCGAGCCAACGTGCCCTGGAAGGTGTGGAGTTCCGAGTTCCACTTTCGCAACGATCGCATCTGTCTGAAGATCACCGATGCCAAAGCCCTGATCGATTGGATCGATCAGCACTTCGAAGTGCAAACCGTTGTCTCCACTCGCCATCCGATCGCCCAATCCCTCTCCGTGGCCAACCTCGGTTGGATGATCACGGGCAAAGGGTTTCTGCGCAATGCCGCTTTCGTGCGCCAATGGCTAAGCAGCGAGTTGGAGCAATTGTGCTGGGAGGTCTATGGCAGGGGAACCGAATTGGAACAGCGAGTCGTCGACTGGGCGCTGGAAAATCTACCGATGCTGACGTGGCTCAAACAGCGCTCTCACTGGAGCTACCTCAGCTACGAAGAGTTGATCGCCGAGACCGAGGCGGCGATCGACTATCTGGCCGATCGGCTGCAACTCGCCGACCGTGCGAAGATGATCGGCCGCGTGAGTCGTCCTTCCCGCTCGACCCGCCGCGAGAGCACGGCGCAGCGGAAGTCGTTGATTCGCTCGCAGGACCGTAATCAATTGATCGACTCATGGCAAAAGAAAGTCGAGTCGCGGGAGTTGGACAACTGCTTCCGCATTCTCGATCGGTTTGGAATCGGTCTCTATCGGCCCGACCGATCAATGCCCGATCGCGCGTTCCTCGGCCGACCCCGTCTCGGTGGCGATCCTCGGCCGGCCCCGAAAACGAAGCTGAAGGGAGAGGCACCATGAGTTCCCATGGATCGTTGCCGCGGATTGCCGTGATCGGCTGCGGGGCCGCGGCGCGAGAGTTTTGCCTGCCCGTATTGCGGCGGTTTTCCGACTACCGGCAGCGAGTCGTACTGGTCGACATTTCCGCAGAGCAAGCCCAATCGACGGCTCGCGCGTTTCAGATCGAACACTGGTGCATCGACTACCGGTCGCTGCCGCTGGAAGTCGATGCGGCCATGATCACAACGCCTCATCACTGGCACGCCGAGCAGGCGCGCCATTTCCTTTCCCAAGGGCTTCCCGTGTTCGTGGAGAAGCCGCTGGGGATGACGGAACGGGAAGCGTCGAGCATGACCGAGTTGGCCAGTGCCAAGGGTGCTGTGCTGATGGTCAACAACTATCGCCGGCTGTTTCCCGCCTACCAGCGCGTGCGGCAGATCTTGAGCACCGGCGAACTTGGATCTTGTCGCCGCGTCGACATCTGGGATGGGACGCGATTCGCTTGGGCCAGTGCGAGCGGCTTCTATCTGCGGGATGCTCGAGCCCGTGGTGTCTTGCTGGACCGGGGCGCGCACACGGTCGACATCCTCTGCTGGTGGCTAGGAGGGTGTCCGGCGGTCGTTTCCTCGAGGACCGATGCCATGGGAGGTGTGGAGGCTGTCGCCAAGTTGGAACTGGCGCACCAGCAGACGGTGATTCATCTGGCTTTCAGTCGGTTGGAGCGGCTGAGGAACTACTATGAGCTCCAGTGTGAGCGGGGCACGATTCGCGGGCGACTGTTCGACTTTTCCCGGTTGCAAATCGAGCGAAATGGAAAACGAGAGCGCATTCAAGCCGGACCGATGCGCAGTTATGCCGACTGGGCCTGGAAACTGGTGACCAACTTCGTGCAAGTGGTCCGGGGCGACGAGCGGCCGATATTTGAAGCTCGTGACGTGGCTCCCTCGATCGGCCTCCTCGAGCAGGCATACCGGCAAGCCGGGTCGTTCGCTATGCCGTGGTATGACGCCGATCCCAACGTGGCGGCACTTACGCGGGGTGACTCGGCAGTGTCCGGCGCCGATCCGGGTGACAGGGAGTAGCCGATGAAACGAGTTCTGATAACGGGGGCGGCCGGCTTTATTGGCGGTTGGGTGACCGAGACATTTGCTCGGGCCGGAATTCCTTTGCGAGCGGGGATCCGGCGGTGGAACAGCGCGGTGAGGATCGCCCGGCAACCCGTGGAGATGGTGCTCTGCGACGTCATGCAACCATCACAGTTGCAAGGAGCACTCGAAGGATGTGATGCCGTGGTACACTGCGCAGTGGGAAGTCCGCAGGTCATCGTGGAGGGGACGCGGCATGTGCTGCAAGCGTGCCAGGCACAAGGCGTCCAGAGAGTGGTGCATCTGAGTTCCGTTGCCGTCTATGGATGGGCGACGGGGAGCATTGATGAGGCTCATCCACTTCGTGGGGACGGCAACCGATATGGCGAGGCGAAGATCGAGGCGGAGAGGGTGTGTACCGAGTTGGCCGGGCGAGGCCTGCCGGTGGTCGTGCTCCGCCCCAGCGTGGTCTACGGTCCGTTCAGCGACGTGTGGACGGTCCGTTTTGCCCGGCGTCTGTGGTCGGGTCGTTGGGGCACGTTCGGTGCGGGCGGCGAAGGGAAGTGCAATCTGGTGTACGTGACAGATGTGGTGCAAGCGATCGAGCGGGCGTTGCAAGTCGACGGTGCGGTCGGTGCAGTGTTCAACATCAACGGGGGCGAAGTGGTTACTTGGAACGAGTACTTCACGCGATTCAACGAGGCGTTGGGGCGTGATCCTCTGCCGCGTCTGAAGACATGGAAGATCGGCCTGCGGGCTCGCGTGCTGTCGCCCGTGCGCAAGACGGCCCGTTTTGCCCTCCATCGATTCGGCAAACCGATCTTGCGGCTGCACTCCAAGAGTGCTCTGGCGGCCGGTATCATGAAGGCGACGGAATCCTCGCTCAAGCTGACTCCCACCAGCGATCAGCTCAAGCGGTTTCGCCAGGACGCGGAATACCGAATCGACCGGGCTCGCGACGTGCTCGGCTATGAGCCTCGCGTGGGAGTGACCGACGGTCTGGAGTTTTGCGCTGCCTGGCTGCGCCATCACGGTATCCTCTATTGAACTTGCAATCATACGGTTTCGACATTACTCACATGAATCACCCATTCGCGGATCGGCGGGCTCTCATTACGGGAATTACGGGGCAGGCGGGATCGTATCTGGCCGAATTTCTGCTTGACAAGGGATACGAAGTGCATGGCGTGATTCGCCGCGCCAGCACATTCAACACGGGCCGCATCGACCACATCTATCAGGACCCGCACACGCAGCCTCGGCGTTTGGTGCTGCATTACGGCGATTTGTGTGACGGGGGCGGCCTGACCGACATTGTGTTGAAGACGGAGCCGGACGAGATCTACAACTTGGGGGCTCAAAGCCACGTCCGCGTTTCTTTCGACCAGCCGCTGTATACGGTCGATGTTGTGGCGGCCGGCGCCATGCGCATGCTCGAAGCTGCGAGGCAGCTTCAGCGTCATAAGGAGGTGAGGTTTTATCAGGCGTCGTCCAGTGAGATGTTCGGCAAGGTGGACGAGGTGCCGCAGCGGGAGACGACCCGCTTTCACCCGCGCAGTCCGTATGCCTGCGCCAAGGTGTTCGCTTTTCATCAGACGGTGAATTACCGTGAAGCCTACGATTTGTTCGCCTGCAACGGTATCTTGTTCAATCATGAGTCGCCGCGGCGCGGAGAGACGTTTGTGACGCGCAAGATCACGCGAGCTGCCACGAGGATTCGGGAAGGGTTGCAGGAGAAACTCTATTTGGGGAATCTCTCGGCGAAACGCGACTGGGGGTATGCCGGCGACTACGTGGAGGCCATGTGGCTGATGTTGCAGCAGGATCGGCCGGAAGATTATGTGATTGCCACGGGGGAATCGCATTCGGTGCAGGAGTTTCTCGAGCTGGCATTCGAACGAGTCGGACTGGACTGGCGAGAGTATGTGGAGACCGACCCCCGGTATTTGCGGCCCGCCGAGGTCGACCTGTTGGTGGGGGACGCGAGCAAGGCGCGAAAGCAACTCGGCTGGACGCCGGCCACGTCGTTTGAGCGGCTGGTGGAGATCATGGTGGATGCCGACTGGGAGCTTGCTCGAAACGAGGCGGCGGAAGAGAATCGGGGAACGTCGGCCGCCGATCGAGCCGCCGAGAGTGGTGGATGAGATGCTCGGATAAGGACGTGGACGAATGAGTGCGATCGAAGGGCGGCGAGTCATGGTGACCGGGGGAGCCGGCTTTCTCGGGCAGCGGGTCTGCCGGGCCTTGGAGCGTTACCGACCGCGCGACGTTTTCGTGCCTCGCAGTGCCGAGTTCGATTTGAGAGAGTCCGCTGCCATCAATGCGGCGTTGGAGCAATCGCGAGCGGAAGTGGTGATTCACTTGGCGGCGGTCGTGGGAGGGATCGGCGCCAACCGTGAGAATCCTGGCCGCTTCTTTTACGACAACGCCATCATGGGCATTCAGTTGATGGAAGCGGCACGCCGCCACGGCGTGGAGAAGTTCGTATCGATTGGAACGGTGTGCTCCTATCCCAAGCACACACCGGTTCCCTTTCGGGAGGAAGATTTGTGGAAGGGGTATCCCGAAGAAACGAATGCACCGTATGGTCTGGCCAAAGGCATGTTGCTGGTACAAGGGCAGGCTTATCGCAGGCAATACGGCTTCAACGCGATCATGTTGTTGCCAGTGAACCTGTATGGTCCAGGCGATAATTTCGATCCGCAGTCCAGTCACGTGATCCCGGCACTGATTCGCAAGGTGTTGGAGGCGAAGGACGAGGGGCGGCCGTTCATTGACGTATGGGGGAGCGGATCGGCATCGCGCGAGTTTCTCTATGTGGACGATGCGGCGGAAGCGATTGCCTTGGCGGCGGACCGGTACGACGAACCCGATCCGATCAACATCGGTTCGGGGAAAGAGATCACGATTCGCGAGCTGGCCGAGTTGATTTGCCGGTTGTGCGGTTATGAGGGCGAGCTCCGCTGGGACGGAACGAAACCGGACGGCCAGCCTCGCCGTCGTCTCGACACGACTCGCGCCCGCGAGCATCTCGGTTTCGCCGCGCAGACTCCTCTCACCGACGGACTCCGCCGCACCATCGAATGGTATTGCCGCCGACGGTGAGGTCCAGTCGCACGGGAGCCGACCGTTTCCCCGCAGATCAGACTTTCCAGCCTGACGACCCCGCTCGAGTCGAGAAGTCCGTGTTGTGCACCGTTCGTCCTACGGCACGATCAGCGTCGTCGTGCCGTTGGCCGAGCCGCGTTGGATGAAGTTGGTGAACAACCCCAGGCTGAAGACGTTGTTGAAGTAGCGAGTGAAGGCCTCGCCGCGAGTCTCCTGCAGAATGAGAATGTCGCCGGGCTGGACCAGGATCCGTTCACGCGGGTCGGTGAGGGCTCGATTCAAGTCGACCAGAATGGGAATCTGCCCACCACCCGGCGTCCTGCGGATCACCGTCAGAGAACTCGGGTTGGGATTTCCCATCCCCGCTTGCACTTGCACGCCGTTGAGGTTGTTGCCGCCGAATGCACCGTTGACCAACATGCCACGGACTTGCGCCACCGCTTCGACCACGTCGAGATCGTAGTCGCGAGGCAATCGGTACTCGCCTCGGTTCAGCAAACCGCCGGTGTAGAAAAAGTCGCGAGTTCGGGCTTCGATCAGTACGACATCACCTTCTTCGAGAATCACATCCTCGGGACGAAACGGCAAGGGCTGTCCGGGAGGCCAGCGCGTGGGGATGTGAACGACTTGGATGCCCAACTCGGCTGCCAGCGCGTGAACCTCTTCCGGCCCCGAATTGCGCAAGGCTCCCGATAGCCTTTCCCGATGCATGCCGCCACGAAAGATGAAGACGCCATCGAAGGTATCCAGTCCGGGAAGCCCACCCGTCAGTGCCAGCGCCGTGAGGACGTCATTCTCGTAAGCGCGCAAATCGACGATGTGCCCCGTCCCCTGTTTCACCGCGCTGGTGGTGATGTCGCCGCGTCCGCCCGATGCGAAACCACCCACCTCCTGCCGGAATACCAGGACGCGAATCTGGCGAGGCTGCATCAGCGATACATAGATCCCGTCGCGGTCGGGTTGCAACAGTCGCTTCTCGCGAAACGCCCGCCGGATCGTCTCATAGGCGTCGGGAATCGATAGCCCGGCTACCGGGATCGGGTCGACCAGCGGCAGAACAATCGTGCCGTCGTCGCGAACAATCACCGGATAACCCATGGAAGGCGGCAGTCCCGAACCGAGCGGGTCGATGCGCGAGGGGAAATTGACCGGCGGCGTCGGCAGGTCCTGATTCTCCACCGTCATGGGAAAGATGCCCGGTACGAATACCCCTAACACATCTCCCGGGCCGATCAGGTATTCGTGCGGAGGCTGCTGCCGCAACATGGAAAGAGGTACTGTCTCCAGTCCCTCGCGGCGCGGCGTCGAAAGAAGTTCACTGGGAAGTCGGCGAACGGGAATTCCGTTGGCGACCGGATTGGTGAACGCCGCGCAACCGGTCAACATCATGCAGATGAAGACCGCGATCCATGCCGTCGCTTGCCTGCTCGTTCGCTGCATCGGAGGCTCCACTGTGTGCCGCCTGTGTTACGGGCGTTCCTGAACGGGAGGAAACCGTGTCAAGTAAAGCGGGTATGTTGATCGGTCTCTGCGCTGAGCCGCTTTCGTGTCGGTCGAAGGTGCGCCGGAGTTGGGCGGAGATGGTTCCATCATCGCGGGAAGGTGGGTGGTCCCGTACGTATACGGCAGGGTCGAATTGACCACGGAGTCGCTCATGGGGATGATCACCAGGTTTCTCAGCCCGGAAGCTCGAGCCACCGACGTGCCGTGCTTGAACCCGTGAAACCAGTCGATCGCCGCCTGGTATCCATCCTGGTTCTGGAACTCGGCTCGCCAGAGTTTCCGCGGCGGCAGAGGGGGCGGTTCGCCCGTCCCTCCGGCATACAGATAATCCGAGAAACCGTCAATGAAGCCCATCTCGTGAGCCGGCGAGAAGGGCTCGTGAACGTAGTCGTCTCGTTCCGCGCGAGCCAATGCCCGCTCGCGCTCGAGCGCTTCGTGGGCCGCCGCCCGAAACCGAGCGCGGGAGATCTTGTCCTGCCAGTAGACCGAGTAATGAAACGGCTCGCTGACCGCCGTGTGCCACGTGTGCTCGGCGAAACGGCATCCCACTCCCGGCACGGCGGCGAGGCATACGAGCAGACCGATCGCCGTGAGGTAGGGTCGTGGCTGCCGAACCCGTCTTTGCAACATCTCAGGCAACTCGTGGTCGACGTGAAAGCAAGGTGAGTTGGGAAAGAGTAGGGCGCCCCTAGCGCAAAACACTTCCCGAAGCGGATCGTGGACATCGATCGCTGTCTGGTAGATCCCTCATAGACCTATTTCGTAGTACAGGTCGGCCAACCGTTACGACTGGCGATAGGAATTATCGAACCGGCAGGCTCGGCGACGGCTCAATCGCGAATGTGGTGCGGGTTGGGCAAGATGTGCGGATTGGGGCGCGCAAAAGCTGCTCGACTCGGCACGCTCGACGTGAGACTCGACGTGAGATCCGTGCTGCACCTTGGGAATTCTCAACGGCGCTCACTACAATGGAACCATCGGCGGAGGAGCGCCATAGCCGAGCCACTCGTCAAGGAGTCCCGCCAACGTGAAACCGATCGATCTCATTCTGCTTGCGGCGGGCGGGGGAATGCGTGCAGGCCAGGGTACTCCCAAGCAATTCCTGCTCATCGGCCATACGCCGATGATGATCCGAGCCCTTGCCCCATTCGCTTCGTTGGAGTTCATCGGGCAGAGAATCGTCGTCGCCCACCCCGACCATATCGAGCGGACTCAGGCACTGTTGCAAGAACACGGTTTCTCCGAATGTCGTGTGATCTCCGGCGGCCGGACGCGGCAGGAGTCGGTCCGCCTGGCTGTCGAACATGTTCGCACGCCCCGTGTATTGACCCACAACGCGGCCATCCCGTTCGCGACGGCGACGCTGATTCGCAACGTGGCCGACAAGTCCGACCCATGCATTACCACCGTTACACCGGTTGTCGGCGCGTTGTGTCGCGGTGAGGAGTTTGCCGAGGAAATGGTCGATACGACACACGTGAACGTGATCAACACGCCGCAGTCGTTCGATACGGATGTGCTGCGAGATTGCCATCGCCGTGCATCGAGCGAAGGTGTCGCGGCGCGTACCGACTGCGAGTTGCTGATGCGTTACGGGCATTCGGTGCGCTTCGTGGCGGGCGACCCGATGAGCTTCAAGGTGACGACACCGTTCGACTTGATGGTGGCTCGGGCCATCGCACACGAAGCCGACGCTCGCTCGCAGCCTCGAAGCAATCCCACCGGCTGACGCAATGGGAAAGTTCCCGTTATACTGCCTGTACTGTCGGTGCGCACCAGAACTTCCGTTTGCTTTCCGATGGCCGCTGCCGCAGTTTGAACGGTTCCGGCCGTGCGATTAGGCTGAACCAATGGACCGACCTTCGGCCAGGACGGCGTCACACGCGGGAGTTTCTCCGGCGATCCGGCTTGTTTTCCAGCAATAATCTCGTTTGGAACCATGATTGGCAACGTGGCGGCACACTCGCCAACGGCAAGCGAAGACGAACTTTTGCGCTGTTGTGGGCGCGTCCGGGTAGACGACCTCACCGCTGAGCGCGTCGAGCAACTGGCCGGCCGACCGCTCGATTGGAACGTCGTCTTCGAGAAGAGCTGGTGGCATCGCATTCGCCCCCTCACGTATCAGCATTTGTGTGCCCACGTGCGCGCGCATGTTCCCGATCGAGTACTGGGATTGTTCGGGGAACATGTGGCGGAGTTGAATGAGCGGAACCGGCGACTTCACCGGGGTTTGCTGGACGTGGCGTCGTATTTCGAGCAAGCCGGAATCCGTCTGTTGACGTTCAAGGGGCCCACGCTGGCCATCGATGCATACGGTGATTTGAGTCTGCGGGAGTGCGGCGACATAGACCTGCTGTTGCATCGTGACGATCTGGCTGCCGCGTCGGACGTTTTGCGGTCGCACGGATTCGAGAGCGCCTGGGACGTAAGGCAGCCGGAAATCGCCGATCGAGTTTTTGCGTGCGAGTTCGACCGCTCGGGCGTACAGCTCGACGTCCACTGGGACCTCGCACCGGGATGGCTCAACTACCGCGTCGATTTCGACGAGTTGTGGGAGTCGGGAATCCCGATCGTAGACGGGATGTCCTACGTGAGGAAGATTCGTCCGGAGGACTCGATGGCCGTCCTGTGCGTCCATGGCGCCAAGCATTGGTGGGAGCGATTGCGGTGGATCGGCGACATCGCCGAGCTGATCCATAGCGGCCAGATCGACGACTGGGACCGGGTCGAGTTGGCGGCTTCCCGAGTCCATGGTCGGCGTTCGGTGCACCTGGGACTGTGGCTGGCCCGATCCCTGCTGGGAGCCAGACTGCCGGAAGACGTCAGTCGTCGGCTACGTCGCCAACGGGGCGTCGATCGCCTGGGACGGCAAGTGGCATGCTGGCTTGATCGGGCCGAGCAGGCGGCGAGTGGGAGGAGTTTGCGCGACCGCTTCGCATTTCGTATGGGGCTTTGCGAGCGGTGGCGCGATCGGGCCCCGCAGATCTGGCGCTATCTCCGTGAGCGGCCGGCCGGGACGGTCGGTGCCGGATCGCGTAGGGGAGTGACGCCTCGAAGATGAAACCTCGCGATGGAACACTGATCCAGTCGATTTTCTTTCTAGTCGCTCGGCTGTTTCGCTGGCGGAAGCGGCTGCTGGCTCGCTTCGTCGCCACATCGATCGGGCGAGCCATGACCTCGATGGCCGTCATTTTCTTCATCCGCGAGTTCCTGGCGACAGCGGTGCACGATGACACGCTGCTGGCCAACGCGATCGGTGACTCACTGGGCAATACGGGCGCTATGTGGGCGGCCGCCGGATTGTTGCTGCTGACGTACCTGTGCGGAGCCCTGTTCTTCTTCGACAACCAGATCGTTGTCCAGCGAATCATCAAGGTGATCGAATTGGGCTTGATGGAGAGACTGATCCGTCACTTGATGGCGTTGTCCGTCCCATTTGCCGACCGTCAGAGCCACGGTGACATCATTCAAACGCTTCGAACCGACGTGACGCAGACCCGGATGGTCGTCCATGCCGTCGCCAACATCCTGCTGGAAGCTTGTGTCGTCGCCGGTCTGATCGGGATGGCCACGTGGATCAGCCCGCAACTGGCGCTGTGGGTGCTGCTCGTCCTGCCGGTCGTTTCGCTGCCGGTATTCCTGATTTCGAAGCGATTGCGTGTCCGCTCGCACCATGTGCGCAGGTCGGGATACGTACTGTTCGACATGATTCTGGAAGTACTCAAGGGGATGCGGGTCATCAAGGTGTTTCAAGGGGAGGAGATGCAGCTACAGAAGGCTCTGGAAAAAGGACGCGTCTTCTTCGACGAGATGATCCAGATGATCCGATTACAGGCACTCGGGCGTGTCGGCATGGAGTCGCTGGCCGGCCTGAGTGTGGTCGTGGTGATCTTGGTGGGAGGATTCCAGGTCATCGACGGCGCCATTAGCTGGCCGTCTCTGCTGGCCTTCGTGATGGCGGTGCGAGTGATGCACACACCGCTTCACATGATGCACAAGCAGTACGTCGAAATCCAATCCTGGCACGCGTCCGTACTGCGCATCGCCGAGTTCATCAAGACCGAACCGGAGATCGTCGAGTCGCCTCGAGCGAAGCGACTCACCGAACCTCCTCGAGAGATCCGGTGCGAGAACGTCGAGTTCGCCTACGGTCCGACGAAGGTGCTGCATGGGATTTCCTTTCGTGCGTTCGAAGGAGAAACGATCGGCATCGTCGGGCCCTCGGGAGCCGGTAAGTCGACGTTGCTCAACCTACTGGTTCGGTTGTACGATCCCACGGGAGGCCGCATCTGTTTGGATGGGAACGATCTGCGGGACGTGCGGCTTGCGGACCTGTACAACAAGGTTGCGATCGTGACTCAGGATCCGTTCTTGTTCTCCACAACCGTGCGCGAGAACATCCGTTGCGGGCGTCCCGAAGCGACCGATGAAGAGGTGGAACAAGCGGCGCGGGCCGCCTGCATCCACGAGGAGATCGTTGCCATGTCCGACGGATACGACACGGTGATCGGCGTAGGAGGCCGTGACGTGTCACGGGGACAGGCGCAGCGAATCAATGTGGCTCGAGCTTTCCTGAAAAACGCTCCGATCTTGTTGCTGGACGAAGCCACCTCGAGCCTCGATTCGGTAGCGGAGTACGAAATGCAAAAGGCGGTGGACCGTCTATTGCAGCAGCGCACCAGTTTCGTCGTAGCACATCGCTTGTCCACCTTGCGCAATGCGGACCGCCTGCTGGTACTCGACCGAGGCGAACTCGTAGGCGATGGAACCCATGAGGAACTGCTGGTGGGTTGCGATATCTACCGGCGACTGTGGGAATCTCAATTGCTCACAGCGCAGTCTTGACTGGCAATCAGGCGACGGCAGCCCCGACCCAACCGCCAAACTTTCGCCAGTCGGTCGTATTGCCCTGTCCCGCCTGGTCGGCGCGGTGGTGAATTCATCAAGCGGTCTCAGCCGGCCGGCCGAAAAACCTGCAAGACTCGGCCAATCCGTTTTTCCGGAGCAAATGGATTGGCGGGTACAATCCAACTGCTCACCGAGCCGATGCCGTCATGAACTCACCCAGCGCGCGTACTCGATGCCTGTTCGGTAGTTGCGCTCTTATCTTGCTCGCCCTCCTGTTGGCGGTGGTCGCCGCTTGCAGAACGGCCTATCGCGGGCATCGGGTGGTTCCCGAGCAGACGAGGTTGGATGACGGATGGCCTCGTCCCAATCCCATTTGGGAAGAAAGAACCTATCCACCGATCACGGTTGCCCGGCCGGGCGTTCCGGGGGCTCGTTACGTCAACGAGGATTCTCTGTGCGGCGTCTGCCACAAGACGCACGTCGAGTCGTTCGCCTACAACGTCCATCGCAATCACCGGTGCGAATCGTGTCACGGTCCGGCCAGCCGGCACCTGGAGACGCGAGGGACGGAGCCGGGAACGATTCTGAGTTTCAAGAAACTCAAGCGGGCCGAACGAGCTGAAATCTGTCTGACTTGCCACGAGCAAAACGCGTGCACACCGGGTGCTCAATGGCGCACGTCGGCTCATGCTCACCATGGCGTCACGTGCACGGACTGCCACACGAACCACTACAACGTGCCGCCGGGTACACCGGTCAATACGGTCGACCTGGCCGCCCAGCAGCGATACGAAGGCCAGAACTGGGCGACACTCCTGGCCAGTCTGCCCACTTCACCGCGACCGGCTCCGCCGAATTCCTCCCAGCCCTTGCCTTCACTCAAGGGAACTTCAAACCATCTGGGAGCTCAGACGCCTCAAGTGTGCTACGGCTGCCACACGGAAAAGCGGGATCTGGAACTGGTGGCTCATCCTCACCAGGTCAACGGCAAGTACGGATTCGACTGCACGACCTGCCACAATCCTCACGGAAACCTGCTGGCTCGTTCCCGTCGCGACTTGTGCCTGGAGTGCCACCAGGACGCGCCCACCATGGCGTGGCATGCATCCATTCACGATCAGGCGGGCGTTGCCTGCACCGATTGCCACAATCCCCACCCGCGATCGCACGTTCGGCAGGCGGTCAACATCGGCCACACATCGATCCGCCGCCCCTCGCGACTGCCGATGGCGGTGAACGAACGGCAGACGTGCGCGAAATGCCATCCCAAGGTGTATGCCATGACGCAACTGCCGTCGCATCACCCGCTTAAGGAAGGAAAGATGTCCTGTTCCGATTGCCATGACGCTCACGGCCAGTCGGAAGGCAATCTCAGGGCGGAAAACGTGAACCTGGTGTGCTACAAGTGCCACGCCGACAAACAGGGGCCGTTCGTCTACGAACACCCTCCGGTCAACGAAGACTGTTCGATCTGCCACAACCCTCACGGGACCGTGGCCAACAACCTGCTGCACCAACCGCCATCGTTTCTCTGCCTGCGATGCCATTCCGGCCACCGTGCTCCACCGGCCGACCACTTCGGCATCGGCACGTCCGACATCGACGGCAACACGTTTCAGCGCCCGGTGCTCTACACGCGGTGTACGCAGTGCCACAGTCAGATTCACGGAACCGATCATCCGTCTCAGAACCGTCCCGGTGCACTGCTGCGATGACCTCGGGGCCCGCACCACCGGAAGAGGAAGCAACTTGAAGAGAAAAGCGAAGATGGTTGGGACGGATCGACTGGAAAGGGTTGTCGCCAAGGAGTGAAGATACGATGATAGGCGGCCGGCCGGCCATACTCGTGACACTCCTACTATTGGCAAGCCAGCGGTGCGCGCCGGGCCAGGAGGCGCGCGCGCATCCAGGGACTTCGGCCATGCCGCTTCGGGTGCGCCGTACGCTGGGCATCCCCTATGCACCGTCTGCGGACGGCGCTCGCGCCGACCGGCTTTCCATGGCGCATTCGGTTGCCCCCTCGTCGCAGACGGGGCTCACTTGGAATATTCCGGTGACCTGGGAGCAACCGGTCGCTCCCCAACGCCTGCCCGGCGTGGCGCCTGGGCACTCGTTTGGACAGCTTCCACCGCCGGGCCAGACCGCGGGAGCAGGTATCGCCGAATCAAACGCGGGGGTTGCGTCCGCGCCGGTTCCCGGAAATTGGCAGGTTTTCAAGAGCCGGTTCGACCCGGGGCCGGCTGAGTCGCCCGGCAGCGCGGTTCCTTTTCGACAGTCGCCACCTCTCGAGGACGACTGGCTTGCGTTCACGCAGGAGCTGGAGCCGTCCCACTCGGTTCCTTGGCCCACCGTTGTGCGTTTCGGATGGTGGCACTCGACCTACAACGGAAGTCCCACCAAGGTGGGCGAGTACCAGAGTCTGGAATCGTCGCCGTTTTGGGACGTCGATCGAATCGTCAGCGACGGCTACCGCACGTTCGATTTCTCCTTGAGCGGACTGGACGACGAAGCCAACCAGCTTCGGCTTCGTTCCATCGGGCCGTCATTGTCGGCGGATGTCGAGTACGACCGCTATTTTCGGCGGCTCGATCGGGATCCGCTCGATTTCTTCGTACCCTTTGACCAACAGCCGCCGGTTCCTCTTCCGCCGCCGCCCGCCAACTTTCGCGATATGAAACGCGATACGACGGTCGGACAGGATTTTGCCATCCGAGTGCAGGAGCTGAAAACCGATTTCAAGGGAAAGCTGACGAAGAACATCGACTGGCGCGTCAACATCTGGGCGATGCGGAAGAAAGGGCAGCGGCAGGTGATGGCACTGGGGCACTGCTTCACCGATCCCGATGCCACCGACACGAACGGCAACCCGGTGACCGGCGTAGCCTGTCACATCGTGAGCCAGAGTCAGCGGATCGATTGGTTGACCATGGAGCTGGAGCCCGTGTTGGAAGGGCACTACGGACCGGTGACGATCGAGTATTCCCGCACCATGAGAAGCTTGCGAACCGGAGATCAACTGACGGTGCGGCCTTATGACAACTTCGGTTTCAACGGCGATTTCCCTTATGCGGTCGTCCCCGAGAACCTGACTCAGATCGATCGGTTGAAGATGGCGGTCCGATTTCCGGGCCGCCGCGATGTGTATACTCGGTTCTTCATCGGCACGACCGAAAACGAATATCGCGACACGGTGCGACGATTCCGCGGATATGACGTCCGACTCACCGACCGGGCGATCGCTGGTCTGAGTCTTACGGTATACAGCAACGGCTATGTTCAAAAGGGCACGCGTCCCACGGCGCTGCTTCCCCAAGAAACGAACGCTTCGATTCGTACACCCATCGGCTACGATCGTGTGCGCCTCGGTTTTCGCGGCCGTTGGACTCCCTACCGCGGCGAGCCGTCGTGGCGGAGCCGGCTTACCTTCAGCGGCGGTTACGAATACGGCGAACTGCGCCGGTCGAACGCCACGTTCATCGAGCAGGTGTTGACGGCGGACCAGTCATCCACCACGACCAACATCGCTCGGCTGCGGGCGTCGTGGCGATGGTCTCCCCAACTCGACCTGTACGTGGGTTACCGGATCGGGATCATCAACCATCCGCTCTACGGTGTGCCCACCCGAAATACGACGACCAACACGAGTCTGCCGACTGACGAGCACCTGGTCGATCTGGGGGCTACCTGGATGCCGTCGGACGTGGTGCTGCTGAGTGCTTCGCTGGGGATCGACAACAGCGGCAACACGTCCGACATTGCCAGTTTTCAACAAGACGACTACAACATTTCGCTGACCGGCTGGTATGCGCCCACGCCACGGTGGACGGTGTCGGGAGGTTTGGCCTTCTTGCGGAGCTGGATCGACCAGGACATCACGTTGGGTTCGAAGTCCAATCCGTTCACGGCGCCGTGGACGTTTGGCGGTCAGAGTGACGTGGTCAACATCGGTACCACCTACGCCTGGACCTCGACGATCACACTCAGCGGCGGCTACGAGTTCGTCCGGAGCGCCAACATTGCCACCGCGCCGGCTCCGTATGGCGACATTCCCCCGCTATCGAACGTCGTTGTAGAAACCAGCCGGTTTTCGACGG
>JALSIV010000320.1 GCA_026989685.1 Pirellulaceae bacterium | reverse complement strand
GATGCGTCGTCTCCATCGCGATTGCCCGCGCATTGGTCTGCATCGTCGAGCGGTTGTACTCCGAGGCGGAAACAGCCCTCGACACGGCTCAGAGCTACCTCGACCGGTTCGAGGACCAAATCCCTGACCATCGGTGGTACCGCTTCGAAGTTCTCACCGCACGGGCCATACTCGCCAAACTTGACGGAGACTGGGAACTGACCGATTTGTTGCTGCGTCGAATCGAAGCCATGACCCCCGAGCTGAAACGAGCGGCAGAGAGCGAACCACGGCTCTACCTGGGGATCCTGGGGACTCGCGCGCAGGAGTTGATAGCTCGCGGAGATTTCGAAAACGCTCAACGTGTCATCGAGATGCTGCAGAAGTATTTCGAAAAACCTCAGTCTCGCCGCATAAGGGACAGACGTCGAGTCGCCTCGGACATTCTGATGATGTCCTCCGACCTGCTCTCGGCGCGCGGCCAATGGCAGGAATCGATCAAACTGCTGGAATCGGCCGCGGAATCATCCTTGCGACAGCCAAAAGCAGAACGAGACAATACGCGGCTTGCCAGATCGATGCGACTCAGTCAGTCGTGGTGTGCTGTCGGCCGTTACGATTTGGCAATGAGAGAAGTAGCGATCGCCGAAGCAGAGGCGCGAGAAGGACTTGCGCGGGGATACGGCGCCTTCTATCAGGCATTAGTGACTTTGCCTGCGCTGCGCGGCGAGATTCTGCTTGCGTCGGGAAGGCCCAAAGAAGCCGCCGAGTGCTTCCTCGCTGTAGCCGAACAGGAACCGTTCCTGTTTTACGAGATTGGTGCGAGACGCAGCGTGGACACCGTCGTTCGCAGGTTGATGTATTGGGAGCGAGGGACCGATTTGTTGTTGTCCGTGGAACGAGCGGCCAGACTCGATCCGAGACTGGTCTACGAAAAGATACTCCCTTATCGCGGGCTGATGTTTCAAGTCTTGGCGCAACACTCCCAGCTCCGTTCACGAGGTCTCTCGCGTGCGGATCGTGACCTATACGAGGAGTACAACCGGCAGCGGCTGAAGGTCGCTCAGCTCGCCTTTCTCCGGAACATTGAGTCCGGCGATACCGAGCTCGATTCCGAACTGGCAGCCGCCGAAGAGCGACGTAAATCGCTGGAATTGAGGCTGCTCCATAGTCCGCTACCGTTGCTCGCCGAACAACGCCACGGGGGCGGTCGGATCGAGCGGATTCGTCAGGCGTTGAGTGCGGATGAGGTGTTGCTGGACTTCGTGGAGTACTGCCACCACAATTGGGATCCGGAAAAACCCGGGATTGCCGGACATACGACCGAGCATCGCTACCGAGTGTATATTCTCTGCCGCGAGGGACCGCTGGCGGTCGTCTCTTTGGGACCGTGTAGCGTCATCGACCAGGCCATCGATCGGTGGCGAGCGCGGGTGGCGGCGGGCGAAAACGTCGACTGCGGGTTGCAGTTGGCGAAACTGATTTGGCAGCCCATCGCGGCCAGGCTGCCTCGCCAGACTCGGCGGCTACTGATTTGCGCAGCCGGCAAGATTTCGCTGGTTTCGTGGGGAGCGCTCCCGGAGAGCCGAACGACCGGTCGGCCTCTGGTGGCACGCTACGACACAGTCTATCTGCCTTTCGCCGAGTACCTCTGCCGGAGAAAAAGCGGTTCCTACGATCCTCCAAACGGAACAATCCTGGCGGTAGGCGATATCGACTACGGGCACTCGACCGATAGACAAGTGGCCCACAGTCGGTTGTTTCGTGCGAGTTTAGAGAAGATCAGGCCCCTTCCAGCCACGCGGGAGGAAATTCGGGTCATTCGGTCGCTGTGGC
>JALSIV010000319.1 GCA_026989685.1 Pirellulaceae bacterium | reverse complement strand
GACGAGTCTCAAACTGCATCGTGTCGAGATGACGCCACGAACGCTCCGGAGCATGGTCGGCGATCGTGCATTCTTTCCCGCATTCCGGGCACTTCACACGACCTCCTCGGTGTGTGAGCACGATCACAACCTGCTTCTCCTCAACGGACAAAGACACCTCGGATACTTCCCAGGCAGCATCCACGCCTAACAGCAGTCGGTAGTGTTGCTTGAGTGAACTCATCCCCCCATTCTCGCCCATCGCTCCTTGATTCGATACCGGGAACCCACTAAAATTCGTGAAGAACCTGGCATAGAAGATTCCCTGACCGCGAAAATGTTCCAGTGCATGTTGGATCAATCGACGCCCCAGTCCTTTCCCCTGATACTCCCGGCGAAAGGCCACGTTGGGAATGTGCCCCATCCCCGCTTCGCGGTCGATCCAAGTCGTAATCAACCCGACGGGTCGCCCGTCTTCCTCCGAAACGAAGACAGCGGCTTCGGGGCGAGCCAGGTCGTCGTCGAAATGGCGAGCTTTCCGCCAACGCCAATCGTGGCCGGCAATCGCACCGAATTCCCGCTCGATTCCCTCGTCGATCGACACCCCGCCAAACGCCTCGGCCAAGATCGACCGCAGTACGTCATCGTCGGCACTCTGGTAGTCCCGAATCGTCACCGGACCAGCTCCATCGGCTGCCCCAGCTCGCGAGCCCAATCGACGATGGCCCGGTACTTGGGCGCTTCGTTCGGCGGAGTATCCCAAAAGGGCAGCACGCCCCAGCTTCCCCATTTGCTGGGTCGAGCTACCGAAGAGTAATGGCAGAACAAGTCCCCGCCGGCGTGAGCCCATCCCCGCAGGTATCGGGCGTAAATGGCGCCCATGCGCGGATGTTGGTTGGCCGACTGCAGCAGCCGCGTAACCCGCTCGTTGTTCTCCCCACCGGCCACGCCCACCAGATGTTGCCCGCCCTCGTATGCCAGCAGCTTCAATCCGTGCTTATCCGCGAGTTGCTTGGTGCGCCGAATCTGATCAAGCGACTTGGGGAGAGCCGTCGATTCGACGTAGTCCAATACCTGATCGACCGACCAACGCTCGACTTGCGAAGCCAACAAGCCCTTTCCTCGTTGTCGCACCATCATCGACAGATAGGGAGCGATCGCCAGTGCATCGCAATGCCGATGAGCGTCATCGGTCGGCAGCAGGATGTTCTCAAACCACCACACATTGCCGGACTGCCAGGCCAGCACGCGCACCAGACGATTGGTTCCCCCGAACACGTCTTCCCAGATGTCGAAGATCTGCACCGACCGCCGAGCGTAGAACATGCCGCCACCTTCCCACGGACGATCAACGGAGCCGAGCCCCAACTGCTTGGCTCGCGCTTGCGCATATCGGTTCTGCTCGAACATGCTGTTCCACACCTCGTTGGAGTACTCGATGTAGACCCTCCGCTCCGGCTCGAGTCGCTCATGGACCAAAGTAGCGAACCGGCGGACGTAGTCATCGTCGGCTCGGTGGGGTATGCAGAACCAGGCGTCGGCATCGAGTCGATTGCAAAGATCGATCATCCACTCCAGCGGCATTCCCTTCTTGGCGAAACTGGCATCCTCGAGTACGGGTCGGTCACTCCATGACTCGATCTTCGACCCGTTGGTGTGCATCCAGTCCATGAAGCGGATGCAGGCGATCCCCTTCCAGCGCCGCAGGAACTTGGGGTGAAACGGATCCTGCTTCCATGTCTGTTCGAAACCGGGGACAATGACGTGAATGTCGCGCACGTAGTCGGCAGGATCGGTTCGAGTAATGCGGAGGAAGATCGGACCACGGTCCGCGTCGACATCAAGCACCATTCTGCCGGGCTGCTCGCGCACGATGCGAGCGGCGCCGCCGAAGGTCAACTTGCCGCGTCCCTTGTAGAAGACGGTGTAGCGCCCGCTGGGGTAGTGGCCGTCGGGAATCGAGCAGAGCAGCGTCTCGGCCCAACAGTTGGACTCGAGCCGCTTCACCCAGCCGTGCGAGTCGATGTCCAGCGGCGGCCCCTTGCCCCAAGGGGCCCCTTTCCGCTGACTGATCCAGGGCCGAGCCATGCGGAAGATATCGACCAGCGGAAGCTCGGTGTTCCAATCGACGGGCCCCGCCAAGTTGGTCCCTAGTCTCGGCTGCGCCCGGTCGGCTCCGGAAGCGTCCAACACGACCGCCACCAACGAAAACCAGCATACTCCCAGCAGAAACGCCGCTACACGGTGGTGGGAAGAGAGGCGGATGAATCGATTGAAAAAAAACAGACCGGGAACCACTTGTTCTCGCATGCCGTCTCCTCGATCTCCTTGAACGCTACTCTTTCCGGCCCTCGCTCTGCGGACGTTCCGATTCAGACAGACGCACCAGCGTCCACGTCTGAGTCTTTTCCGGACCGAAGTGGACGAGCACTTCCGCCTGGTCTCGAGTCAGATTGAAGATGCCGGTCTCCATGACAATGTCCGAGTTGCTATCGTCGGCGGCCTTCCAAACCGCGCGCTGAGTTTTCTCATCGACCATGCCTTCGACCGGATGAACGGCCCCGGTCGTCTCGTTGTAAAACGTCCCGGAAATGATCCCTTCCTTGCTCACAGCAAGCTGCAGATACATGTGGCTGGCGTTGACGTCTTCACTTGTGAGAGCAAACACGCCCAGCGGCAGCCACTCGATCTCCTCGGCCTTCTTATCGTCCATTTCGGGGACCGCTTCGGCGATCTTCTCGGTCTCCCGATAGTACTGTTCGGCCGTGCCATATTCGCTGCCGTTGATGTAGACAGTGTCTCCTTCGTAATAGATCGTGCCACCGGTCCCATAGACGTAATAGACGGGCCTCGACCAGCCGTACACCAGCCAACGGGTCACGGTAGCCGCCGTCGCCCAACGCCACCAATGCCTGCCCGGATGATAGTGCGGGTGCCCCGGATACCAGGGGCGATGCGGCCAGTGAGCGGGCGGACGAAAGGTGGGCCGGTGGAGCGGTGGGCGCACGTGAGGTGGCCGTGCTTCCGGCGGACGGTGTAGTGGGCGAGTCCCCGGGGGACGATCGCCAGGACGGTTACTCGGAGGCTTATGCTCTGGACGGTCGCCGGGACGGTTCGGGCGGGCCGGCTGCGTGCTCGGTCGGTTCGGCCGAATCGAGCCTCCCGGCACGAACCAATCGGGCATCGACGGCCGCTTTCCAGGAGTAACTCCCATGCGATCGCGGATTTTGGAAGGATCCAGCGAAGGTCGACTCCCGGGGCGGGAGGCGGGTGGGTTGGGCGAAGGTCGCGTCGGGGGCCGGGATGGCGACGGCCGGCTGGGCCGATTCGTCGGGCGATGGAGTGAAGGGCGAGTCGAAGGACGCGTGCCGGGGCGTGACGGTTTCGCGGTGGGACGTGACGGTGTCGGACGCCTCGATGGCACGCGACTCATCGACGGCGAGCGATTGACGGGCGGGCGGCCTCGGCTGACCCCGCCGCCGCGGTTGGCGGCTCCCCTGCCACTGCCCCGTCCCCGTTGTGCCGGCAACTGAGCGGAAACCGCCAGCGTCAACGTCAACGTCAAGACCAACATTCCGTGAATAGAGCGGCGTCTCATTACTTGGCTCTTTCTTTCTCGTTGTCGTGATTCGGCTGCCGGCCGGAGTTCGATTTTCTTTCTTCCCGGTCGGCCTCTTGGTGCGCAACCTTCCGGCGGACCACGGTGGTTTCGGGCACGTTCGGCAGCAACTCGCCCTCGATCTCCCGATTGATCGACTTCCAGCGGAACGTGTTGTCGTCCACGTAGGTGATCACGTTGAGCGCCGACGCTCGTTTGCCTTCGGGCAAGGTGAATTTCTTCTTGATCAGCCATTGGTCTTGGTCGCGCAGCCAAATCGCTTCGCCGAATCCACCCGCGGAGTCGAATGTCCAAGAACGGATCTGGTGCCGGACGGGGTCCCAGGCGATCACCTGCTTTCCTTCGAGGGAGACCTTGCCATCGGTGATGACCTGAAAACGGCGGATCAGGAACGAGCGGTTCTTGGTCCAACGCACGGTGGTGATGACCGCGGACTCCTCCCCGCGGTCGACCCAAGTCCCGACCAACCAGGCCAGTTCTTCCAGGGGAGGCCCGGTTTCTTCCGGCGGAGGAGCCACCGCGGTTTGGTCTTCGAAAGAAACGCTCTCTTCCTCATCTCCCAGCGGCGGGTCTCCCCGCCGCTGGGGAGAATCCGAGGAATTCTGTTGTTGGGCGGTCGGTTGCCCCGCCCATGCGGTGAACTCGCTCAACCAGCCGTTCCAACTGACTCCCATACCGACCACAGCCACCAACCCGATCCACACGTATCTCATCATCCCTCGTCCCCTCTTTCAACCTCTCAAGAGGCTGTCACAAAACTGCATGCTGCAAGCAACACGTCCAAGGCCGGCAAGCGGCGCGGCGGGCCTTGTTACAGGCTCTAAGAGTTGTTACAGGCTCTAAGAGACTGCGACCAGATTCGACGCCGCCGGCAACCAGCCCGCGGAGGGAATGCAAAGCGGCGGGCCTTGTTCAAGACGGGAAAAAGCACGCGCTGCACATCGGCTCCAGTATAGGGCTCCGGTGGCGATCGGAATAGCAAACGGCCGGATCTACGGCGAATTCGCCTCGCTCTTCTGCGAAAAGACACTCTGCCGGTCCGACCGTCTCCAAATCCGTACGGTATCGGTGTTCGTTTCCCGGCCGATCCGATGGCACCCCGTCGCCAGCCATTTCCCGTCGGGCGAATAGGCGACCGCCCACACGGAACTCTCCAGCGGACCAATATCGGTGGCCAGGCTGTCGACGAACTCTCTCAGAAGTCGACGAGCCTGGTCCAAGGCCTTTTCCGCGGCCTGGCTTTGCCGACCAAGTTCCTCGTGCTTCCCGGTTGCGTCCGCCGCTTCCTTGGCCCACGCCTCCTGCTGCTTCTTCACGGCGTCAATGTCCGCTTTCTTCAATTCGGCAAGAGACTGTGCCAACTTCTTGTCACTACCCAATGACTTGATCTTGGCATCGACTTCCTTGGCCAGTTTGCCGACCGCCGCCTTGGCCTCATCGACGGCCTTTTTCAAATCCTTGTTCTCTTTGTCTTGCTCGAGTGCCTTGATGGCCTCCTGCTGGCGAGCAACCGCCTGCTTCCAAGCGACGATCGCAGCAGCAGCCTTCTGCTTGTCCTCCGCCAGATTGGCCGCCTTTTCCGCATCATCGCTCGCCTCGAGCAGTTTCGTCCACGCCGCCTGTGCCGAAGCAACCTGTTGTCGCTTGGCAGTAAGTGGCCCGCTCTGCTCCAGCAACCGCTCGACATTCCACAGCCGCACGCGGCGATCGTGGCCGGCCGTTGCCAACTCCTTGCCGTCAGGTGAGAATCGGACGCAGCGAATCCAATCGCGATGGGCGGGCAGGCTGACCAATCGTGTGCCGTCGGGTTTCCAAAGTCGCACGGTGCGGTCGGCTCCACCGGTGGCAACCACTTTTCCGGACGGGTCGACGCCGATCGACCACACCACGTCGTCGCTTCCCTGCCATTCGGCTACGACCTTGCCGGCCTTCCAGTCGACCAGACTCAGTTTCTTGTCGACCCCCGCCACGACCAGCCGAGTCGTTCCGGGCAAAAACGCCAGCGCCGCGACCGGCGCGTCGTGGACCTTGACCGTCACCGGTTTTTCGAACTTGGCGGTATTCCAAACAGCCACGTTGGCATCCTGCCCGCCAGCCGCCATCCACTTTCCATCGGCGGACCAGGCCAGACTCGGCACCCATGCCTGAAACGGATCGAGCTGGTGGATCGGTTTCCCCGCCGCAAAATCCCACACCACGATGCGTCCGGTGTAGTCGGACGTCGCGCCGATGGCACGATCCGGTGACATGGCCACCGCCCAGACATGGCTGTCGTGGCCGGATAGCGAGGCCAATCGCTTGCCGCCGGCCACGTCCCACACCAGCACGTCGCCGGGGCGGTAACGCAGGCTTCCGCCTCCCACGGTCACCAGACGCTTCGAATCGGAAGTAAAACCAACCCCCGTCACCCATCGCTGGTGCTGGGCGATCGTCGCGGCCGGCTCGTCGGCTTTGAGGGGAGCGGCCATCACCAAGCACGCCGAGACCCCGCACAGCCAGCGCGGCAGCGGTCGCGCGAACAAGCTCGAACACCGGCCTCTCGTCAGATTCCTCATCATGGTGCGAACTCCAGTCGTGACAACAGAAACAATCCCCGAAGCGCGGACCGAACCGGTCGAACGGGATCGGCAGCGCATGCTACCGGGGGTCGCCGTCTACAAGCCGTCGAGAGCCACCCCCACTTGAGCCAACACCGACTCGGCATCCGCAGTCAACCAGTCCGGGCTTTCCAGCATAATCCGCGCACAGCGCTGCACCAACTGTTTGCGGCCGAACATCTCGGTCAAGAAGGCGAATGGCAGCAGGGCGGTGCCGTCGACGGAATCCCTCGAGTCGCGCAAGGTCCAGGGCGGCGCCAGTTGCACCAATGCGGCCACAAACCGCTGGTCCTCCCGGCAGTGGCGCTGAAGCCACTGCTGCGATCGCTTCTTGCGACCGAAATGGTACCACTTCTGGATCACTCGAGCAAACAACGGGTGCTCGGCCAGGGAACCATCTTGGCAAGCCGCCTGGATACGGCGATCGAGGATCCGAATCACCTGCTTGAGCTTCTCGCTCTTGCTGTGAATGTCCGGCGACTCGTCCTGATCGGCCAGCGCATCCAGCCGATACTGGGCCAGCTCGATGAACTCCGCGGCCGTCAACAAACCGGCATCCGTACCGACCGATTCGGTCAGCACCTCGGCACGCCGCGGCGGCGGTTCGATCTTCAACAGACAATCGACCAACAGCGAGATCGCCGAGTGGAACGGGCCGGTTTTCCACTGCTGCCCCACGTCCCCCGTGACCGCCGCGATCTGGTCGCCTCGCCGCATGATGGCGCGAAAAATCTGAGCCGCCTGGTCGGCGGTCGCCTTCTCATGAATAAAGTCGTCCGCTTGACGCAGTAGATCGTCGATCCATTCCTCTCCCTGTCCCTCTTCCAACGCGCCGAACCGGTGCAACGATCGTGCGAACGCGGTCGCGTCGTCCAACAACTCGACGATGTTGTGCCACTGGTATTCGGCCGCCTCGCCCGCGGACAGCCCGAGTCGGAAATAGGCGTCGAAGTGCTTGGGCGAGCAAATCCACTTCCGCTCGTTCCATTGCTCCAAATACTCCTCGCCTCGCAGCGGACCGTTGAGCGCCCACGCCACTTTGGGGAACAGCAGCCGGATGATCGACTCCACCGACGAACGGTCCTTCTTGGGCAGAGATGCCAGCCACTGCTTGTGAAAACGGCGAATCTTGATCCAATCCTTGCCCGATGGATCGCAGTGCCCCACAAACGCGTTGCTGTTGGAACGGATCGCCTGGACCGCCTGCGAGCAAAACGACATCAGGCAGGCCATCCCCAACATGTCCGGAAAATAGACCTGCCCCGTCAGCGTGGGGTAGGTGAAGCGGAGAACGTTCAGCAACCGCGTGCAGGCTCGAGGCGTCACCAAGAAGTGCTTGACTCCCTGGTTGAACAACATGCGGAAGTACGCTTGGCTCTCCGCGTCCAGTTCCCCGGCGCCGGGATCGATTTCCTCGAGCTGCCCGATCACCATGCGTTGCAGCGTCATCCGGCCCGGGATCGGCACGTCGATTTGCAACTGGATGACTTTTTCCAGATAGGTGCGCCCGTCCACCCCCAGCTTTTCGGTGATCGCTTCGCTGACCACGTCATGGTCGAACGCCAACACGTACGTCGTGTTGGGAAACGTGGCGACCGCTCGGACGATCAGCAGGAGCTGCGTCATCTCGTCCGGGGTGAGCCGGTCGATATCGTCCATGAAAATGAGGATCCGCCGATCCGATTCGCTCAAGATGTCATATGCAGCCTTCTGCAATCGCTCGATGTCGCGGTCGGCCGGGAACCGGCCCTGCTGAGCGATACCCGGATCGCCGATCGACTCGGCCAGACGGTCCAGCGCGTGGGTCGCCGCCCCCAGGCGTTCCTTCACTTCGGGACGACTGAGCGCCGCCGCCAACTGTTGCAAGAAGGCCGCCACCAACTGTCCCGTTCCCGAAAACCACCATGGGTTGAACCGCATCACCAGCGGCGGGTGGTCGCCCGAGGTCCGCTCGAGTTCCCCCGCGATCAGATTGAGCAGGCTGCTCTTGCCGCTGCCCCACGGACCGGCCAGCGCCAGCACCACCGAATCGGTCCCCTTCACCGCCCGAATGGCCTCGGCGAACGAGCGAACGAAGGGCATCCGATCGAGCCGGTCGAAGCTGGGACTGGAAATGGGAGCGTCGGGAAGGAGATGGAGTGCCGTCATGACCGCCATTATAGCGACCTTGGGAAGACGATGAAGTTGCTCTTTCTTTCCTCAATTTCCCGCCCGTCGCGACCGATAAAGTCGATACTGATGCTTGTCCGCACCAACAGGGAGAATCGGGGCCGTGACGTCGAACGTGCGCAAAGCCGCCATCTTGCTGGCCAGCCTTCCCCAAGATGAAGCCGCGCAGTTGATGAGCCGGCTGAAACCCAAGCAAGTGGAAGCCGTTTCCATCGAAATCGCTCGGATGGAAAACGTCGACGCTTCCGAGCAGGAGAGTGTGATTCAGGAGTTCGCCCAGGCCAATCCCAACCTCTTTCTGGGCGACGTCGGCGGCTTCGACCTGGCCAAGGCCCTGGTCGAAAAGGCGTTGGGCAAGAACGCCGGCGACACGTTGGAGAACGTCCAACAAACCATCGAAGCGTTGCCGTTCGGGTTTCTGCGGAAAATCGACCCGCAAAACCTGCTGACGTTCATCGCCGACGAACACCCGCAGACCATCGCTCTGATTTTGTGCCACCTCCCGCCTTCCTACGGAGCCGAAATCATCGCCGGACTGGCACCCGACACGCAACTGCAGGTCACCCGACGAATTGCCAATATGGGGCAAACGCGTCCGGAAGTCATCCAGCAAGTCGAAGAGGGACTCGAGCAGCGGATGGCATTGTTGATGGGACAGGCCTTCGAGCGAGCCGGAGGGGTCGAGAGCGTGGCGGAGATCCTCAATGTGGCCGACCGGGCCACTGAGCGAGCCCTGTTGGAGAATCTGGCTCAAGACGACCCCGAACTGGTCGAGGAAATCCGCCGACGGATGTTCGTGTTCGACGACATCGCCAAACTCTCCGACAAGGACATCCAGTCCATCCTCAAGAACGTCGAGACCAGCCAGTGGGCTCTGGCACTCAAAGGAGCCAGCGACGAACTCAAACAGAAGGTCCTCAGCAACATGTCCAAACGGGCCGCCCAGATGCTCGAGGAAGAAATCGAGTTCCTGGGGCCCGTCCGCGTCTCCGACGTGGAATCCGTGCAGCAGCAGATCGTGGAGATCGTCCGTCGCCTGGAAGACGCCGGTCAAATTAGCGGCCACGGAGCCGCCGAGGAAGACGAGCTGATCGAGTAGTTCTTCCGTCAGTCACGCTCACCCCGACGACTCGTCGGGCGAGTCTCCCAGGTCGAACAGCAGCTTCTGCCCGGCCGCCGCCGCCACGCGTCGCCGGCGGCGTTTGGGCGACGCCAGCTTCGGTTGCCCCTTCTCGTCGACATGCCCGGCTTCCAGCCGAATCAAGATCTCAGCGGCTCGCTCGTAGACCGCCGATGGCACGCCGGCCAGTTGCGCTACGTGGATCCCGTAACTCTTGTCCGCCTTTCCTCGCACGATCTTGTGCAGAAAAACGACGCGATTTTCCCACTCTTTCACCGCCACGTTGTAGTTGCGGACTCCGACCAACGTGGCCTCCAGGTCGGTCAGCTCGTGGTAGTGAGTGGCGAACAGGGTCCGACACCCGATCTGGTCGTGCAGGTACTCGGTGATGGCCCAGGCCAGTGAGATGCCGTCGTAGGTACTCGTTCCCCGGCCGATCTCGTCCAGGATCACCAGACTGCGACCGGTCGCCGTATTGAGGATCCGAGCCGTTTCGGTCATTTCCACCATGAACGTGCTCTGGCCGCGAGCCAACTCGTCGCTGGCGCCGACGCGAGCGAACACCCGGTCGGCCACGCCGATCCTCGCTCGACGAGCCGGCACGAAACTCCCCATTTGCGCCATGATGGTGATCAAGGCCACCTGGCGAATGTACGTGCTCTTACCCGCCATATTGGGTCCGGTAATCAACAGCACGTGTCCCTGGTCACCGCCGGCCAACGTGTCGTTGGGAACGAACGTCCCTTCCGGCTCGGAAATATCCAACACGGGATGCCGGCCGTCGCAGATTTCGAGCACCGGATCGCCTACCACTTCCGGCCGGCAATAGTGACGCTCACCCGCCAACTCGGCCAACGCCGCGAGCACATCGAGCCCGGCCAACGCGTCGGCCAAACACTGCAGCGGCGGCACCACCTGGGCCACCTGGTCGCGCAGCCGGCAAAACAGCGTGTACTCCAGTTCTTTGGCCCGCTCGTCGGCACCCAGGACCTGCTCCTCGTATTGCTTCAGCTCATCGGTGATGTACCGTTCGGCGTTCTTGAGCGTCTGCTTGCGGTGGTAGCGCTCTGGTACCTTGTCACGATGAGCGTGCGTCACCTCGAGGTAATAACCGAAAACCTTGTTGAAACCGATCTTGAGCGTGGGAATGCCGGTCTTCTCGATCTCCTCGGCCTGGTACTGGGCGATCCATTCCTTGCCGCCGGTCGCCAGCGCCCTCAACCGATCGAGTTCGTCATCGTAGTGGTCGCGGATCAACCCGCCCTCGCGAGCCGACAAGGGACAGGGATCGGCCAGCGCGGTCAACAACTCATGCCGCAGTTCCTCGAACGTGTGCAAGCACTCATCCAGCTTCCGCAAAAGAGGCGACGTCAACGGAAGGAGATGCCTCTTCACCTCGGGAATGCGCAACAGCGTCTTTCCCACGAAGTGGAGATCGCGAGGCGATGCGCGACCGGTGGAGACGCGAGCCAGCAAGCGAGGCAGATCGTAGACGGCACGGAGTTCCTCCCGCAGACCCAACCGCGCCCCCGGGTGCTGCAACAGCTCGTCCACCGCGTCGTGCCGCTCGGTGATCGAAGCCACTTCGGTGAGCGGATTGGAAAGCCAGTCGGCGAGCAATCGAGCCCCCATCGCCGTTACCGTGCGATCGATGGCCGCCAATAGCGAACCTTCTCGTTTGCCGTGACGCAAGGTCACCGTCAGTTCAAGACTGCGTCGTGTGGCCGCATCGATTTCAAGCGTCGTTTCGGGCCGATAGGGCACGATCCGGTCGACGTGCCCCAGCGTCGACTTCTGCGTCTCGGCCAGATACTCCAAAATGGCCCCGGCCGCTCGTATGGCCGCCGCGTCCGCCACGTCGTCCAGACCAAACCCCTCCAGTGTGGCGGTACCGAAATGAGCCAGCAGACGCTGGCGCGCTGCCTCGGCACCGAAGGCCCACGGCGGCCGTCGCGTGATCGACGGCTCGCAAGGCACCAGCCGGTTCCACGGTTGCTCTTCGTGAATCAGGATTTCGCGCGGGGCGATCCGAGCCAACTCATCATCGAGACGGGCTGCCGGGACGACTGCGGAAAAGAACCTCCCGGTCGAGAGATCGGCCCAGGCCAATCCGGCGACACCCTCGTCCCCGTCCCCCTCGACAATCACACTCGCCAAGTAGTTGGGCGTCGCCGGATCGAGCAGGGCATCGTCGGTAAGTGTGCCGGGCGTAACGACGCGCGTAATTTCGCGCTTGACCAGCCCTTTCGCCTGCCGCGGATCCTCCACCTGTTCGCAGACCGCCGCGCGAAAACCGGCCGCGATCAGCTTGGCCAGATAGCTCTCCAACTGATGGTGCGGGAACCCGGCCATGGGAATCGGATTCGCCCCCTTGTCGCGGGAAGTGAGCGTCAGTCCGAGGACGCGAGCGGCGATTTCGGCGTCCCGGTGGAACAGCTCATAGAAGTCTCCCATGCGAAACAGCAGCAGCGCATCGCCGCAGCGGGCTTTCGCCTCGTCGTATTGCTTCATCATCGGTGTTTTGGCCATGAGCCGAATCGTATCATTCGGCCTGGCCGGCGGAAACGGGGGCTTTCCACTCCCAGACGCCCCATTGCCCCCGACACTCGTCGATCGCCAGCTTGACGCGGCACAGCGCCACCGACTGCTCCAACAAGGCATCCCGCCACTGCCGCCCCAACCAGGCCGCGATCTCTTCGGCCGTGGTATTGACCACCGGTAGCAGGGCGCACTCGGCGCGGGGAAACACCCACCGCCGCTCGGCGAACCGAGCCGTTACTTCGTTGTCGCCGATCTCCAGCTCGATCTGCGGGTGATCGAGCGGCAGCATCACGTGGTGGTCCAACTGATCGAGCAGCTTGCGCAGCAGCTTGCGAGCGGCAATGAAGTCGACCACGTAGCGGTTTTCGTCCAGCGGCCCCTCGAGTTCGGCCATCACCCCGTAGTTGTGACCATGGATCGGCTCGCACACGTCCCCGTCGAACGTAATGAAATGAGCCGCCGCGAAAACGAACTCCTCCTTTTCCAGCTTGACCGAATACGTCTCCACGACTCGCGGCCTCCTCCGACAAGCCACCCGTGACGCAGGTGCGTCACCACTT
>JALSIV010000318.1 GCA_026989685.1 Pirellulaceae bacterium | reverse complement strand
AAGTCCATCTTGGCGATCACACCATACGTGTCGCTCGATAACATGACGCTCCGTCGCTGCAACTTCTTCTCGTCGTCCAACAACGATTCGGGCGGCGGCATTTCGTCCTGCTTCGCGTCGACCCGGGAATGCAAATTCGAGCCTTCAACCGTCTCCTGGCTGTGTGCGAACACGCCTTCCACATGCTCGTAATAGAAGAGCCTTGGGCAATAGACGACTTCGTTGATCATCCGAGCGGGAAGGTAGTCGGTATCGCGTCGAGTGGTAGCGCGGATCATGATAAGATTCCTGAAAAATGGCAGTGTGTTCGAAGGACCATGGGCGATCGAATGCGGATCTGGGCACGTGGCGTCAACAGCCAGGCTCGAACCTGGGAGCAGAACCGCCTGACGAAGTTCAGTGCGGCGTATCGTCAGACCACGATGCAGGGCGCATCGACGGGCGTGTAGGGCTGTCCGAGGGCCGTGATGACGCGCTCGCCGCGCCCTTCGGTCGGTCCCAGGTCGATGAACAGGACCTGGTCCTGCTGGTGGTTGATGATGGCACCGAGCTCATGACGGCAGCGAGCCAGATCGACGGGCGTGAATTGGCACTCGAAGACGGAATACTGCAGGTGGTCTCCGAAGTCGCGCATCGTCTTGTAGACCTTGCGGAGCCGCTTGTCGTCGCGGATATCGTAGCAGACGAGATAGGTATTGCGCATGATGGACGCTCCCGTGAGTACGTAGTTGCGGGATCCATTCGGGAGAGGGAGCCATCCGTGCGGCGGGGCGGTCCCCACCGCAATCAAGGGTAATCGGGGAACGGGGGCGGTGCAAGCAAATCGGGCGGTGGCCTGCGATGCAGCTCCGGTTGGCAGCACGGCTCCCCCGGCATGGGCCGCATCAGTTGTCCAGCGAATCATTCCGCGACCAGGCTTCTTTTTCGCTCACGCCGGGCGCACGAACATCGACCACCTCCCCTTCGCAGAAGTCGGGGGGGTGGCTGCAAGCGTACAGAAGCCGCCTACAAAGTGGGCTTCAACCGTCGTTTGCGATCCGGCGGCTCCTTCTTGTCATCTTGAAACCACTGGTACGTCGGGTAGTTGACTGGACGGCGCGGGTCATCGGGTGTGTAAATCATCATGGCGCGCAGCTGTCTCATCGTTTTGTCCGTGCGTTGGACGAATGATTTGATACGTCGTTCTATCTCCTGGGATAACGCCTCGCCCTCGAATGTGACGGCGGAATCCCGTCCGCGGTATCGGTCTGCTGGATCGGTACGGAGGACGAGCCGCGTCACCTCGATGTGCGCACTGCCTCCTCCCTGCGGTTTGCAGCCGCCGATCTTGTGGCGCATCGGACCGCTAATCGCACGCGATTCGCGAGCATCGGGACCGAGTGCTTCTCTGCTCAACGTGACCTCCACTTCTTTTTCCAGAACCAGACAATACAAGAGCAGATTCAGCTCTTCATCTCGAAGGTTCCGGAAGTCGACTTGGAAGGCAAACGTGGTGCCGGGTGGAGCGGGACGATTTTTTGTTGTTTGCTTGATTCCCGCGTGAGGCCCTATCAACCGTTTGGTGTCCGCGATATGGTGATACGCCTTCCGCCGCTTGTTATCCGGATAAAACGAATGGTGTGACGGTTTCGGCTGACCAACGGCGACGGTATGCTGTGGCCATCGACTCGGATGAGTCTCGCCTTGCAATTCGCCGTTGCTGAACCGAAGCAGACCGGCCAGAACATCGCCTCGATTAAGGTATCCAAATGTCCGGGCTACAATGTCGTAGACAGCCTGACCGTTGTCCTCGCAACGCGCCTTATCGAGTGCATGGTGCT
>JALSIV010000317.1 GCA_026989685.1 Pirellulaceae bacterium | reverse complement strand
CACGAATCGTTACGTAGCCGTCGCGCCACGTCGCCAGACTTGGGTTCACCGGCCACTCATGCCACTGGGCGGCCCGATCCTTGATCCGCACCAGGACGCAAGTGACTTGACCGGAACGAGTCGGTTGGCGACCGACAAGGAAGATCTCCAGCGCCTCGACCGGAACTTGAACGGGAGGCCCCAACTGCAAGTAAAACAGGACGTACCCCTGATCGTAGGCTACGCGAGGAATCGACATCATCCACAGCAATCCTCCCAGGATCAACCCCGAGAATACGATCAGCAGCCAGCCGAAACCAAGTCCGATCCACCGCCAGGGAGTGGTGGGAGGTGCCAGCATCACCAGCAGCATTCCCAGCGTGCCCAAGGCAATGGGAACGACCGTTCCCCATCCCAGGGCTCGCCGATTCGTGCGAATCCAAATTTCCATCCGTTGATCCGAAAAGGCCCACGTTCCAGTTTCGGCGATCCTGTCCCATCGCCACCGGCGAAGGAGTCTGGTATTGTAGCGGCCGATCGTCGGGGCAACACGGCGGGTTGTCAGCCCGACGGTGAGTTCTTATCCTCCCGGCTACGCATGTTCTCGGCGGACGGAATGTCGTCCGCGGCCCATTGAAGAACGACCTGGCCGATGTCTGTGCCTTTCCAACTGGTCGACCACCCCGGACAACTGGCGTCGCTGGACGAGGTCATGCATTCCGCTCCCTGGATCGCGTTCGACACCGAGTTTGTTTCCGAGTACTCCTACCTGCCGCAGCTCTGCCTGGTGCAGATCGCCGTCCCGGAAACACGGGTGCTGATCGACGCCGTCGCCATTTCCGACTTGCGTCCGGTTTGGGAGTGGTTATTGGAGAGCGACCGCCCCGTCATCGTGCATGCCGGGCGCGAGGAACTCTTGTTCTGTCTCCGCGCGACCGGGCAGATCCCGCCCGGTTGGTTCGACGTGCAGCTCGCGGCCGGTTTCGCCACGACCGTTTATCCGGCATCGTACGGCAAACTGGTCGAACGCTTCTGCGGACGCACGCTTCCCAAAGGGGAGACGCGCACCGATTGGAGGCAACGCCCGTTGACCCGGCGACAACAAGAATACGCGTGCCAGGACGTCATCTACCTGGCACAGATCTACCAGCGGTTGATGGATGAGTTGACCACCCGCCAACGCCTGTCGTGGCTGCAGGACGAAATGGCCAGTTGGCAGGAGAAGACGGCGGCCACTCTGCAAGGCGAATCGTGGCACCGGCTCCCCAGCATCCATCGGCTCACGCCCCGCCAGCTGGCGATCGCCCGCGAAGTGTGGCGGTGGAGGGAATCCGAAGCAGCTCACCGGAACATTTTTCCCCGGCGCGTTCTCCGCGACGATCTGATCGTCGAGCTGGCGCGACGAGAGTCCGACAATCCGCAACGCATTCGAGCCGTCCGCGGCATGGAGTGGCGGAAAGTCAGTCGCAGTGTCGACGCCATCGTCGACGCCATTCGTCGCGGTTTGGAGACGCCGGCCGACCAGTGCCCCGAGCTGCCGCGAGGCGGACCGCCCACCACGATCGGCAATCTGTTGCCGCAGTTTCTCAACACGGCACTCCATAGTCTCTGCGTCGCCGAGTCGATTGCCCCGACGTTGGTGGCCACCATGCAAGATGTGCGCGACTTCTCCGAGTTCCACCTCTCCCCGGCGGCCTGGCGCCATCGCCCACCTCCCAAATTGACTCAGGGTTGGCGCAAGGAACTGATCGGCAATACGCTCAATCGTCTGCTCAGTGGTGAATTGGCAATCCGCATCGAGAATCCGAAGTCGGACCATCCGCTGATTCTGGAAGAGCGTCCGCGAG
>JALSIV010000316.1 GCA_026989685.1 Pirellulaceae bacterium | reverse complement strand
ATAGCGTCTCGGAGGAGGCTTGCCGAATCGATCCAGGACTCGATGAAATCCGGCCGGCAACACGCGCGACGACCGGGCATCACGTGGCGATCCTTCGACAAACGCCGCCATGCGGTCTAGCACGGCGCCTGCCAGCGATTCGAGTAGATCGAGTGCTTCGAGCAGGAATGCTCCGCTACCGCAGGTGGGATCGAGGATGGTCAGGTCTTGCAACGCGAGATAGAAACGGTAGACGATCTCCGGCGAAGGGCAGTGGTCGATGACATCGAGTGCGAATCGATGGAGGTCGAGATTGCCGGTAATGAAGTCGGAAAGATGCAGTGGTTGTCCACTTGTCAGCCGGCTTCGCCATTCCAGGCAGTGTCTTCGCCGGTCGATGTGTTCTCGCCACGTTTCGTGTACGAGTCCGTAGCGACCATCCGCCAACTCGTTCCAGTTGCGGCGATCCGCCATGTTCCCAATACCGCCGGCGACGTTGTCCGGTAGCGGAATGGCCTCGCCGCCCTTATCGATGATCCCGTGACGCATGGCCGGATAGAGGTAGCGGTCGGGATGGTGCTGCAGCAGGCGGCGGGCGTAGGAGTCGTCCGGAAGGACTTGGGAATCGGGCGAGCAAATCGTTTTGAGCAACAAGGGAATCAGCGTGACTCGGCAGATGTATCCGGTCACGTCCCGCTGGGTGTAGTAGGTCCCCATCGGCTTGTGATGGATCTGTTGTTCCAACACATGGCCGACGATCTCCGGCGTGATGGTGCGAGCGGACCGGTCGGTAGTGGGGGTCAGTTGCCAGCGGTAGCGATCGAAGATTGCCAGCAGAGCCTTCGCGGTGTCGTCGCGAATTTCCAGCTTGGGGTACTTGAGCTCGAGCGGATGCTGCTGGAACAGGCCGCCACGGAGTGACGATGACTTGCCACCGGTGGAATGCAGCAGGGAACACAGATGCCGGTTTCGCTCGTCGGGCGCAGAGTGGCGGAAAAGCTGCGGTGGGCGAACGAAACAGACGAAGATGAGTCGGTGGAGGACGACCGTGGCGTAGTGTTCGAGGTCGTTAGCATCGGCAATGCCGCTGATTCGATCGGTCAAGAGGACGCGCGCTTGAAGGTAGTCGTGGTAGAACCGGCGAATCGGCCGGGGGGATGGGGGACTGTGTTGCGGTGACTGTAGACTCATTGGGCCGCTTGGTCCGGCGCGAGCGCCATCTTGCTGGAATCATCGGCGTGTTGAATACTGCGTGAGCTTTGGCGGCTCGGGCGCCGCGGGATCGACTTTAGCACAGCGGCCCGGTGCGGGCTGCGCCACGGTGGGATGGGAGGCTGAGCGCATGGTGTTTCCTTGGGCGCGCGACTGGCAGCTTCGGGCCGACACGGTTTATCTGAACCATGGTTCGTTCGGGCTGGCGCCGCAGCCGGTGCTAGAAGTTCATCGGAAGTGGCAGCATGCGTTGGCGGGCCAACCGATGGACTTTTTCGTGAGGCGGTATGAGCCGGCGTGGCTGGAGGCTCGCGATACGCTGGCCGCTTGGCTTGGCGGCGAATCGGATTGTGTGGCGCTGCTGGAAAACGCCACGGTGGCGATGAATGTCGTGGCGCAGGCGTTTCCGCTGCAATCGGGAGATGAAGTGCTCGTCACCGATCACGAGTACGGCGCGGTCGTGCGTACGTGGCAAGCAGCGTGCAGCGCGGCGGGTGCCCGGCTGGTCACGGCGGAGATTCCCTGGCCGTTGCACGATGCGGACGAAGTCGTCGAGGCGATTTTCCGTGCGGCGACCGAACGGACTCGCTTGATCGTGTTCAGCCACATTACCAGCCCTTCGGCGCTGATCCTGCCGGCTGCCGCCATTGCCGCGGAAGCTCGTAAGCGCGGCATCGCCGTGTGCATCGACGGGCCTCACGCGATTGCCCAACTCCCGCTGAACTTGACGGAGCTGGGATGCGATTTCTATACGGCCAGTTGTCACAAGTGGCTGTCGGCGCCGATCGGTTCGGGGTTTCTGTATGCGGCCCCCAAGTGGCATTCACGGCTGCTGCCGCTGGTGACCAGTTGGGGGCGCATTCCGCCGACAGAGCCGCAACGGTGGTGGGAGTGGTTCGTGTGGCGAGGGACCCGAGACGCCACGGCGCTGTTGACGATTCCCGCGGCGATCGAGTATCTCGGCGAACGGGTCGGCTGGGATCGCTTCCGCCAGGAGACCCATGCACTGGCGCAGCAAGCTCGTGAACGTCTGCTCGAGCGCTGGTGCGGCACGTGCTGGACGCCCGACGATCCGGCATGGTACGGTTCGCTGGTCACGGTTCCGCTCCCGCCGGGTGACGCCCCTTCGTTGCAGCGACGACTGTGGGAGCACCACGGGATCGAGATTCCGGTGATCGCGCCGGGGTCGGCGCGTTGGATCCGCGTGTCTTGTCACCTTTACAACGATGCGGCGGATCTCGACCGACTGATGATCGCGCTCGAGCGGGAATTGAACGAGGAAAGCCCGCACTCATGGCAGCTCAGCACGGTGCCGGAAGATCGCGACGTGTGAAGATGACACTGGCCGCTGCGAGGAACAACAGGCCGAGCCCGACGAGCAGTAGGTTCATGCCCAGGGGGCCCAAGTGAGTGGCGTGAGTTGGAACCTGGCGGATCCAGAGACGCCACAATTGTTCGGGATGATTGGCGGCGATCTGTACGACGCGCTGCGGCTCGTATGCCGTGAGAAAGGTGAACGATCGCAGCCAGGAGAATCGCTCGTCGGCCAAGGCTACGATTTTCACCACGATGGCGACGGCGAACACGCCCGATGCCAAGCCGATCGTGCGCCAGCGGTACCGGTCCCATGAAGAAAAGAACGTGGCGAGTCCCAGCAGAAAAACTCCCAGCGACAGGAGGTTGATGGCTGCCGGCAGGAAGGTAACGGCGCGGACTTCGTGAGACAGCGGCGTGCGCACCGTCGGTGGATCGACCAGCAGAGCCGCCGCCGGACCCAGTCCCAGAACGGGAACCGGCTTGGGAACCGTGGTCAACTGGATGCCGACATAGATGCCGAGCCAGACCAGTCCGGCCATCACCAGCAGTCCGGCGAGCGAGACGATGGTCTTGGACCAGAAAAACGCCAGACGACTCACCGGCTGCGCCAGGACCATCTCCAACGTACCGCGTCCCAATTCTCCGCTGACGGTATCGGAACCTCGTGCGATCGACCAGACGGCGAAGCTCATCACCACGATCAACTCTTCGAACGTGAGTGCGATTCGGCCGTTGTAGGTCAGCAATTGGCTGATGGATACCGGCAGAAACTGCTGGATTTGCGGGACCTGCTGGAGGATGGTTTCGAAGTTCCGCATGGGCAACAGGCCCACGATCCAGACTCGCAGCCAGCAGAACGCGAACAGGATCAGTCCCATGCCGGCCAGCATGATCCGCGATTCACCCACCGCTTTCATCCACAGGGCTCGGTTCATGCCGGACTGCCCTTTCGTACCACCGGGTGAAAACGATCGTAGACGGCTCGCAGCCCGATCGGCTCGATCCGCACTTCGGAAAGCGGCAGGCCGGCCAGCCACTGCAGGACGGTGGTGAGTTCCGAACGGGTTTCCAGTTCGATTTCGTCGTTTTCCTGCCACCGGGTTTCCAGGTGTTCGGCCAGTTCCGGGGGGATCTTCCAGGACCGAGCCAGTTCCCGGTCGGTCAATCGCAGGTGAATCCGATGCCGCCGCTTGAGTTCCGACAACACTTGCAGCCACTCCAGCCGCCCTCTCCTTAAAATGCCGACTCGGTCGCACGTCTGTTCGACTTCAGCCAGCACATGAGAGGAGAAGAGCACGGTGCGGCCCTGTTCTTTGGCTTCCAAGACCAATTGCATCACTTCGCGCCGAACGGTCGGGTCCAAGTTCGAAGTCGGTTCGTCGAGGATGACGATCGGCGTGTCGGTTCCCAGCGTGACGACGAGCGCGAGTTTTTGTCTCATCCCGGTCGACATCGAGGCGACTCGCCGGGACAAGTCGAGTTCCAGTCGCTCGGCCAGCCGGAGAAAACGGTCGCGGCGGCTGCCCCAGCGCACGCGGTTGAAGAACGTCAGCACACGGTGTCCGTTCATGTGGCGAAACAGCCGTGGATCGCCGGGAAGATAAGAGACGGTCCGGCGCACGGCGAGCGACTGGTGTCGGCAATCGAACGATTCCACATACGCGCGGCCTCGCGTGGGCCGGAGAAATCCCAGCAAGAGTCGCAGCAGTGTGCTCTTGCCCGCACCGTTCGGTCCGAGCAGTCCGAATATCTCGCCGCGGCGCACCGTCACCGAACAGTCGTCCAGTGCCAGGATCGAGCCGTATTGTTTCGTCAGATTCTCTGTTCGGATCGGGTCCACCGCTTCCATGTTCCTGCCACGCCTGCCTGGGAGTCGTTCCGGAGCCCACCCCGGCAGCCAGCCTGACGAAGTCGACTCGGAACAAGTTATCGGTTTGGAGACGATTCGGCAAGTCTCGTTGACCGTCCGCCAGCCCTGCCGGTTGAACGAGCTTTGCGGCCGTGACGAGCGCCATACGGCGCCGCGTTTTCGACACGGTTCCAAGGAGATCGGCAAACGGTGCGGTTTGCTACAATGCGTTTGCGGTACGGCAACCGCAGGCCTCTTTCTTCGAAAGAGACACAAAGGTGTCACGTGCATGTTGTGGCCCGACACAGTACCGGCTGGTTCGCCGAACCTGCCGGGGCGCTACCAAACCGGTTGCCATTGCCCACGGTAGCATGCACGGCATGGCGTCCTCGGGCCGCCGAGCGACGGGCACTTGACGCCGGCCTCCTATTCTCCGCCGCCGACTTCCTCGAGCGGTACGGTTCGTTTCTCGAATGCGCTGATCACGGCCGCGTCGACCATCTGCTGCCCGATGCGGCAGATCGGCAGCGTCATCGGACCGTCCAACGGAGTGCCTCGTTCGCGGCAGTCGATCCAATGAGCGATCGGGTTTTGCAATTCCAGCGGCAGTGTGTCGACCGGCAGGTCGATCCCGGCCGGCCGTTTCCGGTCTTGCAACCGCACCGTCGTTTCGCCGTCGTAACTGCTCAGGGTCCCTTCGCTGCCCACCAGGACGAATCCGCATTTGGGTTGCGGTTGATGGACCCAGGGGTCAGTAAACGTTCCCCAACGCGTCTCGAACTTGGAGAGTCCTCGAGCATAGCGGGCGATCACGACGGCATGCTCGTCGACTTCCAGGCCGGGCGGATCGTCCACCACCGCCGTGATCTCCAGCGGGGCTTCGCCACTTAAGAACCAGGTTCCCAGCGTTGTTCCGTAGCCCAGATAATCGAGCAATGATCCGCCGCCGGCGTCTCGCTGATAGAACCAACTGTTCGGCTTTTCCCGAGCCACCTGCTCGGCCGTCCTTTCTTCCTTTCCCGCCGTGTGCCACAGGGGGCCGCGATTGCCATCGTAGTAGTGGATTTCCAACACCTCGCCGATCGCTCCGTCCCGCACCAAACGATAGGCCGTTCGATGCGAGGGGTACCAGGCGAGCGGCCAATGGATGGCCAGCCGACCGGCGTCGTGGTCGACGGCCGCCGCCATGGCGTCGGCATCGGCCAGCGTGGCTGCGAATGGTTTTTCCAATAGCAGAGGAATGTTCCACGGAGCCAGCCGTTCGACCCACTCGCGGTGACCGGCCGTGGAGGGGCAGAGGACGATCAAATCGGGGTGTGTCGCTTCGATGCACGTCTGCGGGTCATCGAACACGGCCGATTCCGGTAACGCGAGTCGCTCAATGGTCGGCTGCATGCGATCGCGCTGGTGATCACAGACGCCGACGACCTCGGCTCGCGGGTGCCGGTGGGCGAACTCGAGGTTGTCGCCCATGTGGAAGTGCTCGAAACAGATGCCGACAATGCGCCAGGGAGGTGGAGAGGACATGCTGCGACTTTCTGAAAACGCGGTGAGAGTTGTGTCGCGAACGGCTCTTGGGGCTCTTGGGGCAGTTTTCAGTAGGTTGCCGTGACTATTCGTTGTGCGATTGATTGTCTATCGGTGTCCACACAGTTTGCAAGTAGTGCCCGGTGAGGCTGTTCGGACAGGAGAGCAGAGTTTCCGGGGGACCGGCCACGACGAGCTCTCCGCCGGCATCGCCACCTTCGGGCCCCAGGTCGAGGATCCAGTCAGCCGACTTGATCACGTCCAGGTGGTGTTCGATGACGATCACGGTGTGGCCTTGCGCAACGAGTTGCCGCAGCGCATCGAGCAGCTTCTGGATGTCGGCAAGATGGAGCCCGGTGGTCGGTTCATCGAGCAGGTACAGCACGGAGCCTCGCGCCGGTCTTGCCAGTTCGGTCGCCAGCTTGACTCGCTGGGCTTCTCCGCCGGAGAGCGTATGGGCGGGTTGACCCAGTGCCAGGTAGCCCAGGCCGACCTCGTCCAGGCGCTGCAGCGGAACGGCAATCCGCTCGATTTCCGCGAAAAACGATTTGGCTTCGGCCACGGGCATCTCCAGCACGTCGGCGATCGTCTGGTGCCGGTAGCGAACCTGAAGTGTTTGCCGGTTGAAACGCTTGCCCCCGCAACGGTCGCACGGTACGTGGAGATCGGCGAGCACTCCCATTTCGATCCGCCGCCGGCCGTGGCCTCGGCATGTTTCACAGCGTCCGGCCGCGTGATTGAAACTGAACCGCCGCGCCGTGAATCCTCGCTGCCGGGCTCCTCTGGTCTGAGCGAACAGCTTGCGGATTTCGTCGAAGATGCCCGAGTAAGTGGCAGGGGTACTGCGAGGGTTTCTGCCCAGAGGAGACTGGTCGACGGTGATGAGCTGCGAGATGAATTCGGCTCCCGTGAGAGTGGTGTACGGGCCGGGAAAGGCCTGCCGGTTTCCCAGTTCCCTTTGCAATGCCGGAGCCAGCGTGCCGTGGACCAATGAGCTTTTGCCCGACCCGCTGACCCCCGTGACGCAAACGAGACGTTGCAGGGGGACGGCGACGTCGATTCCTTTGAGGTTGTTCGTGCGAACGCCCTCGATGCGCAGCCACCGAGTTGGACTGTCGCGACGGGCTCCGCCGGCCGCCGACTGGGCAGGATATGACACGATTGCGTCACATCGTAGGAAACGTCCGGTCGGAGATGCTTCAACGGCCGCGACCTCATCGACGGTTCCGCAGGCCACGACTTCCCCGCCGTCCGGACCGGCTCCGGGGCCCATATCGATCATGTAGTCGGCGGCGGCGATCAGCGCCGGATCGTGTTCCACGACAATCACCGTATTGCCTCGCCGCGTTAGTTCTCTCAACGCGGCGATGAGCCGATCGTTGTCGCGCGGATGGAGTCCGATGGAAGGCTCGTCCAGGACGTAACACACACCCGAGAGGGATGTGCCGATCGCATTGGCCAGACGAATGCGCTGCAGTTCGCCACCGCTGAGCGAGTCGGCTTGCCGGTCGAGGGTCAGGTAACCGACTCCCACACGCTGGAGAAACGTCAACCGTTGGCGAATCGGCTCCAACAGTGCCGGTGCAAACGACTCGGCGCGATCGGGTAGCGAAAGAGTGGAGAACCACGCCGAAGCGTCCTCGATGGTAGACTTCAACAAGTCGGGCAGCGTTCGGCTTCCTACTCGGACACTGCGGCCGACGGGTCCCAGCCGATCTCCGCGACACTGTGGACAGGTGGTGGCGACGCGGTAGGATCGGAGGCGTTCCAGCGCGGCCGACTCGGTGGTGGTGGCCAATCGGTGTTCCAGAGTTTCCCGCAGGCCGGGAAAACGGGGACGTCCGCAGCCGGCCCACACTTTACGCTGTGCCGCGGGGGGAAGTCGGGAAAATGGCGCATCGGGTGGCAGCCGCAGCCTTTGCAGGAACCCTTCGACTTCTTGCACGATATCGGGAACGTCGCCGGCCAGGGGTTGCGCTGCGAACGACTTGTCGTCGTTGGGCCACACCGAATCTCGTGTGAACTGCTCGACGGTTCCCAGGCCCTGGCATGCCGGACAAGCGCCGTAGGGGCTGCTGGGATTGAAGTGGCGGGGCTCGACCGCCGGCAAGGCGAAACCACAATCGGGGCATTCGAACTGCGTGGCGAACCGGAGTTCCGTCCACGTCGCCTCGGTGCGGCGGCGGACCAGCACGATGAGTTGGGAAAACGGATTCTCCAGCGCCAAGCGAATCGACTCGGTCATCCGTTTTTCAATGCCGGGTCGAATGATGATGCGATCGACCACCAGTTCGATCGTATGCGGCTGGCCCGGGGCGACTTCCGGCGGTGAATCCAGTTCGACGATCTCGCCGTCGACCCGCGCTCGCAAGTAACCCCGGTTGCGAAAATCGGCCAGCACTTGCTCGGGATGATCGGTGGAACCTCGCACATGCGGCGCGAGGAGGACCACTCGAGTTTCCTCGTCCAGTCCCATCAGTTCGTTCTGGATTTCTTCGGGACTGACTCGATGGATTGCTTGGCCGCACTCCAGGCAATGAGGGACACCGGTTCGAGCGAACAGGACTCGAAAATAGTCGTGCAATTCGGACGACGTGGCGACGGTGGCGCGAGGGTTGCGAGGCACGGGAAACTGGTCGATGCAGATGGTGGGCTGGAGTCCTTCGATGAGATCGACATCGGGACGTTCGAGTTGCCGGAAGAGCTGTCTCGCTCGAAGCGACAGTGTTTCCAGGTACTGGCGGCGACCTTCGGCGAAGATCGTATCGAAGACCAGGCTGCTCTTGCCAGAGCCACTGCAACCGGTGACGACCACCAGTCGGCCCTGGGGGATGTCGACATCGACGGAGCGGAGGTTGTGGACTCGAGCCCCTCGCACACGAATCGCCGTGCGGGCTCGAGATGGCGGATGGGTCACCATGCGAACAGACGGTTGTATCGAAAACCTGCAGGTTATCAGGCCGGCCCGCCCTCGGCCACCGACCGGAGTCGCCGACGCTTCCAGTCCGCCGTGGACGGTCCGCCGAGGCTACCATTCGCGAAGCTGGTATAGTATGTTTGCAGGGTTTGCCGTCCGCGCCGGTCACTGTCGGTTGAAGCAGATCATGAGTTCATCGCGAGTGGAGCACAGTCAGTGGGGGGGGTACATCGAGTACGCCGTCGTCACCGACGTGGGCATGCGGCGGACGACCAACCAAGATGCCCACTCGATTGTGCTGGCGAGTGACGAAGAGGCGTGGGCTCGCCGCGGTCATCTGTTCGTAGTGGCGGACGGAATGGGAGCTCACGCGGCCGGCGAATTGGCGAGCAGGATGGCGGCGGACGGCATCCCCAATCATTATCTGAAGATGCGCGACGTTCCCCCGTGGGAAGCGTTGCGAGCCGCGGTGGAGCAGGCCAACGCGGAGGTGCATGCTCGCGGGCAGGCCAATCTCGACTTCTTCAACATGGGGACGACCGCCAGTGTGCTGCTGTTGATGCCCAACGGCGCATTGATCAGTCACGTGGGTGACAGCCGCGTTTACCGGCTGCGCGGCAATCGCTTCGAGCAACTCACGTTCGACCACAGCCTGGTGTGGGAACTGCAAGCCGCCGGGCATCCGACCGCGGGAGCTCCCGATTCGGCGATACCCAAGAACATCATCACTCGTTCGCTCGGCCCCAATCCCACGGTTCAGGTCGACTTGGAGGGACCGTTCGACCTGCGTGAAGGGGACGTGTTCCTGCTCTGTTCCGACGGTCTGACGGGACAGGTTGCCGATGAGGAAATCGGAACCATCTTGTCCAGTCTGCCGCTCGCCACGGCAGCGGAGGTGTTGTGCGACCTGGCCAATCTGCGAGGTGGTCCCGACAACATCACCGTGATCCTGGTACGCGTACTGCGCGAACCTCCGGCAACGACCGTCTCCCAAGTGGCAACGGCAGGCAGCCGACCGGTCGCGGTCATCCCGGCCTGGTTCTGGATCGCCGCGGCAAGCGACGTGCTGCTCGCCGTGGCCCTCGCCGTGTTGGGGATGTTCCTGGCCGCCGCCATTTTGGGCGGTGCGGCGGTGCTCTCGTTGATCGGGGCTTTGTTGTACCGTTTGACTGCCGGCCAGAGCGGTGGGCAACTGGTGCGCAGATTGGGGAAAGCGCCGTATCGATCAGTGGCATGTCAGGCCAGCCGCTCGCTCGTGCAAAAGTTCGACACGATCGTGCGGCAGTTGCAGGAAGCGGCGGCGGAGAACTTCTGGAAGGTCGATATGGATCAGTTCAACGTACTGGTCCAACAAGCGGCTGCGGCCGCTTCCGATCAGGACTACGACCGGGCGTTGCACTGCTATGCCCGGGCGATCCGCTGCATGATCGACGGTCTGCAAGGCCCGAGCGAAACGCCGTAAGCTTCAAGTCAGGACGTGCGGCGCGATCCCGAGGAGACGCTGGTGGCGGCTGGTGAGGCCGATTCGTCGACCGCCGCCAAATAACGACCGAAGATCATCCGTCCGGCGCTCGTCTGCAGAACCTTGGTCACGGCAATCCGTACCGTCCGACCGATGTGCGGCCGCCCCCCTTCCACGACCACCATCGTCCCGTCCTCGAGGTACCCCACGCCTTGGTCGGACGATTCTCCGGGCTTGACGACGTCCACGGTCAACTGCTCGCCGGGGAGAAACGTCGGTTTGAGCGCATTGGCGATCTCGTTCAAGTTGATCACATCGACGCTGTGCAACTTGGCGATCTTGTTCAAATTGAAGTCGCCCGTCACGATCTTGCCGTTGAGCTGTCTTGCCAGTAACACCAGCTTCATATCGACCGTCTGCCCGTCCATCTCCGGCGTCTCCCGATCGATGATCTGGAAATCCTCCTTCCGTCTGGCTTGGAGCTTGTTGAGGACGTCGAGTCCGCGGCGGCCGCGAGCCCGCTTCAGCTTGTCGCTGGTGTCGGCGATCGCTTGAAGTTCGTCCAATACGAACCGAGGCATCATCAGCGGATTGTCGAAGACTCCCGTTTCGACAAGATCGTAAATCCGACCGTCGATCACCGCGCTCGTATCGAGCACATACGGGACCAAACCCTTCACTTCTCGGGAAAACTCGACATAGGGAATCAAAAAGCGAAAATCGTTCTGTGTCTGTAACAACAGACTGATGCAGACGTAGCACAAAGCAGTCGTGATCAGGGTTTGGATCCCTTTTCGCAACGGGTTCTCTTCAAGCAGCGGGAACAGAGCCAAACTGACCGCGTATCCCAACACCAAACCCACTAAGAGCCCGAAATAGACGGCCGAAATCGTCTCGATTCGCTTCCGCGGAAGCCAGATGTCGATCGCAATCACCAGCAACGCGGACAAGATCACGCCCAGGAAAACGGTCCAGGGAACCCACTGCGGAGAAACCAGCTTCCGGTCGCTCAGGTCCAGTTGCATGAACCAGCCGCCGAGGCCGCCGACGACGACCACGAATGCCAACCGGACAATCAGCAGGGGAAGCGATGTGCGCACCATCAGCCCGTCAATGCTCGCGGTTCATGCCAAAGGAGAGTCCGCTTTCGGTCCGCTCCCCCGTGCCGCCTAGGGAATCTTCGTTTCGTAATACCACACCAAGCCAAAATGCAATCCCCTCAAAGTAGGGATACATGCATTCAAGGCCGTTACTGGATCTATTGTAGCCCAGCCCGTAGTCGGCAGGCTAGCGGCTCGTCCACGCCGTGGCCGGCGACAAGTACCGGACGGCGGGAGTCGTCGAAGCGGGAACGGGGGGAGGAGCGTAATAAACGATGACTCGCTGGGCACTCACGCTGCCACTCGTAGGTGGCACAAAATTGCCTCCACCCGGTGGCGGGGTGGAGAGCGAAGGGGGCGCGATTGGCGGAGCAGCCGGCGGCGGCTGTGTGGACGGGGCCGGCTGCGTCGCGGGAGTCGCTGGGGACGCCGGGACGGGTTGCCATGTTCCGGCTGCCGGAGCGGTCGTGGTCGGCGCGGGGTAGGTTGTCCCCGGGCTGACGGCGACCGGCGGAGTCGAGCAGGTCGTGCCCGGGACCACGGTGACCGGCGGTGTGGAGCAATTCAGGCCGGTGGCTGGAGCCACGACAGCCGGTTGGGAGGCCCTTCTACCGAACAGCCCACCTCTTCGGCGCCACGGGGGTGCTTGGCCACCCCCCGGCGTGCCGTAAGTGGGGACGTCGGTGACAGGCGGAATTGACGTGATTTGAGCCAGAGAACTGCTGGCGGCAATTCCCCAGATCAGTACGGTGCAGAACCATCGGAATGTCATGGACTTGATCCTGTTGGGCCGGCGAGGAACCGGTGGTTGTCGGGGACGGGACTCCGTCATCCCTACAATGTAGCTCTTTGCGCCGAGGCTGTCTTGAGCGGGAATGGATGAAAAGGAGCAGCCAGGCCGGAATCTCGGGTTGGGCGGGAGAGTTGTAGCGACTGGGCGGTCTCGGCTAGGCCTGGCCCGATCCGGTTTCATCCGGTTCGTCAACCAGTTCCACGGTTCCCCACAAGCTCGGGTCTTCCTCGAGTTGCGAATAGTCTTCGGTGAGGCTCCAGTACTGATCTCCCAGCTCACGGTCCTTGACGATATGGAAAAAGCCCAGTCGAGCACCGGCGACCTGATCGAGTCCCGTCAGTGCTGCAGCGCGGACGGCCGCTCGGAGTTCATAGCCGTTCTTGCGAAACTGGACGGCACAACGCAGGTCTTCCTCTTGGAGAGCCGTCGGGTGGTCCATCGCTCGCTCGAGCCAGAGTTGCACGGCAGGGGGACTCGCACGGCCGACCGAACGATCCGGCAAGAGAAACGCCAAGCGAT
>JALSIV010000315.1 GCA_026989685.1 Pirellulaceae bacterium | reverse complement strand
ACGAGAATGTCGTTTATCGGGACACCACCGACGACGGTGTCGATAGCTCCCTGTACGACTACGCCCCCGACGGCGGTTTCGACCAGACGGTTTTGCTCAAGGAAGCCGAACGCATCGAAGGCCGATTGGCCTTCATCAATACGATCGCCCGGCTGTGGAAGTTGGTGGCGGTGACCCCCCAGTTGCTGGCCGGCCCGGATGAACAGACGGCTGAGACGGTACTGCATTGGGTGCAGGAGGCTGCCGCCAATCTGGGGCCGCTGAAGGATTTGATCGACGACATCTACGGGCTCGAGCTGCGGTTGGACAATCTCGACCCTTCCTCGTTGCTGGAATACGACCAGCGCAATATGCTCCGCAATTCGCTGGTGGAAGCGGTCATCACCGTCGCCATCGAGGCGTCGGAAGCGGTGCAGTTTCTGGCGGCGGGAGCCATCGCGTTCACGTCGATCCCGCCGGCCGACGTGTTGGCCGAGGTGCCATTGGCTGCCGATGACCAAGAGACCATCAAGCTTTTCGCGTCGCTACTGAAGCGCGATCCTCGCGCGGTGCGCCGCCGCTGGCCGCGCCTGGTGGAAAGCCTCGAGTCGCGACCGCTGCTCTATGTGCCGATCAACCGCGGGGGCAACCCGCACAACATCGTGCAGGCCAAAATGAGGCAGCGCACCATCGAAAACCTGCTGGCGTGGATGCCTCGGATCGGCCTGCTGGCCGAAACCTGCCAACTGATCGAACTGGCTCGCGCGACCGAGCGGGCTCATCCAGTCGGGCCCGGCGCCGTGACGGAATTCGATGAGATCTTCCGCAACGGCTACCGAGCCCTGGTGGAGTCGCTGGTGTTTTCCGCCGAAGCGTGGTCGGAGGACGGACAGATCAACGATGATCACTTCGTATCGCTGCTCGAGCAGTTCACGGAATTGCTGCTGCGAAGCTGGCTGGCTCACAGTCGGACCCTGAGACTCTCTGTGTTGGAGCGACTCCCCCAGCACTATTGGAACCGGCTGGTGTGGTTCATCGAGCGTTACGGCGGCGATCTGTTCACTCAGGAGTTCCTCAACATCCGCAACTTGCGGGCCATTTTGCACCAGGGTGTCTCCGGCTGGTTGGGACAGTTGCGTCAAAGCCCGGAAGGGGAGGACATTCGCCTGTGCCGCGAAATCAATGTGGAGATCGTCGACACGGACGCCGTCGATTTTCTGGAGACGATTTTCGAAGCCGTGGTGGAGAATTACGCCGAGTACTGCGATTACAACCAACTGACGACCCAATCGGACCGGGGAGAAATGCTCTACACGTTGCTCGACTTCATCCGCCTGCGCACCGAGTACGACCGGATCTTGTGGAAGCTGACTCCCGTGATCCTGGCCCATGAGATCCTGGTCCGTCGCGGCCACGAAGAAGTCGCTGCCACCTGGCGCAAGGCGACCAAACAGAGGACGAACCGGCAGGCGAGAAGCCTGCTGCGCAAGCTGGCCCTATTGCAGCAGAAGCACGCCATGCGGATGCCTTCGATCATGGACCGGCTGGGGGAACGCTTCGTGCGCTCCCTTTCGGTCGACCGCATGCGTGCCGCCGTTCGGCCGGCGATCGAAGAACGGGGCCAGGGATCCGCGTCGCCGGCTTTTCAGGTGATTCGCGAAGAGGTGGGCCAGTTCATGGAACGCCGCAGCGGCGCCGGATGGGAATTGCCCGGCTGGCTGGTCGCCCTGGAAGAGGAAGTCCTGGAGGTGACTCGCGAACACGCTCGGCCCCAGTTCGACTCGGTGTTTCGCGATTCCGTTCCCATCCAGCCGCTCACCCGAGTCTCCGTGCGGCGACAGCTTACGCGAGCCATGCAGTCGGCGTGACCGGTGGAAACGCCGCCGGCCGTTCGGCGCTCTCGACTCCCCGCATTCGTTTACTCCCTCGTTTGATTTAAGATGCTGTCACCCTGCCTCATTCCACAAGTGGTATCCTCGAGAACGAACGGCAAATTGTGGAGAGTGAAGAATGGAAACGCCGAGGCGCGGAGAGCGCCGAGAAACAGATCTCTCTGCACTCTCCCCCTCTCCGCTGCCCTCTCCGGCCGCCATCGCGCCCCCTCACCCTTGCGGGCGCAGCCCGCGTTAGGATATTCCGTCGATCATGGTCCACAACCTCCCTGTCAAGAAACTGACCCACGGTAACCTCACCGTCGAAGGTTATTCCCGTGCCGCCGTGCAGACGTACTGGCGCATTCCCGAACTGAAGGTCGGCTTCGACCTGGGGGCGCAACCGTGGGACTTCATGGGGACTCCCAACTGGTTCGTGTCGCATACGCACCTCGACCACATCGCCGCACTCCCCGTCTACATCTCCCGCCGGCGGATGATGAAGATGGACCCTCCCACCATCTACCTGCCGGCGCCCGCGGTGGCGCCGATTCAGCAGATCCTGCGGGCTTACGGGAGGCTGGACCGGAGCCGCATGCCGTGCGAGCTGATCGGGTTTCGCCCCGGCGACGAGTGGATCTTGTCGCGCGAGCTGGTCGTGACCGTCGGAGCCGTGACTCACACCGTTCCCACCTGCTGCTTTATCGTCTGGCAGCGGCGTCGCAAACTGAAGGCCGAGTACCAATCGCTCAGCGGAGAACAGATCCGCGACCTGCGGCTGTCCGGGACGGAAGTGACCGATGAGCACCGCGTGCCGTTGGTGGGCTACCTGGGCGATAGTTCTCCCGAAGGACTCGATCGCAACCCTGACTTGTACCGGGCCAAGATCTTGATCGCGGAGATGACCTTTCTGGCGCCGGGGCACCGCAAAGACAAGATTCACAAACACGGACACATGCACCTGGACGACCTGGCGGAACGCGCGGAACTTTTCCAGAACGAAAAGATCATTGCGTCGCACTTCAGTACGCGCTATCACCCGCGGCAGATCCGGCAGTGGGTCGACCAGAAACTTCCTGACCGGCTGGATGGACGACTCGAATTGTGGCTGTGACCCCGCCGGCTCCTCGAGCCGCCTACATCCACGTTCCCTTTTGCCATCGCCGCTGCGGCTACTGCAACTTCACCGTACTCGCCGGCCATGACGAGCGGATCGACGACTACCTCCGGGCTCTGGAGATCGAGCTGAGAGGGCTGGGCACACCGCGGCCCGTCGACACGTTGTTCATCGGCGGCGGCACGCCGACCCGTCTCCCTTTGCCGCACTGGGCGCGACTGCTCGACCTGGTCGCGCGCTGGTTTCCCCTGCGACCCGGTGGTGAGTGGACCGTCGAGGGAAATCCGGAAGACGTTTCCTTCGAGCGGGTGTCGGTCGCCGTCGAGCGAGGTGTGACGCGCTGGAGTCTCGGTGTGCAGTCGTTCCTGCCCTGGAAACGCGGGTTCCTTGAGCGCGAGCATACCGGTGAGACCATCGATCGTGCCATCGAGTCTTGTCGCCAAAGCGGCGCCCAGGTGGCTGTCGACTTGATCTTCGCTCTGCCCGATGAAACCGCGTCGGATTGGCACAGCGATCTCGATCAGTTGCTGGCTCGCCCGGTCCAGCACGTCTCCACTTACAGCCTGACGTTGGAAAAGGGAACGGCCTTCTGGTCGCGCTGGTACAAGGGGTTGCTGCAGCCGCTCGAGGAAGACCGGCAAGCCGAGCTCTATCTGGCCACACGGCGCCGATTGAGGGCGGCCGGTTTTCAGCATTACGAAATCTCCAATTTCGCTCTTCCCGGCTGCCGCTGTCGCCACAACGAAACCTATTGGTTGTGCGGCCAATATGACGCCGCGGGTCCCGGCGCCGCACGATTTGTGGGCGGCGTGAGGGAAGTCAATCACCGCAGCACCACCACCTGGATGCGGAGATTGTTCGCGGGAGACTCTCCGGTCGCCGAGCGGGAGACGATCGGCGCCGAACTGGCCGCGCGCGAGCGCCTGATATTCGGTTTGAGGCGTCTGGAGGGAATCGACGTTCGAGAATTCGAGGAAGCGACCGGCTTCCGCCTCGACGCATTGGCCGGTCCTGCAATCGACGAGTTCCTCGCGGCAGGATTCCTCGAGCAGTCCGGCACGACGCTGCGGTTGAGTGAGCCGGGGATCCTGGTCAGCGACACGCTTTGGCCGGCGCTGCTCGGGTAAGAGGCTGTCACCAAACTCCGGGCCGCAAGCAACACGGCCGAACCCGGGAGGCGGCGCGGCGGGTCTTGTTACAGGCGCTGAGAACTCGAGGCGTCACCTGATCGACGTGCCCCCGTCGCCGCTGCTCGCGACCCGGCCGACCTCGGTCCCCCAGTGCCCCTCTCGCTGCCTCGGCCATGTTCATCAACCGGGACACCACGTCGGCGTGCCGGTCCGCCAGATTCCGCTGCTCGCCCGGATCGGCCACCACGTCGAACAACAGCGGCTCGGCCGGTTTCCCGCGGCGGAAATGCGGATGCTGACGAAAAGTTGTCAGTGGCAAGTAGAGCTTCCAGCGGCCGCTGCGCACCGCCTGGAGTTGATCGGCGTCGTAGTAATAGAACACAGGATAGGGCGTCCGAGCATTCGGCTCGCCAAGCAGCAACGGACGGATGTCGTGCCCGTCGATGATGCGATCCCGAGGCGGCGAAGCGCCGGCCAATGCCGCGCATGTCGGCAGCAGGTCCATGGTGGTGGCCAGTTCGCCGCAGGTGGTTCCCGCCGGGATCTTACCCGGCCACCAGAAAATCGCCGGGACGCGGAAACCGCCTTCGCTGGTCGTGTAACCTCGTCCGCCCAGCGGCCGGTTGGAGCCTCGCGACGGGTCGCCGGGATCGCGAGCCAGCGGGGCGCCGTTGTCCGAGGTGAACAGCACAAGGGTATGGTCGGCGATGCCGAGTCGCACGAGTTCGTCGAGCAGCACGCCGGTCGACCAGTCCAGCTCTTCCACGGAATCTCCCCACGGCCCATTGCGACTCTTGCCGCGAAAACGTTCGCTGGCGAACGGGGCTCGAGTACTCCCCGGCATGGCGTGCGGGAGGTAGAGAAAGAACGGCTCGTGACGATGGTCGCGGATGAACCGGACCGCGGCCTCGGTGTACCGCCGAGTCAGTCCGTTGCGGTCGACCGGCGCCTCGATGACTCGGTCGTTCTTCATCAGCGGAAGCGGCGGCCAGCGGATTCCGTCGTATCGGTCGCCCAGCCGTTTTCCCACATCGCGCGTCATGTCGTCGCTGTAGGGAACGCCGAGAAAATAGTCGAAGCCTTGTCGTGTCGGCAGGAACTCGGGCTGGTCGCCCAAATGCCATTTGCCGATGATGGCCGTCCGGTAGCCTCGCGACTGGAGTACCTCGGCGATGGTGACTTCTTCGGGGGCCAATCCGAAGGGAGAGAGAGGGCGCAGCACGATGCCGTCGCGAGGGGTCGCGTGCAAGCCGACTCGCTGCGAATAACAGCCCGTCATCAAGCTGGCTCGCGAAGGTGTGCAGACACCCGCCGATGCGTAGAAGTGGGTGAACCGGCGGCCTTCGCGGGCCATCCGGTCGAGGGCCGGCGTGCGATGCAGCGTCGAACCGAACGGCCCAATGTCTCCGTAGCCCAGATTGTCGCAGAACAGAATGATGATGTTGGGGGGACGAGTCGGGCCGTCGGCGGCTCGGCCAAGGCCCGGTAGCCCAGCGATCGCGCAGAGGACGCTCCAGAACCAGACCTGCAACAGAGTTGTCTTCATGGGGTGTTTTCCTTGCGATTGCCAAATGGGGCCGAGACGGCCATGTCAGTGTAGGTCAGGCTTTCCAGCCTGACCACGCGCGGGTGTGAATAAAGATGCGTTTCCGGAAGTACCAGCTACCGCTTCCAACCCAGCTATCTGAGCACGTGCTGTCATGCCGAGTGGTGGTCAAGCTGGAAAGCCGGATCTACGAGGAAAAACCGACCGCGCCCCACGGCTCTGACCTTTCCGGCAGGCCTCGCTGCAGGCTACAATGGGGGAGCGTGAGGAGGAAACGGCTGGTGAAACGGGAAGGGATGCCATGAATTTCGATTGGTGGGATGCCGCCCTGATCGGTGGCGCAGCCTATCTGGCAGTGGCGCTGTTGGTTCGATTCATGCTGGTTCGTCGAGCCGAAATCATTGCCGAGCTGGGGCGGCAGATCGAACAGCAAAGAGCCAATCGCCGGAGTGCCCGATCGGCGGAAAAGGCAGGGCAGTCGCAAGAAAAGCGGGGGCATTCCGCGTCGCCGCCCACCAACGAGGCTGCCTGAGAGTCGTCGGGGGCTTCACCGGACGGGAATGCTGAGAGGCCGCACGGCGCGGGCGCGGCTACGAGCGGCCGGTCGTATTCGTTTCACGGTTGTCTTGCCGGCGCCTTGTGCGCGGCAGTCGGATCAGCAGGTATTTCAATAACAGGCGCCGTTTGATGGGCGATGGAAGTATGGCGAAGAAGCTCTATATCGAGACCGTGGGCTGCCAGATGAACGTTCTGGACAGCGAGATGGTGGTGGCCAGCCTGAGACGGGAGGGTTACGAACTGGCGGCCTCGGCCGACCAAGCGGATGCCATTTTGTTCAACACATGCAGTGTGCGCCAGCACGCCGAAGACAAGGTCTACAGTGCTCTGGGGACCTTGAAGCGTCTCAAGCAGCAGCGTCCTCAGTGCGTCATCGGTGTATTGGGCTGCATGGCTCAAAAGGATCAGCGCCAGGTCTTCGAGCGCGCCCCGTATGTCGACCTGGTGGTCGGACCGGGTCAGCTCCATCGGGTCCCCGAATTGATCGAAGCGGCCCGCAGCGAGAAGGAGCGGCAGGTCGCGGTCAGTCTCGACCGGACCAGCGGAACGCTCGATGCGATCCGGCGCAGCCACGAGACATTCGATCCGTTGCGTGATCCTGCCATGCGACCGACGCCCTTTCAGGCCTACTTGCGGATTCAGATCGGTTGCGACAAGTTCTGCACCTACTGTGTCGTCCCCAATACCCGAGGTCCCGAGCAGGGGCGGGCGCCGGGCGACATTCTCGCCGAGGCTCGAGTGCTTGCCGATCAGGGCTGCCGGGAAGTGACGTTGTTGGGACAGACGGTCAACAGTTATCGGCATGTCGACGGCGAGCGAGTGACACGACTCTCCGACTTGCTGGAGGCGGTGGCTCAGATCGACGGGATTCGGAGGATCAAGTTCGTCACCAGTTACCCGCTCGATATGACCGACGACTTGCTGGACGCCGTTCGCTCCCTGGAAAAATGTTCGCCCTATCTGCACGTTCCCCTGCAGAGCGGATCGGACGAAGTGCTGAGGCGAATGAAACGCGGCTACACGGTCGCCCAGTACGACGAGATGATGCAGCGGATCGCGGAGCGTCTGCCGGGAGCCGCGGTGGCCAGCGATTTCATCGTCGGCTTTTGCGGCGAGACCGAGTGGGACTTCGAGCAGACGGTGGAGGCGGTCCGCAAGTACCGGTTCAAGAACAGTTTCATTTTCAAGTACAGCGAGCGGCCGGGAACCAAGGCGGCCGATCGGATCCCGGACGATGTGCCGTACGAGGTGAAGCAGCGGCGCAATCGCGAGCTGTTGGCTTTGCAGAACGCCATCAGCGAAGAGGACAATCAGTGTTTCATCGGCCAGACCGTGGAGGTCCTGGTGGAGGGTCTCAGCAAAGCGGCCAGGCAGCGGAAATCGGCCGGTCCACCGGTGCAGCTCACCGGACGCACTCCTTGTGATCGGATCGTTGTTTTCGAAGGGAACGAGCGGCAGATCGGGCAGTTTCTGCCGGTCGTGGTTTACGAGGCCAACGCGCACACGCTCTTCGGTGAAGTCGTTACGGGCGAATACTGCCATGACGGCGATTCGGTGCAACTGACTCTGCCTTGATCGTCGTTTTTCTCAAGATTTGCCGCAAACGAGCGAATGAGCATCCATGACCGCAGTCATTGAAATCGACAACCTGCAGAAGACGTACGGCGGCCGCTTCGGGCAGAAGGTCGCCGCCCTGCGCGGCGTCACCTTCAGCGTCGACCGCGGGGAGATATTCGGTTTGCTCGGACCGAACGGCGCCGGCAAGACGACCTTGGTGAAGGTGCTGCTCGGCATCGTGAGACGTTATCAGGGGTCGGCTCGCTTGATGGGTTTTCGAGCGGGAGACCGGAGAGGGCGTCGTCGAGTCGGCTATTTGCCGGAAAACCTCACCGTTCCCGGTCACCACACGGCACTCAGTGCCATGATGCTGTATGGGCAGCTTAGCGGTCTGTCCCGTCGCGAAGTCCGGGCGAAACGGATGCCATTGCTGGAACTGGTGGGCCTGCAGGACCGGGCTCGCGATTCGGTGAAGAAATACTCCAAAGGGATGAGGCAGCGGCTGGGTGTTGCTCAGGTGCTGCTGCATGATCCGGAGGTCATCTTTCTGGACGAACCGACGGATGGTCTCGATCCCGTCGGGCGCGCCGACGTGCGGAAGCTGCTCAAGCGGCTCAGCGCCGAGGGGCGCACCGTTTTCCTCAACAGCCATTTGCTGCAAGAAGTGGAAATGGTGTGCGATCGCGTGGCCATCTTGCATTTGGGGGATCTCAAGCGAACGGGAGCGGTTGCCGAATTGGGGGACATGGCCGCCGATCGCCTGCAATTGAAGCTGGTGCTGCAGGGACCGCCGAGTCGCATTCACCAGGCACTGGAAGCCATGAAGTTGCCGACCGACCTGACCATGCGAGGCGAAGACGAAGCGGAGTGGCAGGGGCTGGTCGAGGACCAGTCGAAGCTCGATCAATTGGTCGACCGGTTGCGTCGCTCGGAAGTCAGCATTCTGGAAATCTCTCGTCGCCGGGCTTCACTGGAAGATGCCTTCATGCGGCTGATCAACGCGGAGTCGCCAGGAGGCAACGTGGCACCTGCGACAAGACTCTGAAAGTTGGGACGGCACAGCGAATGAGACCTTACCTGGCGTTGATCATCGATTCGTTCCGCGAAGCCGTCGTGTCGTGGACGCTGTGGATTCTGATCGTGCCGATTACGCTGCTGTTGCTGGTCCTCGTGCCGTTCGGAGTTCGCGAAGAAGTTGCCACAACCCTGAGTCGTCGAGAAATCACGGCGGCCGTCCGGCTGGTGCGAGTGATGCGCGACGAAGCCGACTCGCCGGAACCGTCTCCGGGGAAACACTTG
>JALSIV010000314.1 GCA_026989685.1 Pirellulaceae bacterium | reverse complement strand
GTGGTCGCTGTTGACCAAGCAGGAGCGGGAGGAGTTGCGGGCGATCGCGAGCGGCGATGGTTTGGCAGCGGAACGGTTTCAAAGCCGAGCTGCCGTTCAGCGAGTTCTCAACCGGCTGATCGAGTCCCGCAAGTTCTATGACCCGGATTCCTGGAAGGGGATCCAACTCGACAAAGAAACCGAGGCGTTGGTCGAGCAGGATCCCGCGGCGCTCAGTGAACTCGACCTGCAACGCCGCAACCGGCTGTTGTTGCAAGCCGCCTACCCCGACTTCATCTCGGCAGGCGGTGTACGAATCGCCATCCAGTATTTCGGATTCGATCTTGGACAACCCTTTCCTTCGCGGGGAGTGAGATTGAAATCTCTGATCGGGGACGTGATCGTGCCGGTAATCAGCTCGTTTCTGATCGGCAACATCGCCGTGTTCATCGCCATCATGGTCACCTCGCCCATCACTCCTCAGTTGTTCGACCCGGGCAGTCTCAGCCTACTGTTCAGCAAGCCCATCATTCGCTCGGTCGCGTTTCTCGCCAAATTCTTCGGCGGCTGCGCCTACATTCTGCTGTGCACGGCTTATCTGAATATCGGTTTGTGGGCCATTCTCGGTCTGCGGTTCGGTATCTGGAACAGCGGGTGGTGGACCACCATTCCCGTGTTCTTGTTCCTGTTCGCCGTCTATTACTCGGTGTCGGCCGCGGTCGGAGCCTTGTGGCGCAATGCGATTGTCGCCGTGGCGGCAGCCATGATGTTCTGGCTGGCCGGCTTCGGTATCGGCGTCACCGAGGGATTCTATTACGGGATCGCGATCGCCCCGCACGAAATCACTCGGCTGGAACGGACGGGCGACCTCACCGTCGCAGTGACTCGAGCAGGCGGGCTGCTGCAATGGGACGCTCAGGCGGAACAGTGGGAGCCGATCCAGGATCGAATCGGGCCTTTGAGCGGCATGCGGACGATGGGACCGGTGATGGTTGAGACCGATGGAGAGAAGCGTCTGCTGGTGGCCACTCGCATGTCCTGGCAAGGACTATTCGACCAACCCACGTTGACGATTCTGAGTCAAGCCGGCAGCCAGTGGGAAGCTGCCAATGGTATTCGATTGCCTCGGGGAACCATCGAGCTGTTCAAGACGCCGCGCGGTGACGTGATCGCCGTAGCACAAGAGGGCGTTTTCCGGCTCGATCGATTCGAGGAGGATGAAGAGAATTCGGGGATCTCGACCGGGTTCTTTTTCAAGCTGCCTCGGTTCGGCAAGGCGGCCTTCGAGAAGATCGGGCCGGAAGCGTGGACGTTGCATGGACCGGCCGACGTGGCGATCGACCCGACCGACGGGCGGTTGGTGCTGTTCGATGCCGGGCGGGTCGCCGTTTATAGTCTGAATCAGCAAGGCCGCTACGAACGGGTGGCGGAAACCAGCGTGACAGAAGATGCCGAGCAGGGCGGGGCGGTCGCCATTGCCGGTGATACGGTCGTCTGCATCCTGGTCGACGGTGACGTTTGTGAACTCGATGCCAAGAGCCTGAAGAAGCGACGAGTCTATCGCCGGGAAACGAAGAATCAACCCAGAAGCGTCGTCGCAGCGCGCGACGGATCGGTGTTTGCGGTCGTCTACCACAATCGCACGATTTATCTGCTGCGGCCCAAGTCGAAAACCCATGCCGCTGGAATGATCCGTCCCCGCTGGTTGCCTCAGAGGAAAACCGATGCCGCCATGTTCGACGATAAGGGGCAGTTGCACGTCGTGCACCACTATCGACGATTGTTGGTCTTCGATCCTCGGTCCGGAAAACCCCGCAAGCGGATTTCGCCGTCATTGAACTTGGGTGAACGGATCTTCTTTTATGTCGTGCGACCGCTTGACCGAGTGATTCCCCAGCCGGGAGAACTCAAGAACACCGTGCAGTATCTGATCAGCGGCAAGGAGACGACGGACGGAGACTTGAATCGCGCGGATATCGAAGCCTTTCGCGAGTCGATTCACGTGTGGGAACCGATTATTTCCAGCGGCGTTTTCCTGGTATTGATGCTGGGGATCACTTGTCTGGTCATCGAGCGCAAGGATTTCTGAAGCGCGTTCCGAATCGCCGAAGCTGCCCTCCTTGGACCGATCGAGCCCGCTAGCTTCGTTGCTTGATGCGGCTCTTCTTCCGCGCCGCCCCCTTTTTCTTGGCCGTCTTCTTGACGGCCTTCCCGGCCGCTTTCTTCTTGGCACTTTTTCCGACGGGAGCCTTCTTCCCCCCCTTCTTCTTGGCGGGGCCCTTCTTCGCAGTCCTGTTGACGGATGGCTTGGCGGTCGCCGATTGCGGGGAGTTCCGGCTGCCGCTTTTCTTCTTGGCTGCCTTCTTTTTCCGAGGGCTCCGAGGGGGAGCGTCATCCGCGGTCGGCGTCAAGTCGATGCCGAACACGTCGGCCAAATCGGCGTCGGCCAATCGCTTGGACTGGCTGGCGGCCGAGGGAACTTCGAGCTGCATCTCGTCGGAGATCAGTTCTTCATGGTCCACGCCGCGCAGGGCGAACAGCAATTCCGGTTTCGAGTCGAATCGAGCGCCGATGCCGTACAGCACGGCGGCGACGTGCTTGCACATCGACGCCCAGTCGGGGCAACTGCAATCGAACGAGATTTCCGACGGCAGGGGAAACAGGCCCGTTTTCCGGTGGGCCATGATGTCCATCACTTCATCCGACAGTTTGCCGCGCAACAGTTCGATCAACGATCCGATCTTGCCGGCGGCCCGGCGTTTGAGCCGGTTCCATTGGGCCCGGGAGAGGGTGTCGATCTCGACCTTCACGGAATAGAGTTCCGAGCCCATCACTTTCGCATCGACGCGGCCTTCGCTGATTTGCAGATGGCACACCGATCCGTTCCGCACATACGTTCGGCCTCGGGGCAACCGGTTCTCGAAGTCGCTGAAGGACTCGATGTGATCGCACCAGGCGATCCCCCAAGGAGTCGTGGCGATTTTGCGGCCTTCGATCACGACTGGTTCGACGTTGACGCCTCGTTTCTTGAGTGCCGCCATTTTGCGGGCAGCCCGCCTTCGCCTTTCGGCAACGGGGACGTAGGGAGCCCAACCGTAACCGCCGCCATATCCATATCTGGGCATGATCTCGTATTCCTTTCTTGCTGCTCGCGGCCGGCGACTGCCAAATGGAACCCGTTGAATTCTTACCAGTGTGAAACGTCTGCGCCGCGGCGCCAACGCCAAACCGAGCCGTATGGGAGCCCTGGGCGCGTTTTTTCTACAACCGCACCCGCTCGATATCCAGGGATACCAGCTCGAGCAGTTCGCGGTCGCTCATTTCGGTGATCATCCGTTCGGCGCCTCCTTCGAGCAGCTCGCGACTCAGCCCGATCTTCTCTTCGATGAGCTGATCGATGTGTTCTTCGATCGTGCCGCGGCAGACGAATTTGTGTACGAGGATGTTGCGCTGCTGTCCGATGCGAAACGCCCGGTCGGTCGCCTGGTTCTCCACGGCCGGGTTCCACCAGCGGTCGAAGTGGATCACATGCGAAGCGGCGGTCAGATTGAGTCCGGTTCCACCCGCCTTGAGCGAGAGGATGAAGTACGGAGGACCGTGTTCGGTCTGGAACTGGTCGACGAGTTTCTTGCGGCGGCCGACGGCCGTACCGCCGTGCAATACGATGCCCGGTCGGCCGAACACCGATGCCAGATGCGCGTTCAGCGGCTCGGTCATTTCCCGGAACTGCGTGAAGATCAGCGCTTTTTCCTGCCGCGAGGCGATTTCCTGGCAGATCTCGGCCAGCCGCAGGAATTTGCCGCTGTCCTGGGGCTCGAAAACGCCGTCCTCGGTGAGTTGGCTGGGGTGGTTGCAGAGTTGTTTGAATCGGGTCAGATACGAGAGCACGATGCCGCGGCGGCGGATACCGCCGACGTTCTCGAGGGCCTTCTCGAGTTCCTGCACCAGTTTCGCGTACAGCGCCGCCTGCCGTTTGCTCAAGCCGCAATAGGCCCGCACTTCGGTCTTCTCCGGCAAGTCGGCGATGATCCGCTTGTCGGTTTTCATTCGCCGCAGGATGTAGGGTTGCACGAGTTTGCGCAGCGGAGCATAGCGGTCGCTCCCTTGGCGCGTCTCCAGTCTCTTGACGAACGTCTTGAATTGCCTGATCGAGCCGAGCAGGCCGGGGCAGATGAAGTCGAACAGCGACCACAGATCGGACAGCCGGTTTTCGATGGGGGTTCCCGTGAGTGCGACTCTCGCTTCGGCTTGCAGCTTCTTCGCGGCTCGAGTTTGCCGGGCGGCCGGGTTCTTGATCGCCTGCGCTTCATCGAGTACGACCAACGGCCAGGGCTGCTCGAGCAGCCAGTGCTGGCGCAGCAGCATGCCGTAGGTCGTCAGCACGACGTCGACCTCGGCCATCGCCCGGGCCGGATCGCCGGCCGCCTCGGCCAACGCCGCCGGCGACGATTCGGAAGGGTGGACGAAGAGCGTCCGCAGCGAGGGAGCGAACCGCTCGAGTTCCGCCTTCCAATTCCCCAGCAGCGATGCCGGCAGCACGAGCAGCGAAGGGCGGCGCCGTTGTCGCTTGAGCGCCAGCAGCAATGCAAGGATCTGGACCGTCTTTCCCAGTCCCATGTCGTCGGCCAGGCAAGCTCCCAGTCCCAATCCGGTGACGAGTTTCAGCCAGGCCACGCCGGTGCGCTGGTAGGGCCGCAACCTCGTCTTCAGACCTCGGTCGAGATTGTCCGCCGCGAGCGAGTCGGGAGTGCGGAGCGCTGCCAGTTGTTCGGCGAGCCAACCGCCGGGGCGAACCACGGACCATTCGCGAGTCTCATCCGCAAGGTCTTCGCCGTCGAGCTGGCGAGGGGCGTCCGCCAGCAGCCGCATCCCTTCAGCAAACGAGAGTCCGGCTTCGGCCTGCGATTGCACCTCTTGCCAATGTCGCAACACCTGCTGGAGCTTGTCCCGGTCGACCTCGACCCATTGCCCGCGGATCCACACCAGGTCTCCTTCCGCCCGCATCAATTCCTCGAGTTCGGCGCGGCTGAGTCGTTCGTCGCCGATGGCGATCGCGACTTCGAAGTCGAGCAGCGCCGCGGTCCCCAAATGGCTCTTCCGGCCACTTCCCACCGTCACTGTGACTCGAGGACGCGGCTTGCGCTTCCACCAATCGGGCAGCCGCACGACGATGCCGCACGCTTCGAACACGGGAACCTGCTTGAGAAAGCGGTGCGCTTCGGCCGGTGTCCAGGCGAGGGGGTGGTAAAGGTCGCCCGATTCGAGCAGCTCCCGCACGAGTTCGCTCTGTTTCGACGCGGCATGGACCGGTGAAAGGAGCCGGATCAGTGTTTTCTTGTCTTGTTTTCGGCTGTACTGCTTGAGTGCGTGGCTGAGAGGTTGATGTTGAACGCGAGCCGATGAGGCGCTGACGGTTGATGCGTAGGTTGCCAGAAACGCGAACGGGTATTCGGCATCGCCTTTCCGCTCGGCCAAGTGAAAGCAGACGCGGCCCACCCGCTGCCACATCGGGGCTCGGGATGAGAGGAAACCGGCGAGTCCTCGAGGGTGTTCGGCGGCTTGCTCGCGAACCCACTGATCGAGTTCGCGGCGGATCTGCAACAAGATTTCTGGGCAGAGGTACTCGGCACCGGGCATCGGCGGCGCGCCCAGCACGAACGACTCGAGTTCCTCCGGATCGGGGTCCGGTGTCGGTTCGTGTTCGGCGTCCGGCAAGTGGCACAGGTCCGTCAGGTATCGACCGGCGAAGGATCGCCAGAATTCCCATGACGACGGAACCGATGCGCCGAGTCTGGTCGTCGCCAGCAAGAACAGCCCTTCGGACTGGCAGGCGGCGAAGCCTTTGATGATCTTGCTGATCTGACGATCGTCGTCGAGATCGACGACACCGGGGAGGAAGCTCTGGTCGCTCGGCACGTCGATCGTCACGACATGCCCCTGCGGTGTGAGCGCTAGTTCGAACGGCATGGTCTCTCCGTCAATGGGAACGGGCGCTGAGGCAGTTAGACCTCGAGGAACTCCTCGATAGCCTCGCGCATTACCGCCCGGTCCGGTTCCACCCCCGTCCAGATGCGAAAACCGATCACGCCTTGATTGACCAGCATGCCCAGGCCGTCGAGCGTCTTGCAGCCTCGCTCGGTGGCTTCCTGCAGAAACCGAGTTTGCACGGGATTGAACACCACGTCGGCAACCACTTGTCGCGGATCGAACGAATCGGCCACGATCGGGAGCCTGGCCTGCTGGTCTCCCAGTCCGATCGACGTGCCGTTGATGACGACATCGGCATCGGCGGGGATTTCGATTTCCGAATCCCACAGGATGAACTCGGATGGAATCTCGATACGTTCTTTCAGCAGGGCGACCAGCGATTCTCCTCGCTCGCGAGTGCGGTTGATGACGGTAATCGATTCGGTGCCGGCCAGAGCCAGTTCGACGGCGATGGCGCGAGCCGCCCCGCCGGCACCGAACAGGGCCACGCGCTTCCCGGCGGGATCGGTGATCTGCCGGAGCGACTCGACGAACCCTTTGCCGTCGGTGTTTTCGCCGATCAACGTGCCCTCTTCGATGGAGACGCAGTTGACCGCTCCCATCAGCTCCGCCGCTTCGCTCAACCGGTCGAGGTGTTCGATCACGGCGACCTTGTGAGGAAGAGTGAAATTGCCGCCCCGGAATCCCATCGCCCGCATGCCTCGCACGGCGTCTCCCAGATTCTCGGGAGCGATCTCGAGTGTCAGATAGCGCCAGTCGAGATGAGCGGCAGCGAACGCCCGTTCCATCATGAACTGAGACGGATTCCCGGTGACCGGTTGGCCCATGCAACAGACAATCTGCTGGATCGGAGGTTCGTGCATCGTTTGGCCTGGAAGCAAGAAAGGGGAGCGGTAATCGAGGCGAGCCGTCCATTTTGCGCCTTGGCGGCGGTTCTCGCAACGCCGCTCCCGCTTCCGTAAACGGACCAACTCGACAATCCCGCCGGCAGCGAGCACAATGGACGGGATGGACCTCAAGGAATCGCTGCTGATTCGCGTGATGATCGTCGTCGCGCTTCCGGTCGTGGCCTCTTTTTTCGGCGTCTTCGGCCAGGGCGAAATGATCATGGGAGTTCTTCCCACCGCGCCGGTATTGGGGGGCGTTTTTTCCGCGACGGCCGTGACACTGGGATGCCAATTCGTGCTCATCTCCATCTCACGAGTGATCCGGACCGCCGGACTGCTCGCCTGCTGGCTTTTGCTGACACAGTTGCTGTTTCTCGGAATGGAAGAGCGGTTCTCCTACGGGACGTGGTTCTTTCTCATCGGCATCTGGTTCGCCGTGGGTATTCTCGTCGGCATCGTGGTGGACAGCGTCATCTGCTGGGAATCTGGTTCGGCGAACTGGAAGTTCTCTCTGGCCGAATTGCTGTTGTGGATGGTCGTTGTCGCCGTGGTACTGAAGGTCGTTCGGATTCCCATCGGAATCCTGCTTCGGGAGGTCGGCCTGATTGCCGTGATGGCTCTTGTCACCACTTTCGTCGCTGCCTGGTTGGCCCGCTCGACATCGGTTGGCTGGAGCCTGTTGGCGTTGGGCCTCCTGTTCGTCGTCGTTGCCGCCGAGCGCTACTGGTTCCGGCTGGCTCCTCAGGGATTCAACGAGTACACCGTAGTTCACTCGATTACGCTTTATGTCTTGCTCCGGTGGGTCGCCCCGCTGCCTTGGTCGGCCGGCTACCCGCAAGATGGCCCCGCCGGATCGTGCGAGATTCCAGGAAATCCGAATGAAGAAATGTTCCGTCATGAGTGAGTCTCTCTTGTTGTGGCCGGTTTCGGTCCCCCACACTCTCCCCAGGGAGCCACGACAGGGTGGATTTGCGTGGCGAGAGACGAACGGACGATTCGGCCACCAGATTTGTGTGCGCAGGTCGGACGACTGGATGGAAGTCGTCTCGACGATCGAAGACGAGGGAACCGATGATTGGCCGTCCAGTCCGCCGATCCAGCAGACCGATGTTCACGGCACCGCGGTCGCACCGATCTGGTTCGGATTGGGAATGGCTGGGCGAAGTCACTGGTCCGCCAGCATCGAACCGACCGAGCGGGGTATCCGCATCGAATTCGCGTGTCGCGTGTCCGGCCGGCCCGGTTGGATCGGGGTGACGTACCGAGTCGCCGAGTCGGCTCGGGTGGTTGCTGCCGAGGGAAACCGAATGATGCTGGATCTCGCCGGCTGCCGGCTCGCACTCAACCCGCAGGCCAACACCCGCCTGGACCGCACCACCCGATCGGACGGGTCCACTCGGTTGGTTCTCGTTCCCAAGAAAATCACTCCCACCACCTGCTGGTCCTACGAATGGCGGCTCGCCGATTGAGAGTCCACCCGATCTACGGGCCGGCGCGCCCTCTTCTTTCGCCGACCGATGATGTGAATTGCAGATCGGCGCCTGGCAGTGGGCGTTGGCAAACCGTACGCCCCGCTTGGCCAGTGCGTCGATGTGCGGCGTTTTTGCCTGCGGATGGCCGCCATCGCAGCCGACCCAATCGTTGAGGTCATCCACGGCGATGAACAACACGTTCGGTCGCTCGGATGCGAAGCCCAAACTCCAACCGGCCAGCCACAGAGCGAACACCAACAGTCGACGGCAGCTCATTTCGGCTCCTTCACTCGCTCGATATGGTATGCGGGATCCTCGGGCGGTTGCAGGAAGTTGGATATCAGCATCTGCTCTTTGGCCCACCGCAGCGCTGCTTCGAACTTCTTGCGATCGGCGATGCTTGACGGAGCCACATCGATCACGTCGTGGGTGCTGCTGCAGTGCTTCGACACACGAGAAGGTCCCAACTGGAGAATCTTCCGCCTCATCAGGTCGATCACCGCGTTCCGATTTCTTTCCGCGTGCGCCTCGTACACCTCGATGACCTGATCACCGTTGGGCCCGTAGAGCCTCTTTTGCGACGCCACTCCGTAACGTCGGATATTGTCGTACATGACGCGGGCTTGATGGAACGGCGTGCGGACACCGCTGGTCACCGTGGCGGTCTCCAATCCGGCATGATCCAGAATCGCCCGCAGTGTTGCCAGTGCGTCCACCGACACTTGGACATTGGAGTTCACGGAGAGCCGCAACAGTCCCGCCCACGTCTGGCCGCCCACGACGCCATCAACGTCGAGGTTCGATTGTCGCTGAAACCGCCGAACAGCCCTTTCCGTTGCGGGCCCGAAAACACCGTCCACGGCGAGTTTTGGCGATGGATCCAGTCGCTGGTTCAGCAGTCGTTGTGCGAGTTTGACTTGTGTGGCGTGCTCCTCGGTGCCCTGTTTGAGCACCGGAGTGATCCGCTGCGCAAGCCCATGATGACCGCTGCCGCACAGCAGCAATAGTCCAGCGCCAATCAGTCTCCATCGCAAAATGGTCTTGATGGTGCCCATCAGTGTTCTCTCCAAATGACGAATGAACCGCCCCGCTCACTCGTTCCAGCGATACAGTACGGGGCGTTCCGAATAGGGGACGGAGAAGGATCGGCTGGAAGCCGGGACATGCACCAGCGGCAGGTAGCTTTTGATGTTGCGATGCACGCTGTGCCCGTTGTAGTAGGGCTTGTCTTTGCCCAGATTCACCACCATCGTATTCATCAGCGAAGGGCCGCCGCCGTTTCGGTTTGGTGTGACGGTGAACTTCCGCACTTCGTACTGCTGATGCTCGATGACGCACTTTACGTGAGCCGGATTATCGAATCCGGCTGAGTGAGGAGCCAGCATGATGCGGGGACGGACAGGCCGCCCCTGATCATCGATGGAACAGGCGCCAGCACCGGCGGGTGGACGAATGGTGGCAGACGATCTGGCGAAAAGGTCTCCTGGGCGTGGACAGGCGCCAGTCCGCACAGAAACAGCCCCAGCAGCAACCCGGTTTGGAATCGCATCGGTCGTCGCTTAAGTATCGGCGATCAGTCCACGAAAAAACGGGCCGAAACGAACTCTACTCCTGGTAACCTGATTGCTCGTCTCGGCCCTAGCCGTCGCAGGTAAGAGACTGTAACAAGTGTCCTGGTTGCAAGCAATACAGCCGGGCGTGGGAGGCGAACTGGACGGTCCTGTTACAGACTCTCCGACGCGGCTTCGCGGTGGGCGGCTCAGTGATTGTGCTTGTGGCCGTGATCGTGGCCATGGCCGTGCCCTTTCTCCGCTTTCTTCAGCTTCTCGACATTTGCAAGAGTTGCCTGCGGATTGGACTGGGCCTTGGCTCGGCAACCCCCGCAGCAGAGGAAGGCGGTCTTGCCGTTGACTCGGACCTTGACCGGCGGGCCCATGATCCCCAGCATGCTGTCGGTCTGCACGGCACAGTATTTCTGAGCTTCCGCGGCAGCTCGGTCACGGGGACCGAGTTTGGCGATGTTGGCCGACGCCTTTGTCAGCTTCTTGGCCATTTTCAGCGTCGCCTGGCCGTCTTCCTTGGCGTCCTCGACGCACCCCTTGCAACAGACGAACACGGTCTGCCCGTTGATGTTCACCTTGATCGGCTTCCCGTCGGCTCCCAAGCGAGTCCGAACCATCATCGGGCAAAAGCGCTGAGCCTCGGCCGCTTGACGGTCGGCCGGCGAAAGGGACGCCAGTGTCTTGGCGATCTTCTGTTCCGACTTCGATCCACCGTGGTCATGTCCTTCATCCGCCAAGGCGTTGCCGGCGACGATGCCCGTGACAACCAACCCCGTGACGAGCAACGACCAGAAACGTGAACGTGACAACATCATTTGAGCGATCCTCTTTTCGAATGGGAATCCAAAACTCTTCCGCACCGGGCGGCACGAGTCACCGTCGATGTGTGCGAACTCGTAACCGGCGCAGTTCACCAATGTCGACAAGTTAGATGCGAGCTCCCGACGGATTCTTCGGATGAATGGAAATTTCTTCCTGCCCGGTCATGATGGCTCCGTCCCTCCGGGGTACCCGCGATGCGCGCCCAGCGCCCGTCCCTACCGCGAAAAGACGATCGAACGACTGGCCCCCCGTATCGGGATATGGTTCAATAGGAGTGTGATGGGTGGAAGTTGGGCGACCAGACTCGAGTTTCCGGAGGTTCCCCATGCCGCATCGACGAGAGTTTCTCGGCTCGCTGGCCGGCGGCGCTGCTCTGCTGGCAGTGGCGGGCTCGCATGGTTCCAGCAGTGCGTGGGCAGCGCCTGCCGCGAGAAGTCTGCTGCGCGACGTGCGGGCCGGCGAAGACGTGTTCCAGTTCCTCCGCCGGACCTCCGGTGGTTTCCGTCTTGATCGCTACAAGTTCATTCTGGGGGCCGCTAATGAGTTCAAAGAAGGCGACCAGATTGTTGGTGTGGCGGCGGCCGATGCGGCGGAGCGAGCCAGCGCCCGGTCGCTCCTTTCCGCTACTCGAGTCGCCGACATCGACGCCCATCCCGTTCTGGCGGACGACCTCCACCGATTTTCGCTGCAGGCGATCGACCTCCGGGCGCGCGAGCCGGTCCATCAACTCACCATCGGCCAACTCAAGACTTTCTTGCTCGAGCGGGACGAGCCGGCCATTCGCGCGCTGATACCGGGACTCTCCAGTCAGGTGATCGGTTGCGTGGTCAAGCTGATGACGAATGACGAGTTGATCGCCGTCGGCTCGAAGATCTTCAACGTACTGCCCGGGAGTCGGATCGGCGCGAAGGGCTATCTGGGCGCTCGCGTCCAGCCCAACTCTCCGACCGACAACCTGGACGACATTCGCTGGCAGGTGTTCGACGCGTGGTCGTATGCCGTGGGCGATGTGCTCTTGGGAACCAATCCGGTGTCGAGCGAGACCGAGTCGGTGGCGACGGTCGAGGGGGCATTGCAAGAGTTGATCCGCACTTTCGGTTTGGAGGACGTGCTTCCTCACTGCGTGCTTTCTCACATCGATGTGCAGGCTGAAGTGGAGCAGCGGCTGCCGGGAAGGACCGCGCTGTGGTTCCAGAGTATCGCGGGGACCGACAGTGCCAACGCGACGTTCGGGATCAGCGTGCAGAAGATGGTGCAGCGGGCGCGCCATCAGACCGGCCGTTATGGTCTCTATTTCGAAACCGGTCAAGGAGCCGATTTCACCAACGGGCACGGCCACGGGTTCGACATGGTGCTGCACGAGGCGCGCAAGTACGGATTCGCTCGAGCTCTTACCGCGGAGATGGCTCGAGCGCAGCGCCGTAGCGGCAGCCGATTCCGCCCCTGGGTCCACCTCAATGACGTCGCCGGCTTCATCGGCCCGGAGGTCTTCCGCACCAAAGAGCAGTTGGTGCGGTGCTGCCTGGAAGACATCGTGATGGGCAAACTCCACGGGCTCTGCATCGGACTCGATGTCTGCTCAACGCTGCACATGGATGTGTCACTGGACGACCTCGATTGGTGCATCGATCAAATCATGCCGGCCAACCCGGCGTACCTGATGGCGCTGCCGACGAAAATCGACCCCATGCTGGGTTACCTCACCACCGGATATCAAGATCACGTGCGGATTCGAGAGAAATTCGGCTATCGCGTGAATGACGAGATGTGGAAGTTTTTTCAGGAACTGGGAGTGATCGACAGCCGGGGCAGGCCGACGGCTCACTTTGGCGATCCGCTGTGGGTCTACGTGCAGTACCAGCGGCGTCGCGGAGATGGTCGTGATGAGGCCGTGATCCGCGCCGAAGGGCGCGATCAACTGCGAGCGGTGAGTGGTCGAGGGGTATTCATCGCCAGCGGGCACGGCGATCATCCGTGGGACTTGGCGCCGCAGTTGCATCGGAACATCCACCACATCTACCGGGACGCGAAAAAGAGCATCTGGTCTCGGCTCACGCCGCAGTTCATCGCCACCATTCCTCAGGTGCGGCCACTGAAGACCACCTCGCGCGATCGCAGCGAATATATTCTGCACCCGGAAACCGGGGAAAAGCTGCAACCGGCTTCGATGAATGCTCTTCGTGCGCTGCGGCGAGAGCACGCGGGTCGGTACGATGTGCAAATCGTCGTTTCGGATGGACTCAACGCCCTGGCGATCAGCGATCCCGGCCAGTTGGCTCCGTACCTGGAGCGAGTTCGGAAGGGTCTAGCGGGGGATGGTTACCAAGTGGCGCCGGAACATATCGTGCTGACGGCGGGCCGAGTCCGTGCCGGTTACCGCATAGGTGAAGCCCTGTTCGGTGGGCTGAAGGGATTGCGCGCGATTCTCCACGTCATCGGAGAACGTCCGGGGACTGGGCATCACACGTTTTCGATCTACATCACCCGGACGACTGGCGAAATCTGGCAGAGTGGAAAAGTCGATCACGACATCACCAAAGTCGTCTCGGGAGTCGCCACCACCGCGCTTTCGCCCGACAAGGCCGCGATCGCCACCGTTCGGATCTTGCAATCGCTGGGATCTTGACACTTGCGCCGGCCTGCAGGCCGCCAACACCCTCCGTTGCCGGTGTTGTGGGACGAAGACCAGTTGTCACCGCCGTCGATTACGCGGTTGGCGGGACCGTGGCCGGTGACACGTTCTACGACGCTGGCATCGACTCCCAGACTGACCCCAGCGGGGGGCGCATCGCCGCCTTTGCGCCCAGCGGATTGACCGCAGGGCCATTATCGGATAAATTGATCCAGTAGTCTTTCCGTAGCCGGGAAGCCCCCCACCCCTTGGCATTCGCGCGGCCCGATCTGCAGTGTCGAGCGGTCGTCATCCCCCCACCTGGCAACGCCTCACGGCTGATTTCGCGTTTCCGGCCATCCACTCAACCAGGGAGCCACCTACCATGATGAAGCTGGTTTTGTCCCGGAGGCTGGCGGTCCTTCGCAAGCCACTTCCCTCAAGTCTGGCGATTCTGCTGAGTGTGGCGCTGGTCGGCGCCGGTGCGGCGGCAACGGCTGGCGAACGTGGTGAGTCGAAGCGCGTGGCCACCGATGCCGCGTTTCGACAAACCGTGTTGCCTACGATCCGCAGATATTGCCTCGATTGTCACGGAGCGGAGGACCCCGAAGGCGATGTTTCGTTTGCCGGCATCGAGTCGGTTGCCCACGTCGACAGCCACCGCAAGACGTGGGAGAAGGCTTACCGTTTTCTCGGAATCGACGCCATGCCGCCTCGCGACTGTGACGAGCGGCCGTCGCTCCAGGAACGCGAAGCGGTGGTGCGCTGGCTTGACCTCAAGCTGCACCATGCCGATTGCGACGTGGTGGATGATGCGGGAATGGTGACCCTGCATCGCCTGAACCGAGTCGAATACAACAACACGGTGCGGGATCTGCTGGGAATCGACATCGACCCCGCCAAGGATTTTCCATCAGACGACGTTGGATACGGTTTCAGCAACATCGCCGACGTCCCTTCGTTGCCTCCCTTGTTGCTGGAGAAGTATGTGGACGCGGCGGAGAGGATCGCCGAGGCGGCGATCGTCAGCCGGGAAACCAGAGCAGCGAATCGGCGTTTTACCGCGGGAGAACTCAAGGTCACCGGGGCCGCTCATCCTCGGGAGCAGTGGGTCCATTTGATTTCCCGCGGGTCGGTCTATTGTGAGGTGGATGTGCCACTGACGGGCGAGTATCTCGTGAGGATCGAAGCGGCGGCCGACCAGGCCGGCCCGGAGTTGGCGAAGATGGAAGTGCGTGTCGACGGCAAGGCGCTCCAGACATTCGAGATTCGAGGTCATCGCAAGCCGAAAGAGTACAAACTCACCTGCCGGCTGGAACGGGGACGCCATCGGATCGAGGCTATCTTCCTCAACGACTACTATGCGCCGAACGCCAAGAACCCGAAGGATCGGGACCGCAACTTGGGCGTGCGTTTCATCGAACTGGAAGGGGCCGGCCGATTCGAGTTGCCCGAGCATCATCGTCGGATCATCGTAGCGACTCCGGGACCTGACAAGACTGTGGCACAGGCGGCGCGAGAGATTCTCATGCGACTGATGCCGCGGGCCTTCCGGCGCCCGGTCGATTCGGCGGAGGTCGATCGCATGGCGGGGTTGGTTGAATTCGCCGTTGAGCGGGGCGATTCGTTCGAGCGAGGGGTGCAGGTGGCTCTGGAAGCGATTCTGCTTTCCCCACATTTTCTCTTTCGGGTGGAAGAAGCGGCGAAAGACACGGGCAAATCGCAGCCGATCGGCCAGTATGAGTTGGCTTCCAGACTCTCCTATTTTCTCTGGAGTTCCATGCCCGACGACGAGTTGTTCGATCTGGCGGCCGCCGGCAAGTTGCAAGATACCCGCGTCTTGCAACAGCAAGTCGATCGCATGTTGAAAGACCCTCGCGCCGACGCGCTGGTCGACAACTTCGCCAGCCAGTGGTTGAACTTGAGCAACCTGGTGGAGGTTCAGCCGGACAAGGAGCTGTTTCCCGAATTCACACCCGAGTTGCGCAGGGACATGGTGACTGAAACGAAGCTGTTTGCCAGAGCCGTCTTCCGCGAGGATCGCAGCCTGCTCGACTTCCTCGACGCCGATTTCACGTTCGTCAACGAGCGTCTCGCCAAACATTACGGAATCCCGGGCGTGAAAGGGCCTCAGATGAGGCGAGTGTCGCTGCCGGGGGGCCAGCGTGCCGGTGTGCTGACTCACGCCAGTATCCTTACGCTTACGTCGAATCCGAACCGCACGTCGCTGGTGCGTCGCGGTGCCTGGGTGTTGGACAACATCCTGGGGGTGAAGTTGCCCGATCCGCCGGCGGTGGTGCAGTCGTTGGAGGAGGGGGCGAAGAAATCGGGAGCCAAGACGCTGCGGGAGCAGTTGCGACTCCACCGTGAGATGCCGACTTGTGCGGCGTGCCACGATACGTTGGATCCGATCGGATTCGGTTTTGAGAACTTCGACCCGATCGGCCGTTGGCGGACCAAGGCCGAAGGGATGGAAGTCGACTCGCGGGGTACGTTGCCCAGCGGTGAGTCCTTCTCGGGGCCGGTTGAACTCGTCCGGGTACTCAAGCGGCGCAAGGACAGTTTCGCTCGGCTGGTGACTCGCAAAATGCTGACCTATGCCTTGGGCCGCGGCTTGACGATCAATGACACGTGCGCCATCGACGAGATTCTGGACGATTTGAAGCGGAACGATTATCGGTTCACGGTGTTGGTACACGGCATCGTGCAAAGCAAGCCATTTCGGATGCGAGGCGGCAATGCTCTGCCGGTTCCCTCCCATCTTTCAGTCAGCAAGCAGGAGTCGGACGGATGACAGGTCGAACGCGAATTGCCCGGCGGACGTTTTTGAAGGGACTTGGCACCACGATGGCCCTTCCGCTGTTGGAAGCGATGGTGCCCACGGCGCGCGCTGCCACCGGCACGGCGCCGGTACCGGTGCGAATGGCGTTTGTGTTCTTTCCCAACGGTGCCATCATGCCGAACTGGAAACCGGAGGGAGCCGGGAAGAATTGGCGGCTGTCCCGCACGTTGGCACCACTCGAACCGTTCAAGCGGCAGCTTACGGTCTTCACCGGCTTGACTCAGAAACACGGCCGCGCCAACGGCGACGGTGCCGGAGACCATGCGCGCAATGCCGCTTCCTTCCTCACCGGCGCCCAGCCGAAGAAGACGGCCGGTGCCGACATCCGGGTCGGCGTATCGGTCGACCAGGCAGCGGCTCGCCGGATCGGGCGGCAGACGAAACTGCCGTCCTTGGAGTTGGGCGTCGAGCGGGGTAGGAACAGTGGCAGTTGCGACTCGGGCTACAGTTGTGCTTACTCGGCCAACATTTCCTGGAAGACGGCGACCACGCCGATGGCCAAAGAGATCAACCCCAAGTCGGCTTTCGAGCGGCTGTTTGGCGACGCGGCGAATGCGAAGGGGCGAGCCGAACGGAACGTCTACCGCAAGAGTGTGTTGGATTTGGTAGCCGAGGATGCCGCATTGCTGCGGCGGCGTTTGGGGAAGAAGGACCAGCGCAAACTGGACGAGTATTTCACCAGTGTTCGTGAACTGGAGCTTCGCATCGAGCGGGAAGCGACGCAGGCCAGCGAGGTTCCCGAATATGACGTTCCGGCAGGGATCCCTCGGGAGATTGCCGACCATATCCGCTTGATGTACGACATCATGGTACTGGCGTTTCAAACCGACACGACGCGGATCAGCACGTTCATGCTGGGGAACGCGGGAAGCAACCGCAGCTATCCGATGATCGGCGTCAAGGGTGGACATCACAGCTTGTCGCACCACCAGAACAACCCGCAGAAAATGGAGGACATTACCAAAATCGATACGTTCTTGGTGGAACAGTTCGCGTACTTTCTGAGCAAGCTGCAGTCGATCGGCGAAGGGGACGGCACGTTGCTCGATCACTGCCTGATTCTCTATGGGAGTGCGATTGCGGATGGGAACCGGCACACGCATCATGACCTGCCGATCGTGTTGGCTGGAAGGGGCGGCGGGAAGTTGCAACCGGACCGGCTCCGTCATTATCCGAAGGAGACTCCGCTCAACAATCTCTACCTGACGATCTGCCGGATGGCGGGCGCCGAGATGGACCGATTCGGCGACAGCACGGGATTGTTGCCGCTGGACGGCTAAGAGGCTGTCACAAAACTCCATGCTGCAAGCAACGCGCCCGAGGCCGGAAGGCGGCGCGGCGGGTTTTGTTGCAGGCTCTAAACATTTTCTCGTTCAGCCTCGCCGATTGCATTCTGCCGCACGGTCTGCCTACAATGACTCTGCTGGGGGGAGCCAACGCCGGGAGTCGGCTGCGCCGCATGACGATCGGCCAGCCTTCCATGGACAACCTCCACCCGATTCAGGAAATCAGAGAAACTCGAGCCTGCAACCAGGCTGTTCGCATTGCCATCCATCTTCGAACCGATGGCCTGGCGGTCGGAAGTGTCGTTGCAGCTCTTGCCTGAGGCGAAATCGACACGTCATCATGTCTATCACTTCTTCTTCGCAAGAGACTCCCGCATTGCCGGCTGGTGTTGCTGCCTTCGTGGAGCGGATCCGCGAGCGGGTGGCGTCGGTGGTGGTCGGCCAGGATGTGGTGGTCGAGCGCATGCTGGTCGCCCTGTTTACCGGCGGTCACCTGCTGCTGCAAGGCGTACCCGGACTTGCCAAGACGCTGCTGGTGTCGGTCCTTTCCAAATCGATCGACCTCGAGTTCGCGCGTATCCAGTTCACCATCGATCTACTTCCCTCGGATATTCTCGGGGCGGAGATTCTCGATCAGCGGAACCACGAATTCCGCATCCACAAAGGACCGATCTTCACGAACCTGCTGTTGGCCGACGAGATCAATCGAGCGGCTCCCAAGGTCCAGAGCGCCCTGTTGGAGGCGATGCAGGAACGGAAGGTGACGATTGGCGACACGACGTTCACTTTGCCGGCGCCGTTTCTGGTGATCGCCACGCAGAACCCGGTCGAGCAGAGCGGCACGTTCGAACTGCCCGAAGCTCAGCTCGACCGGTTCATGTTGTGCCATCGACTCGATTATCCGGCTCCCGACGAGGAGCTGGAGGTACTGCGGCGGAACATGCAGTTGGGGATCGCTCGTCAGGATCGAGGTGCCGTGGTCAAGACGGAGTTCGATGTCCTGAACAAGGAACCGGTTGGAGGATGCGAGGAGTTGGTTGCCGCCATGGACGCGGTCCATCACGTCCACGTCAGTGACACGTTTCTGGAACACGTCATCGAGATCGTCAACCGGACTCGCAGCCATCCCGATCTGGAGCTGGGCGGGAGTCCCCGAGCCGGGATCGCTTTGGTCAAGGCCTCGAGGGCGCGGGCTCTCATCCACGGCCGCAGCTATGTCGTTCCCGACGACCTGTTCGCGCTGGCGGAAGACGTGATTCTGCACCGCATTCGGCTCAACTACGAAGCGTTGGCCGACGGAAAGACCGGCCGAACGGTCCTACGGGAAATCCTCTCGCATTACGGTGGTTGAGCGGATGAGTGGGACTGGGCCGCTGGAAGGTTGGTTGCCGGAAATCGATCCGCTCGATTCGCGACAATTCGTGATCGCGGTCAAGCGGCTGGCAGACAGTTTGAGTTACGGCACGGACGCATCGCCTTTTCTCGGGTCGGGCATCGAGTACGTACAATCCCGGCCTTACGTGTGGGGAGATCCTGTGCGGGCCATCGACTGGAAAGTGACCGCGCGGACGGCTCGCGTGCATGTGAAGGAGTTCGAGGCGCCCAAGCGGATGCCCGTGTATTTGCTGGTCGACACTTCGGCGTCGATGGCGGTTTCATCCACCCGGCGTAGCAAATACGCACTCGCCGTGCAACTGGCGGGTGGTTTGGCCTACGCTTGTCTCGACCGGATCAGTCCGGTGGGGGTGATGGGAGTGGGAACTCGAGAGTTTTTGATCCGCCCGTCACTGTCGCGACATCAGATTCTGCAGTGGCTCCACCGGTTGCGGTGTTTCCGGTATGACGAAGCGACTTCGCTGGCGCGCAAGCTGGCGGAGTTGGCGTCGAGTCTGGCGCAGCGGGCGCTGATCATCGTCTTGAGCGACATGCACGATCGAGGGGCGCTTCCCGTACTCAAGCGGGCGGCTCAGGAGCACGACATGGCGGTGGTGCAGTTGCGTGATCCGGCCGAGCGGCATTTGAGAGGAAGCGGCTTTTTTCGCGCTCGCGAAGCGGAAACCGGTCGGGTCTTCGTGACTCACGGCCGCCGCCGTTGGCTCGAGCAGGAAACGCTCGAGCAGGAACTGCGGCGAGCCGGCATCGATCATCTACTGATCGAGACCGACCAACCATTCATCGTCAAAGTGCGGCACTTTTTTCAGTCGCGCCGACTCTTGGGAAGAGGCGTCCGATGACTCGTGTTGTGCGGTGTGGATTTCGTCGGTGGAGTGCCGTGAGAGGCTGTCACGAAACTCCAGGCCGCAAGCAACACGCCCGGAACCGGGAAGCGGCGCGGCGGGTGCTGTTGCAGGCTCGAAAAACGATGCTGCCCCTGGTCGCCTTCGGCGCACTTGTTTTCGGCGGCGGTGGCTACCCGAACGGCGATGCTCCGTCTTCGGCTTCACAGAGGGACGGCGAATCGAGTCCGATTCGCTTGAGTGTCGGCGAAACGGGTTCACTCAAGCAGGTCGTGCTCACCGGCCCGAAGCGCGTTGCCAAGCCGCACGATCGCGAATCTCGTTTCGTGATCCGCATCGACGCCGTGTATCCTCACGGGACCGATTGGCGATACGACCTGTCGTTCTACGGCCTCGAGCCGGGGCGGTACAATGTGGTGGACTATTTGCAGGCCGAATCGGGCGAGTCGGCCGGCGGCGCGAAGCCGCTGTGGGTCGAAGTCTACAGCGTGCTGCCGCGCACCAAGAACACGCCGCACGCCCTGGAGTTCCAGCCGACACCGCGTCCCGGCCGCTATCGGGAATTGGCAGTTGTGGCCGGTGTGTTTTGGGTGATTGGCTTGATCGCGTTGATTTGGGGAGGCCGTGTGCGGCGGCGCCGGCAGGAGGAAGCTGCGAGGCGTCGGGTGACGCTGGCCGACCGCTTGCGGCCGCTGGTGCGGCGGGCCGAGCAGGGCGAGTTGACGACGGCGGAGCGAGCCGAACTCGAGCGGTTGTTGATCTCCTACTGGCAGAGGCGGCTCAAGTTGGAAGCGATACCGCCCGCTGAAATGATGGCTCGACTGCGCGAGGACGAACAGGCTGGGCCCCTGCTGAGGCAATTGGAAGCGTGGCTCCATCGTCCCCAGCCCCAGCCGCCTCAGGACCTGGACGAGTTGTTGCGACCTTACCGGGATGTCGCCGATCCGGAGGCCGACTAATGGCTGCCGACGAAGCGCAGTGGATGGTGTTCGCCTATCCGTGGGTACTCTTTCTGGAGGTGGTTCCCGCGCTGCTGTTGATGGGTGTATGGCGGCGGCAGCCGGGCCGCGTCGTCTTGCCGTTCGATCACAGCCGTGCCGAATCGCACCGCGGGCAGGCCTTGCTGATTCATCTGGCCATGTCGCTCCCGCCGCTGCTGTTGGCCGTAGCCATCGCCATGCTCGCCGTTCCACTGAAGTTCGGCTTGCCGAAGACCCGCCGGGCGCTGACCAACATCCAGTTTTGCGTTGACGTCTCCGGCAGCATGACGGCTCGGTTCGGGAGTGGAACGCGCTACGACGCCTCGATGGAAGCCATCGAGAAATTCGTCAACTTTCGTGAAGGAGACGCGTTTGGTCTGACATTTTTCGGCAATCGATATCTGCATTGGGTTCCATTGACCAGCGATCCGTCCGCGTTCAAGTACGCGGCACCGTTCATGAGTCCTCAGCGAGCTCCTCCCGGATTCGGGGGAACGGAGATCGGCAAGGCCCTGTTGGCGTGCCGCGACCAGTTGCTGACGCGGGAAGAAGGCGATCGGATGATCATTTTGATCTCCGATGGACAGAGCGCCGATTTGGGAGGATCTCGAGACCAGCAGATTGCCAAGGAACTTTCGGCAGCCGGCATCACCCTATTCGCCGTGCATATCGGCACCGGTCCGATACCGGGTGAAGTGGCGTCGATCGCCGTCATGACGGGAGGCGAAGCATTCAAACCGGAAGACGACGCGGCGCTGGCGCGTGTCTTCGAGCGGATCGACGCCATGAAGCAGACTCGGGTCGTCCAGATCCGCGGGGAGAAAATCGACGACTTTCGTTTCTATTGCTGGACCGGTCTGGTGTTGTGCGGGCTGTTGGTCGTGTCGTCATTCGGATTGAGGTACACGCCGTGGTAGCCGAATGGATCGCACTGGGAGTGGCCTTGGTGGCGTCGATTGCCGAAGGGCTTCATCAGCGCCGTATTCGGCATGTGGCCTACTTGGCATTCGGCCCCAGCGGCCGTCCTGCGGCTTGGACTCGCCTGGCAACGCCGATTCGCGTCATCAGCCTGGCCGCCGTGACCTGGGGCCTGGTGACGCTGCTGCTATTGCCACCGCAGGTTTTTCGAGGAAGGCAGCAGCGACCTTCCGGGGAGCAGCATCTGATCGTGCTGCTCGACGTCTCTCCCAGCATGTTGCTCAAAGATGCGGGCCCCACCGGTCGCCAGTCGCGGCGCCGCCGTGCCGGAGATCTGCTCCGATCGTTCTTTCGACGCATCGATATCGACCAGTACAAGGTGACCTTGATCGCCGTCTACAACGGCGCCATGCCCGTGGTGGTTGACACGCGTGACCCCGACGTGGTCGACAATATCCTGGACGATTTGCCGATGCACTTCGCTTTCGATCCTGGCAAGACGAAGCTACTTGCGGGACTCAAGCAGGCAGCCGAAGTTTCCCGCACCTGGAAACCGGGCAGTGCCATCGTCATCATCCTGAGTGACGGCGATACGGTGCCTTCGACGGGAATGCCGCGGATGCCGGCTGCCGTCCGGTCGGCACTGGTCGTCGGCGTCGGCGATGTTCGCAAGGGCGCCTACATCGACGGGGCGCTGTCGAAACAGGATCAATCGACGCTCCGCCAGATCGCCATTCGGTTGGGCGGAGAATACCACGACGGCAACCAGCATCACATTCCGTCCGACCTGGTGCTGCAGGTGGTGGGCAGCGGGGGGCGAGCCGAGAAGAGGCCGTGGACGCGGCGGGAGTATGCGCTCCTGGCGCTGGGCCTGGGGGCCTCGCTGTTGGCGGGACTTCCCCTGGCGCTGGCCGTGGCCGGAGCTCGCTGGAGTCGGCGGATGGCCGCGGTCCCCGGTGGCTCGGGCGATGCTGCGAATCCGGTTTCAACGGAGTCGGCGGCTGTGGTATGATAGGCGGTGTGGAGCGTCGAGTATCGCGGGGCGACAGGAGAGAACCCAAATGCGTCCGTACTTGATTGTGATTTGGTTGCTGTTGCCGGTTGCCGGCGCCGCTTATCACTGGGGACCCGGTCAGCGGGAACTGGTCCTGGATGATGTTTCTCGGATGCTCGAGAAGGCGGACCAGGCCGCGGCCGAGGAGATTTGGGACGAAGCATTGAATCTCTACACCGAGGCGCTGGCCAAACTGCCGACCGAGCAGGTGGCGACGCGGCGCCGGGTTCGATTGGAACTGGCCAAGGTCCGGATGAATGCCTCGGAGCTTCCTCGAGCACGGGCCGATTTGCAGACGCTGGTCGACGAGTTGCAACAGGACAAGCAGGCCGACCCCGCGCTGTTGGCGTCTGCGCGGGAAGCACTCGCCAACGCCAAGTTCTACATGACCTGGCTGATGCGGCTGGAAGGGGTTCCCCGCGAGGAGTGGGAGGGTGAAATCGAATCGGCTCGCGAACTGTACCGATTCCTGGCGGAAGATGCCGGACGGTCGGGAGACGAGTCGGCGACGAAGCGCCACCGCGAAAGTCTCGAGGCGGCGGTTCGGCTCGCTCGGATGGAACTCAAGGAACTGCAGGGACTCCCTTTGCCCAGCCAGTGACAGGGCTGTGGCAGTGGTCGCGGTCGCGGCCGAAGCGGGGGTAAGCCGAAGTCTCGAGATGCCCGGAACAACGGCGCCGGGCTGCACGATGTCCCCGAACACCGGGGATCCTGAGACGGCAAGTGGCACTCGGTGTTGCCTGCGAATCATTCTGGAGGGACGATCCCATGATCGTGCGAACGAGAACGGTGTGTCTGTTGGTCGCTGTGTTGAGTACCACGGCGGCGGCACAGACGACGCCGGCCAAGCAACCCTTCGCTCGGCTGCGACCGACCAACCAGGCGTCGGCGACTCAAAGTTCGAAGGCTGCAGGCTCCGCCGAGAGCAAGAAGAAGGCTCAGGACAAGCCCAACGGCACGTCGCCATCGGGTGACAGCGCTGCGGCTCAAGCGGAAGCGCTGAAGAAAATGCAGCAGCGGCAGCAAGAAGCCGAGCAGCAGCGGATGCGGACGCAGTTGCTGCAGCAGCTCCGGTTCGGCGTCGATGCGGCCGGGTTCTTGCGGGCGTGGGCCGAAGAAGGGCAACCGAGTTCCGGCGATGAACGGGAGGAGACGACGCGAGGCGGCGATGTGCCGGCCGGCCAGCAGTTTCAGCAAGAGCTGGAGATGTTGAAGAAGGCCGTGCTGCTGGCCAAATGGGAAACGGTGCGGGAGATCCTGGCCGGGTGGCCGAAGCAGGATGCTCGCACGGCATACCAAAAACTGCTGACCAGTCTGGTCGGACGGAATGGAGCGTCGATTCCGAGTAGTGGAATTCCGGTGAGGGGGTTTCCAGGCGCCGCGAGCAGCCGCACGACCACAACGGTGTCGACCCACCTCACGGCTGACGATTTGGTTGGGATCGTGTTTGCCGCTCCCGAGCCGTTGCAGGCGACTTCGCTGGCTCTGATGGGGCAGGTCGTGCGGCAGGTCATCTCCGCGGGAGTTCCACCCGAAGTGCTCGCACGGCGATTCCATCGCGTGGTCATCCAGCCGGCCGAAGATAAGCCCAAGTGGCTCGATCGGGCCGCCATGGTCGATCTGCTGTTTGCTGCGGAGCTGGCTGAATTCGCCGTGGACCTGTTGCCTGCTGTGGAGGAGGCGAAGCGGGAATCCAACATGCGAGCTGTCAACCAGTGGGCTCAGATCTTCGAGTCCCGATTTGATCGCGATTCCAAGCGATCCGATCTGATTCAGGCTTGGGAACTGACTCGGGTCGTGCTGCTCGAGGGAAAGCGAGGCGACAAGGAAACGCGAGCGGCCATTCGGCGAGCCGTCGGACTGGCCCACAAACTCGATGATGAACTGGGGCGCAAGTGGTTGGCCGATAGTTTCACCAAGAACCCGGCCAGGGGCCGCGACGTGATCGCTGCCATCGGCGTCGACTATGCCCAGGCCAGCGCGGGAATGATGGGGGATCCGGAGAGCCGGCGGCGATCGTTGGCGCTGCAGAAGATGGCCGTGGAAGCCTTGATCGAGTCGGCTCCCGAGCAAGCCAAACAGTGGCAAAAGACACTCGATGTGCTCGCACTGAATTGGATTCGCGAAGCCAAGTTGGCCTATCGCCATGTGGCTCGCGGCCGGCGCATGTTGCGCTACGACCCATTCGGCAATCCGTACTACATCGACGAAAGCCAGCTAGTCGGTAATCGCTCATCGTCGTCGACTCGTCCGATCGTGATCGACGATTTGCTCGAGCTCGAGCCGAACGACCAGTGGCGGTCGCTGCTCTCGGAAGGCCTGATTCCCAATCTGACCTCGATGCGTTGCCGGCTCCACATGAAGGTCGGCGATTCGGCGGCCGCGTATCGGGAACTCGAGTTTCTGGCAAAGCGTTTTCCGCTGTTGGCCAAGGATTTGGTGGGAGAGTTCATCGATCGGTGGCGCGAGAACCACAAACTCAATTCGGGACAGATCCCCCGCAATCCGTTCATGGTGGTTTACGGATTCAGCCAGCGAGCCGAAGGCATCCCGCTGACACGATCCAAACAGGAACGGAACATGCGCGACCTGGCGAAGTGGGTGGCGCAGTTGCGCAAACTCGATCTGGGTGAACTCGACGAAGACCGCCTGGTGGCCGCCTTCACCGACGCACACAGTGTGGCCGAAGTTTACAAGTTGGAAACGATCGAGCGCGTATTCGGGCCGATGGATACCCTTTCGGTTCCGCTCGTCGCCAAGCTGTTGGACCGCATGCGCGGCAACTTGTCCGGAATCTGGCGGGATCCGCGCTACCAGCAGGCAATGAAAACCAAACGCAGAAAGAAGGACATCGAGCGGGAAGTGGAGCGTGGCTACCGCGTGGCGTTGGAAGTGGCCGAGCAGGCGCTGGCTCGCCATCCCGATAGTTGGGAGCTGCCGGGAGCTCGGGCCGCTCTATTGATCGACCGGCTGAACTATCGGAAGGAGATCGAAAAGTCGGACAGCTCGTTCGCTCAGTTGCACTCGGAAGCCATGAGCGGGTTTGCTCGAGGAGCCGAGCGTTATCGCCGGGTCGTTGCCGAGCTACCGAAGGAGGAATGGACCGTCGAACCGTACCAGAAATGGTTCTACGCTGCGCTGGGATCGGCCGACATTCGAGGAATCCACCCCGACAAAGTGGTCGATCGGTCGCAGATCGAGAAGATCGCCGCCGCGCTCAAGTCATTGCCGGCTCCCGCCGACCGGTGGCACATGGCCCAGTTCGCCTCGTCACTCTATACGCGCATGTCGGCCGTCAATCCCGGGTCGAAGTTCCTCTACTTGGAGGCCGGCTTCGAAATCGTGGGCGACCACAAGCTGGCTCGGGAAGCCCGGCGGCTCTACGACTACTACCGCGATCTGGTCACGGAAATTCGATTCGAAGTGGTGCTCGACAGCGAGGACGTCCGGGTGGGAAGCGACCGGCCGTTCGGAGTTTTCGTGCAGTTTCGCCATACCAAGGAAATCGAGCGCGAGACGGGAGGTTTCGCCAAGTACACCACGAACCAGAACCAGGTCTACTACGCGTACAACTACGGGCGACCGTTGGCCGACTATCGCGACCGCTTCGAAGAGGCGGCCCGCAAGGCACTCGAGGAGGACTTCGAAGTTCTTTCGATCGTCTACAACGGCAAAGACGTGCATTCGAAAGCGACCGACGAACCAGGCTGGCGCATCACGCCGTATGCCTATATCCTGCTCAAAGCTCGAGGGCCTCACGTCGATCGCGTCCCCGCTTTGAAGATCGATCTCGACTTCACCGACACCTCGGGCTACGTCGTGCTGCCGGTGGAATCTTCGCCCCTGTCGATCGACGCGTCGGCAGGCCCGGCCCAGCCGGTCGTGCCGAGTGAGTTGACGCTGATCCAGACCCTGGATGAGCGCCGGGCTTCCGAGGGAGAGTTGATCCTGGAAGTCAAGGCTACCGGCTTAGGCCGCATTCCCGAGTTGGACCGGCTGTTGAAAATCGCGCCGCCGGGTTTCGAAGTGGCTCAAATCGACGATCAAGGAGTCACGGTTTCGCAGTTTGCCGAAGACATCGACGAGACGGCGGTGGTGTGCCAGCGGCTGTGGTTGATTCACTTTCGAGCGGCGACCGCAGACGGGGAACCGGCTCCGCGCAGCTTCGTGTTTGGTGAGCCGTTGGTCGACGTCAAGGAGGCGCTCTATCAGCGGTATGTCGATGAGGACCTGGTATCGGTCGAGAAGACCGTACCGCTGGAATCGCAATATGCCGAGGCGCCGGCCTCATGGTGGGTGATTGCCGGTGCGAGCGCCCTCGGTGCGGCCATCCTGATCCTCGGCATCGGGCTCTGGCGACGTGCTACTCGCAAGCCGGTGGAGGAGGCCGATCGAATCCCGTTGCCCGATCAGGTGAACGCCTTCACCGTGGTGGGATGGCTCCGCCACCTCGACCAGGCCGGATTGGTGGCCGACGATTCGCGGAAAGAACTGGCGTCGACCATCGCGCGGCTCGAGCAAGCGTTCTTTGCCGAGTCGGACGGCAAGGAGATCGACTTGCAATCAACGCTCGAACGGTGGAGGGGCAGGGTGTAGCGCGGGACCGGGGGCCATTCGTTGCTCGTCCGAATCCGTGAACTCCTCGAGTTCTCCACGGGCCATGTCGAATTCCCGGTGGAGGTGCTCAGTTTATTCTACGGCGTCTGCGAAATCCTCTGATTCGAGAGACGCTGCCAATGCCGTCCCACTGGCGTGGTTCGGGCTTGGACACTCCCTCCTTCCTATCTCCCTCCAAAGTCCCAAGTCACTGGTTTGATTGGATTTGGAGCAATGGCCGAGCATGCAGGCCGGTGAGTGTCTGTGACTCGGCATGACTCGTCCACAGTGGGAAAAAACGGGAAAAAATCCCGAGGCGAGTGACCAAACGTGTCACACCGGGTGCCCACAATGTCCGCAGGAGTTCTCGACGGATCGCCGTTTCGGCGGTTCTTTTCAGTGCCGGACTAGGTGGATCGGCGCGGTGGGGAGGTCGGTTACCGAGGACCGGCCCGGCCTCTGTTTCTCTGTGACGTGAGCGTGTGACTGGGGTGCCGGTCCGCTTGGTGGAGCGGCCGGACCGATTCCTTGCGTTTTCCCACTCTTGTTCCTGAAGGAGATCCGAGAATGAAGATGTTGCAATGGGGTTTGTTGGGTTTGCTCGTGGTCGCTCTGTGTGGTCTTTCGACGTGCGAACTGAGCAGCTATTTCGACACCGCGGCGGCCGAACTGCGGAAGTCGGCGAAAGAACTCGTCTCCGTCGAATTCGAGCTGAAACGGGCACGTCGTCTCGTGGAGGGACTCGACGGGGCGATCCGTGACAGCGCGGAACGCGTTGTGCGGAACAAGCTTGCCATCGAGCGCCTCGAAAAGAAGATCGCCGGCTATGACGAGAAACTGGCGGCCGGCCGGGAACGCATCTTGCAACTCAAGGACGAACTGAAACGCGGCAGCACGAGCTATGTTCTTGCCGGCAAGACCTACAGTACGGAGGAACTGCGAGAGGAGCTGAAGTTCCGTTTCGACCGCTACCAGGAGATGGAGGCGACCGTACGAGATTTGACTCGCGTTCTGGAGCAGCTTCGTGAAAAGCGGAGCGCCAATGAGCGCCGGTTCCGGCAGCTCTCCGCCACCAAAGTCCGCTTGGCGGCCGAGATCGAGGGGCTCGATGCGCGGCTGAGTGCTCTGCGTGCCGCCGAAGCGACCGGCGAAGTCGCCTCGACGGGCGCCGATGTCTCCCGTATTCGCCGGCTACTCGATGAGATTCATGTGCGGATCCGAGTCGACGAATCCTCGGCCGACCTAGTGGAAGATGCTGAGCGTCGGTTCGGTATCGGTCCGCTCGAGGACAGTCAAGACGTGGTCGAGACCATCGAATCCTATTTCGACGCCTCGAACTAGACAAGCCGATGCCTCCCGGCCCGCAGACGGCGCCGGCCGGGAGGCTCGTCTCCTTTCGATGTTCGATTCCCGGAGGATCCGATCGCTATGAAAATGGTCCGTTTCCATCTCGCTTGGTGGACCTTCCCAGCCGTTCTCCTGGCGGCGTTGGTGCATTGGGGCAACATCTCGCGGCCGGACCACGCCGACCCGGCGAGAGAGGTCCGAGCTGCGCTAGACGCCACCGACGTCCAGTTGTCGGTCGATGAGCTCCGCAAGGATTTCTTGCAGGATTTCCGCACGATGAACGCACAGCACGCCGAACTGCAGCGGAAGTTGGCGGCATCGGAAGCGAAGCGAGAGGCGATGCAGCAGGTCTTCATCCTCCAAGGCGAAAAGCACCAGCTCGAACTGCGACTCCGCGATGCTCAGATGCAGCACCGCATGGAACTCGATTCCCTCACCGCCAAACTCCGAGCGGAAAGGGAGATGCGGGAGGCGGTCGAACGCCAACTGGAGCGCTACAAGAAGCAGATCGAGTCCAATCAACAGTCGATCGCTCGCCTCAAAGTCGAGCTGTACCGCATGGAAGCGCGCGAGGCGGATCGGATCGCGGAACTGGAACGCCGAGAGAAGAACAACGATAAGTATTACTTAGCCAATTACTGGCTCTTTCGCACGTGGACGAGCCTCGACGGCACACATACCGTCACGGCCAAGTTCGTGAAGTATGAACCATCGCGGAATGAAGTGTTTCTACGCAAGGCGAACGGCCGCTATATCTGGGTCGACGTCGATCGGCTGAGCCGAGACGATCAGCTCTACATCTTCCAGCGCGCGGAGTAGGTAACCGTCCCCTCCCGCGTTCCCCGGCACTCACCGCAGCCGCAGCCGAGCTCGCCTTGCGGAAAACGCATCGTCTCCCGAAAAGACCAGGTAGATCGTGCCGCCGGCCGAATCGAGCCATTTCGTCGGCAGGCAGGAAGTCTCTCCCGGTCCGATGTCCCATCGCTCGGTGAAAAACGCCGTCGTCCACGGACCCCACGGCTGCGGCGCGTCATAGATGGCCAAACCACCGTGAAACCGAGGTTGCTTGCCGAGCCCCGTCTGGCACCACAGATATCGGCGCAGACCGGAGTGGAACGAAACCGATGATCGGTAGCAGCCGCCCGGATGGGCAAACACGGCGCCCCGCTGGGCGATATCGCGAGTCCACACGGGGCGGCCATATTCGAGTCGCCGGAAGAACTCGTAGGCCTCGCGCTGCAAGATGCGCGAGCGGTGAACGCGAGCCAACACCATCCGGTCAGCGCGGACGTACGCCGAGTCGCTGTCGGGCGAATAGATGTAAACGTAGTCGTCGCGGGCGCCCTCATAGTTCCTGCCGAAGTTGAGAAATGTGGGACAGCCGAAACTTGTTTCGAACTTCCAATCGCACCACCGCCAAGTCTTGCCTCGATCGTTCGACCAGGCGATCTGGCTGTTGCCGACATTGCGAAGCAGCAAGTACAGGACACCGTCGACCATCAGGATCCCGCTGGCTTTGGGGCCGGACGCGCCGTCACCGGTCCGCTCGAGCGTGGAAGCCCGCAAGTTGACACCGTGAAAACGATCGGGAGGACCGCTCACCGCTGCCAGTCCCAGGCTGAGTTTCTTTTCCACGAACGGCCGGAATCCTCGCCCATCGCCGTAGGCCGTGTAGAGCCGGTCGTCGTCGCCCCAAGTGACCGGCCAATTGTCGCTTCCTCGGGCTCGCCGGATCACCGTTTCTGGCGGATCCCATTCGATGCCGGCAATCACCGGGCTGGGAGGATAGGGTAGGTGAGAAGCCGATGGCGGGTTCCGTGTCCGCGTGGCGTTCGGACTCGTTTTCGGCTGGTCCCGTACGGACGCCACGATCGGATCGAAGAACGGAGCCAGCTTGTCGTAGTGGCGACGGGTTTCCTTCCACGACCGTCCGGCTCGAGCCACCACGATGTCCAAGCTGGGTATCACAACGATCAGACTTTCGTAGAGTCCCCAGGACCAGAAGGCGTCGCGAGGCACGTGCGGCAACGTGCCGTCAGCGTTGTTCCACCATAGCAGGCCGTAGTGGTCCGAAGCGTTCCCGTACCGGTGCGACTCGCGTTCCGGCAGTCCCACCGTGTTCGCGTCGGGCGACGAGGCCGCGGCGACGAAGTCGGGAGAGAGAATCTTGCGATTTTGCCATCGTCCTTTGCGGAGATAGAGGTATCCCAGGCGCGCCATGGCATCGACGTTGGCCGAGATGCCCGAACCGAATTCGCGCCGAACGATGCCATCGATCTTGGACGGCCGGTAGGCGTTGTTGCGCCACCGCAGGTCTCGTGGTGTGACGCCCAAAGGAGTCAGCACACGGTCGAACATCAACTCTTGAAGGTCCTTGCGATAGACTAAAGTGATACATTCGGCCAGCCAGTTGGGACCCCCGTCGCTGTAGGACCATTGAGTGCCCGGTGCAAAGACCAGTCGCGTGTATCCACCGGGCTTTTCGAAACCAGCGGTTTGCGTGGCCAGGTGGCGGATCGTGATCCGGTCGACCCAGCCCGTTTGCCGATTCGACTTCGGAGGTACGGCAAGACTCGGATGAAAGGTGACGGCTCGATCGTCCAGTTTCATTCTTTGGTCGAGCAGGGCGATTCCCAGCAACGTGGCGCCGAACGACTTGGTGGTCGACTTGAGGTCATACAACTTCTTGGGATCGCCCCACGATAGCACCAGCTTGCCGTGCCGAGTGATGTACCCCGATCCTCCTCCGGTGAGTGCATAGTCCTTGGCTTGTTCCAGTCGGGCGGCGTCCATGCCGACTTCCGCCGGTGCGGCTCGCGGCCAGTTGGGCATCGGCCAGGTTTCTGATTGTCCCGGCGCGTTACGGCAGGTGACACAAACGATGGCGAAGAGGCAGGTCAGGAGAGCCGGCTTGGCTGGATGTTTCATGGGGCTACTCCAAGGGAACAACGTCGTGCCCCTTCGATTCGACGGTAATGGTCGACTTGCCGTTGACGAGCAATTGATAGCGAACGCCTGCTTGGGCGTCGACGTGAAGGATACCTTGCTCGAATGTCATGGGAAACGGTCCCACGATGCGAAATCGGCCGTCGTTCACCATCACCAGGGAATCGGGAATTCCCTCGATCCGTCGCTGCAGACTGACCAGGCTACACGGATTGATGTCGGGGGGCCGGCGACCTTGGTCTGCCAGAGAAAAGGAATCGGGCAGCAAACCGACCGACGGTCCCGCCGGGTACTGCATCTGACGGGCGGAACGGAGAATGCCCAGTGCCAGGTGATGCCAATCCAGAGTGTCGTCGTAGGGTGAAAGCAGTGTCAGAGAATGGGCGTAGACGATGCCGACCCACTGCACGGGCAGACCGATCCAGTTGGGAGCTTTCCAGTGCGTGGCGCCGTAGACCGCGATCGTGGCGTACGGCATCACCGGATAGCGATCCCACTGGTAGACGAAGGGCAAGCCACTGAATGCCCACTTGCGAGCTGCCTGCAGGTAAGGCTGGTGCCGTGTCAGTTGATAACCTCGGACATAGGCATGCACCAAGTGGGCCGATGCCAGGAGATCGGGAGTGTGCAGCGGGCATTCCCAGGTCTGGGCACCTCGAGGCGTGCGGAAGCGCATCATGTAATCCAGAGTCTTGCGGCCGGCGGCCAGAGCTTCGGCGTCCCCTGTGAAATAAGCCCAATCGAGGAGCCAGCAGGCGCGCAGCGCGCAGTAACCACTCGCCGTGTCCTCGAAATGCCCTCGAACCAACTCGCCGCGATAGCGGTACGAACCATCGTTCTGTTGCGATCTGATGGCGTGGCGGACGCGAGCCTGCCAGCTTTTTTTCCAGTTCTCGACCTGATTCGTCACAAAGAAGATGGCGTCGTTGGAGACATGGGCGCCTCCCAGTTGCCACGGGCCGCCTTGCGGTACTTTGCCGGTGAGTCGCCAGAACGTCGACGCCATGTCGCCGTAGAACCGATGCGGCCAGCGGTCGCCCGCCGCGTGACTCCATCCCTGAGGCGAAGCCAGCACCTCGAGGCCTCGCAGATCGAGCGTTGCGGTCTGCTCGTCGTTGAATGCTGCAGGTGGCAGGTCGGGCAGGCCTCGCCGGCGGACGCACCACATTATGATCTCTTCCAGCGGCTGTGACGACAGACGGATTCGAGTCTTCACCGTGGAACCTCGCAGCGTCATGCGGTGTCCCGGCATCCCGTCGAAGAAATCGGGAGTCGCATAGACGGGTTGCAGGTTCATGTCGTCCCAGGTCATGGCGACCGTCACACTCGAAGTGACGAATGCCATCAGCGGCATGGTGAGCTTGAGTGGATCGGGGGCGAAACGCAAGTGTTCGTCGGTCTCGATGTCGAGCTTGGATGAGCTGCGTTCTTCGCGCCCGAGGTATTCCAGGCCGGAGAGCAGTCCCTGCTCAAGCCGTCCCAATGCCCGCACGACCGGTCCCTCGATCGGTTCGTTCTCCGCCGAGCGGATCTGCACCACCAGTTCGTTGTCTACCGCTGCCACCGTCCATTCGGTGTCGTCTTGCTGAAACGTCCATCGATCACGCTCGCGAATGAGCGAACGGCCTCTGAGTACTCGATGGTTCTTGAGCACCAGTGGAGCCAGCACTGCCACCAGTTGCTGATCGCGATAGATCCATGCGGCGGATCCGTCGTGAGCGACGCGCAAATCAAAGGGACCTACGGAGGAACGCCAATGAGGCTGAGTGGCCGCAGGTGTGATCACGGTGGCTTGTCGTGTGAGCGGAGGCCAACCGTTCAGTTCGACGGAGAGTTGCACCGATTCCACACAGGCTTGCCTGTTCGCCGAAACCGCTTGCCAGATCGACTCTCCACCCGCCAACTCGAGGACCTCGCCGTTAGCGCGGAAGCGAACCGGTGCCGTGGAGCCGTTCTCGATTCGGAATTCGACTTTGGTTGCCGACTGCCGAACTTGGGTGATGCGGAGCGGATGGAGTTCCACGGCGGCCACGGAGATGGAATTCAGCACGATCGTGCCCGGCCGAGTCCCCGGATCGATGCGGAGGCCCGTGACGGGGGTGTCGGCATGGAAGGTCATTTCGACGATGTGGCCGGGTGAGCCTCCGTGGGTCGCCGGAGATGTGCGGCGTTTTTCCGAGAACCCTCGGTGGCGGTCGGTGGACCAGTACAGCGTGCATCCAGCCGGAAGCTTGGTTCCCTCCGGTGCACGAAGAGTGACGCGATAATGTCCGGCCGGCAGCGAGACTTCAGTAGTGAAGAAGGGGTCGTGTCCCGTGGCCGTGACCGTCAAGCCATGATTGTCGGCGCGCAGTCGGCAATCGTTTCTGGCCGACCACAGTTGCCAATCATCGCGGGACTCCCATCGTCGCACCGGAGTAACACGTTCCATCGGCGGAAAAGGATTGACGATATCGGCAGCTTCGAGCGGGATATCGATAGGTGGGCCGAGCAGCCAAAGGGCGAGGGACCAATACGACAGCGTAGAGATTCGGATGATGAAGCCAGGCATGGTAAGTGGGGGGCGGTGAGGGGGATGGTCTGATGGTCGGCGGCGATAGCCGGCAACCGCGAAGGGCACGAAGTTGGCGAAGGGAGGGATCACGCGATGTTGGAAACCTGCAACGTGGATGCCGGAGAGGCGGCGTCCGTCACTTCAGGGAGGAATCTTTGCCGTGAAGCCAAAAAAAAACCGCGGTGAGTGCAACTCACTGCGGCATGATGAGCGAGCCTTCGGCCGATTGCGACAAATGGAGTCGCTGCGAGAATGGCGGAGGTCAGGCGTGCCTCGGGCACTCGCCTTTGGGCGACCTCGGCCAACGCTGAAAGGTTGGTCCCTCTGTCGGAATGGCGACCACTCGGGCTCGTCTCGTCTATATTCGATTCTAGCTTATCACCGGGCCTTGGGAATACCCAAAGGCCCAACCATGATCGGCAATTCGAGCCGAATATTTTGAACAAATCGTGATTTTCTCGCTGGGGCATGTCTTTCTCGTAGTGGCATGGTGTTTGCTTGGCCATCGACTTCGTCAGTTGTCAGGAAGTTCGCAAACTGGTTGACGCCGGCGGTTTTCGCTCATAGCGGCGAAAGCTATGGCAATACTGGTTCTTCGCGTCGGCGGCGTGCCAGCAATCCTCTTGAAGGGTCCACTCGGACCAATTCACGCTCGGAAACGTGGTGTCGCCGGGAACGTCGGCATGCACGATGGTCAAGTAGAGCGTCTGGACAATGGGCAGAGCCGCTTGGTAGACCGAGGCCCCACCGATCACAAACGGACACGAGTCATCTTTGCACAACCGTAAAGCCGACCGCAGGTCGCGAGCCACCACAACCTCGGAGGGGAACGAAGTTTGGCTTCGGCTGAGGACGACCAGGTTGCGGCCGGGAAGCGGGCCGGGAAGGGACTCGAACGTGCGCCGTCCCATGATGACGTGGTGCCCCATCGTGAGTCGCCGAAAGCGACGCAGGTCGGCCGAGAGCCGCCACGGCAAGGTTCCCTGGCGTCCGATGACTCCGTTTTCGGCTACAGCGGCGATGAGTGCTGGCACGAATCGAACTCCGTTGGATTCTTGGAGCCTGTAACAAACCCCGCCGCGCCGTTTTCCGGTCTCGCGTGTGTTGCTTGCGGCATGGAGTTTTGTGACAGCCGCTTACTTTATCACATCTACGCGCCGTGCGCGCATCTTGCACTGGCTTTCGGCTGTCACCACCATCCCTCCAGCCTCCGGTCTCCCGCCTCCAGCCTTGGGGGCGCAGCCCGCGTTACGACAACGGGATTTTGTGAGGTTCTCCGGGAAGTTCGCGGACGAGCCGAGGCACCAGATAGCCGGGCAGTCGGTTTCGCATTTGAGAGATCAGCGCCCGGCCTCGCTCGTCGGAGACTCGAAAATGGGCTGCACCCTCGACCGGGTCGAGCTGGTGCAGGTAGTAGGGCAGGATTCCGCCTTCCAAAAGTCGCTGGGACAGTTCGATCAGAGTTTCGGCGCGATCATTGACGTGGCGGAGCAGCACCGATTGGTTGAGCACCACCGCGCCGCTGCGTTGCAACCGTCGTGTGCCGTCGACAAGATCGTCGTCGATCTCGCGAGGATGGTTGACGTGCAACACGACGACCACCTGGAGTCGGGTCTCGGTCAGAGACTCGAGCAGGCACTCGTCGATGCGAGAGGGAATCATCACGGGGAGTCGAGTGTGGATGCGGAGCGTTGTCAGGTGAGGAATTGGTTCGAGTCGTCCGATCCAGCGAGCCAGTTGCTCGTCGGGAAGCATCAGCGGGTCGCCGCCGCTGAAGATGACTTCCCGGATGGAATCGTCTTCCGATAGCAGTCGGCAGATATGGTCGAGACGGTCATCGTTGGCGATCGAAGGCCGGTTTGTACCGACCGGCGGAGTGCCGATTGGAGAGGTGGGCCGAAAGAAAGCGGGATCGAGGTAGTTGCGGCGGAAGCAGTAGCGGCAATGAACCGCGCAACTCATCGTCGGCATGATCAAGACGCGCCCGGCGTACTTCCGCAAATAGCCGGGGGCCTGCTGAGCCGCCGCGTCGCCGACCGGATCGCGGACGAAGCCGTTCGGCTGATGATCTTCATCGGGGTGTGGCAGAACCTGCACCAAGAGTGGATCTCGAGGATTCCGCGGCTCGATTTTTTGCAAGAACTCGCGAGGCACTAACAAGGGAAACCGGCGATGGGCCTGGTGCGAGAAGATCGAGTCGGGTTCGAGTTCGAGCAGTCGGCAGAGTTCGATCGGATCGCGCACGGCCGATCGAAGGGACGATTGCCAATGGCATGGTTGCCTGACGGCCGATGGTGGAGCGGATGAGGTGAGGGGAGGCATCTTCGTCCTGGCTTTCGTCACGTGCACTTGAAATGTCAACGGTCGGGCACTGGTGTTTTCAGGATGGGGCCTTGCCCACTACAATTGGTCCGGCCGAGTCGCCTTCGGCTCGGCCGGCCCCCATCCGACGGGGTTCCAGGGTTTCGGCAACGCGGTCGGGGAACCGGAAGCAGGGCAGTTGCACGACGGCCGGCGAACGGGCAACGACGCATCGAGTTTATCAGAAGCAGGGATCGAGTACCGTGGCAGTTTACAAGACGAGCGAATTCCGGAAAGGACTGAAAGTTCAGATTGATGGCGAACCGTATCTGATGATCGAAATGAACTTCGTCAAGCCGGGCAAGGGAAATGCTCTTTACAAGTGCAAACTACGCAATCTGCTGCGGAACACGGTGATTGACCGCACCTACAAAGGCGGGGATTCGCTCGAAGCGGCCGACGTGGAGGAGATCGAAGTACAGTTCCTTTACCGCCAGGGGGACACCTTCGTGTTTATGGACAGCAAGACCTTCGAACAGTACGAGTTGACGGCGGACCAGGTGGGCGACAATTGGAAATACCTGAAGGACGGCATGATCTGCAGCATGGTGCTGTTCAACGGCAATCCGATCACCATGACCCCCCCCAACCACGTAGTGCTCAAGGTGGAATACTGCGAGCCGGGAGCCAAAGGGGACACGGCGACCAACGTCACCAAGCCGGTCAAAGTGGAGACGGGGGCCGAATTCCCGGCGCCGATCTTCATCAACATGGGGGACCTGATCAAGATCGACACGCGCACCGGCGAGTACGTGGAGCGAGTCAAGAGTTGATGGGACATGTTCCCCCTGGGCGGGCGATGGAATCGGGTGTGCCGCCGTTTGGTCCGAGTGCGAGTTGGGAGGTGCTGCGCCGGCGGGCCGAGCTGCTGACCGAACTGCGGAGTTTCTTCGCCGACCGTGGGTTTCTCGAGGTGGAAACGCCGCTGCTGTGCCGCGACAGCGTGGTCGATCTGCATATCGATCCGTTCGCGGTAGAGGTATCTCAGCCTCCCGGCGAGACGTGGTGGTTGCAGACTTCTCCCGAGTTCTGCATGAAGCGGATGCTGGCGGCCGGCGCCACGGCCATCTATCAGGTGACTCGAGCTTTCCGCCAAGGGGAGATCGGGAGGTGGCACAACCCCGAATTCACGATGGTCGAGTGGTATCGATGCGGCGACGACATGCGGGCCGGAATGGCGCTGCTGGCGGAACTGGCTCAAGCCATGTTGGGGGCCGACTCGGTGCTCCAGATCGAATACGCCGAGCTTTTCCGGCAGGGGACCGGCATCGATCCGTTGGACGCCACGGACAAGGCGTTGCGCGAGGCGGCCCGCTGCCACGGCCTCGATGCGGCCGGCGAATCGACCCGCGACGATTGTCTCGATTTCCTCTTCGCCACGCGCGTGGTTCCCTCGCTACCGCGCGAAGTTCCGGCCGTTGTGTATTACTATCCGGCTTCTCAAGCCGCGCTGTCCCGGCTCGATCCCCGCGACGATCGGCGCGCCGAGCGGTTCGAGTTGTTTTTTCGCGGCGTCGAGTTGGCCAACGGGTACCATGAGTTGACCGATGCCGCCGAGTGGCGGCGCCGGGCTCGAGCCGCGAATCGCCGTCGTGCGAGTCGGGGTAAGCGCGAGATTCCTGTCGACAGCGCGCTATTGCGGGCGATGGAGTCCGGACTGCCCGCCGGATCGGGAACGGCTCTGGGGTTCGATCGGCTGGTCATGGCGGCCTTGAGACGCCGGTCGCTGTCCGAGGTGATGGCGTTTCCTTGGGAGCGGGCGTGACGGCGGTTTACACGCCGCATCGGATGCCGGTCGCTTCGCGCATCGCTCGAGCCGCCGTTTCGGGCGCCACCGTATTGATCGTGCAACCGCTTGCCCACTCGAAGCCGGCGACAGCGACCCGGCGGGGGAGGAGTTGCAAAGTCCAATGGCCGGCGTGAGGGTGCGGGCAATTCAACGGCGGCGTCTGCAGGACCATATTGTAGGCTCGATCTTCACCGCAGAGGATGTGGGGAATGATCTGTGCGAGCGTCTCCGATAGTGACGCTACTGTGTCACCATCGACATCCATGAAGTGGCAGGTATGTTGTCGCGGTACGATCCAGCATTCGCCGGCCACCCGACTGAACCAGGGACAGATCACGGCCAGCTCGGGGCCGACTTCCACCACGCGATCCCCCTGTTCCAATTCCCATTCAAGCCAGTCGCAGGTGAGACAACGTCCGGTTCGCTCCCAGTGCCGAGCGGCGCGCGTTTCCCGCAGTGTCACCAGCGGAGGAATCTGCCGCAGTGCGATCAGTTGGCTGTGGGCGTGTTCGATCGAGGCTCCGGCGGCGGGGCCGACGTTCTTGAACACCAGTCCCCACTTCAGCAGATTGGCTTCGGCGGCCATTCGCAGGCGGTGTCGGTAGGCATGCAGGATCAGTGCCAGGTGATCGCTGGAGAATTCGGACCAGTCGACTCGATGGTCGGCCGACTCGATGATGACTTCGTGCATCCCCTCGGTAGGCGCGGACTGTTCCCAGGGCGGATCCGCGCCGGACCACGTGTCGCTCTTCGGCGGCTCGAGCGGCAGCGGGCAAACGGCCGGGAACTTGTTGGGCACCACGTTGACATCCCAGGGGAATGCGGAGCCAGGTAGACTCCACTGCGCCATCGATGGTGGAGTCCGTCCTTCCTGTTCGTGACAGAACGGGCAGGGCTGGTCGCTGCGACGGGGCGGGCGGGGCGGGAATTCATAGGGCCGGTCGTCGCGTTCGGCAGCCACGATCGACCAATACCCGGTGAACGGGTCTCGCCGATAGTGGACGTCACACTCTCGTCGTTGCTCCATCATAGGTCAGGGCCTTGGATGCTTGGTGTCTTTTCTTGCAATTTCTTCGGATCGTGCGTGCGCGTTACGGTGGCTATTGTTATCGCTACCACGCCTCCGGCCTCCCGTCTTGCGGGCGAAGCCCGTGCTAGGACGAAGGTTCGGCGGTCAGCCGTCGGCGATGTTCTTCTCGAGTCTGTTCGTAAAGTTCGACGTACTGGCGGGCGCTGCGATGCCATGACCAGTCTTGGCTCATGCCGGTCTCCACCACCTGACTCCAGGTCGATCCGTGGTGGCGATAACACTCGACCGCGCGAGCCAACGCTTCAGCCAGAGAGTCGGTTGTGTAGTGGTGGAAGTGGAATCCGGTTGCCGTGCGCGCTGCCAGCGTTTCGTCAGTGACGTCGACAATCGTGTCAATCAACCCGCCGGTATGGTGAACGATCGGCACGGTGCCGTAGCGGAGGCTGTAGAGTTGGTTGAGACCGCACGGTTCGTAGCGGCTTGCCATGATGAACATGTCGGCGCCGGCTTCGATTTGATGCGCGAGTGGTTCATCGAAGGCGATGGTGACGTGGAGGCGGTCGGGGTGAGTCCGCGCCAGTTCTCGCAGCCGAGTTTCGATGGCGGGATCTCCCGATCCGAGGACGACCCATTGGTAATCGGAGTTCTCCAGTTGGGCCTCGAGTAGCGGCAGCACGATTTCCCAGCCTTTCTGGGACGCCAGCCGTCCGATCAGTCCGATCAGCGGGCGCCGAGGCTCCACGGCCAGCCCACTCGCCTGTTGCAAAGCGGCTTTGCAGGCAGCCTTGCCTACTTGCCAGGACTCGACGTTGTACGCCTGAGGCAGATGAGGGTCGTGGGCGGGGTCCCACTGCCGCACGTCGATTCCATTGACGATTCCGGTCAGCACATCGGCCCGGTAATGGAGCACGTCGGCCAGCCCGCATCCCAGCGGTTCACGCTGGATTTCCTCGGCATAACTGGGACTGACGGTGTTGAGCCGGTCGGCAAAGATGATTCCGGTCTTGAGCAGGTTGAGGTCTCCGTGGAATTCCATTTGCCGCCAGTTGAAATACTTCCAGTCGATTCCCGTCAGCAGCATGTCCCAGTGCCAGAAGCGGCCTTGGTAGGCCATGTTGTGGAGCGTCAGCAGCGTCGCCGTTTCGGCAAAGACCGGATGATGCCCGTACAGGATCTCCCGGTAGGCGGGAATCAAGCCGGTTTGCCAGTCGTGGCAGTGGAGCAGATCGACCGGTTCACCCATGGCCGCCAGCGATTCCATCACGGCTCGACAGAAGAAGACGAACCGCTCGCAATTGTCCTGGTAGTCCTTGCCATGCTCGCCATAGAGCTGGGGGCGGTCGTAGTATTCCGGTTGATCGACCAACCACACATCGACCCGGCTATGGGGGAGTCGACTCTGGAGTAGCCGGCCGGGGACGATCTTCGAGGCGATCGGAATCTCGAGTTCGATACCGCCGGGTCGAGGCGGAGGCGTTCTCGAGCAGGCTTGGCGATAAGCGGGCAAGAACAACCGGACGCGATGTCCCAGTCGCTCGATCTCGCGAGGCAGAGCGCCTACTACGTCGGCCAGCCCGCCGGTCTTGGCAAACGGGACCGCCTCGCTGGCTGCGAAAACTATATTCACGTCGTCGTCTCACCTGCACGCGCTGGGATCCTTCCACTGGGTTGACGGCTCCCGCCTTCCTGGCAATTTGGAGGGACCCTGCGGGTCGCGTCCATATTATTCGTCGGGGGAGGAGGCAGGAGTGAACATTTTCCGCTGCGAGCGAGACTCACCGGTCGTACGGATCGTGCCGACCTTCTGCGAGTGTTCCCCGATTCCCGACGCTTCAACTACAATGTAAGGGGTCTGAGGGAGTGCGAAAGGGCGCGGTCGCAAGCCGGCCGATTTCCGTGAAGAATCGAGCAAGTCGAGTCATTTGTGAGAATTGACGTAAATCAAGTAGCTGAGGAGTATTTCGAGCGGATTCACCGTGCCGCCCTGGTACTGACCGGCAATCCGTGGGACGCGGACGATCTGGCGCAAGAGACCTTTCTGGTACTGGCGCGCCAGCACCACCGATTCGCCGGTCGGAGTCAGATTTTCACTTGGTTGTATGGGATCCTGCTCAATCTGGAACGTCGCGAGCGACGGCGCCGATCGACGCGGCAACGCGGTCTGCGGGTCGTGTCCGAGCGGCGGCAAGAAGAGGGGCGGAGCGAAATACCGGCGGTGTGCCACTTGGAAGTGGACGAGTGGAAGGCGAGTTTGTGGTCGCGAGTCGCCGAGCTTCCCGATGGGCAGCGTCAAACATTGGTGCTCCGGTTCAGCGAAGGATTGAGTTACGAGGAGATCGCCCAGGCACTCCAGTGTCCAGTCGGAACTGTCAAGAGCCGTCTGTTTCACGGCCTCGCCAACCTGAGGAAAATGACGCATGACCAGTCCACTCGTGTTCAGTGGCTGGAACACCACCCCAGCGAAGCCGAATTGCGAGCTGCCGAGAACTGACACGGGCGAGGCCCGGCGAGACGGAAGAGAGAACTGCCATGACATTTCGGTTTCCCCCTCGACGCCCTGCGCTTTACCGTCCCCAGCGGGAGTCGGCAATGCCGCCGGAGCTTTCCGAAGAACTCCTCACGGAAGGAGCGGGGGAGGGCGACTGGAAGGACGCCTTGGGGGCGACGCTGGTTCGGGAGGCCCGACAACTTCACGATCGCTATCCCGCGCCGACCGGTCTCCCCATCGCCGGCCGACCGCCGCATCGTGCCAAAACAGCGATCCGGGTGGCGGTTGCCCTGGTGCTTTTGTCACTCGCCGGCGTTTGGTTGGTCGACTCGGATCCGACGTCGCGATCGTTGCTACCATCCAGCCACCATTCGAAATGGGCTGCCCAACAACAGGGCCCGCGGGCACCGGTCTTGGTGGCCGAGGCCGGGCAGCCGTCAGATGCCGGGATGCTCGAAGAGCAGGCGACAAGTGTTCCCGGACATGCTGGGGCAACGGATCCGGCGGCGTCTTGGTCGCCGACGCCCGCCCTTTATCTTTCCAGTCCCGAACTGGAAGCCATGTTGGACTTAGTGGAAGACCGATCGTCCTTTCCAAATCGGATTGGTTTTTGAGCGCGGTAACACAACTTCGGGCCGCTCACGATACGCCCGGGGATGGACGGCACAGCCGAGGGTCTTGAGGTGGATTCCGGCATCGCTGTAGTCGCCATTCGGCATGAGCTGGATCGAGAATGGCATATCGACGGCTGAGCAACTTGAACGAGCCGAAACGAACGGCTAGGCGACGGCGAATTCCGTTGGCCGCAGGGTGTCTCGTCTTCCTCGTGTTGTGCTGGTCGATCGCAAGTCCGTTGTGGGGAGAAACTCCACCCGATTTGCAGACTGCCGCTCGGCGGTTACTGGATGGGGTCGTCACCGTCCGGGTGCGATTCGCGGAGACGGCGGACGAGGGTGGTGGCAAGGCGCGCGTCGTGGTTTGTTCGGGAGTGGTCGTCGGTTCCCGGTGGGTCGTGACGCCTGTCTTCGCCGGTGCCGACAGCCAAGTGAAGATCACACTGCCTACGGGAACCCAAGTGGACGGAGAGTTCCGGGTGGTGGATGAGTACTCGGGATTGGCCATGATTCGCCTGCGATCCGCCGCCGGTTCCCCCCTACCGCTGGCTGCCCGGCTGCCGGCTGTCGGATCCTGGGTGGTGAGCGCAGCCGGATGGGGCGCGGAGAAACCCGTTGTTTCTCTGGGGATCGTTTCCGGGCACCAACGGACCGACCCGGGACTGCTTTATCCACCCTTGTTGCAGTGCGACCTGCGCGCGGCCACCACTTCGGGCGGTGCCGCCGTTGTCGATCCGAGCGGCGCATTGGTCGGAGTCGTCGTCGTCACGGGGACCGATCGTTCCGCCGGATTTTCCTTTGCGGTCCCCGTCGAACATGTCCGGCGTCTGCTGCGAGTAGCCGAAGGAGCCGAGTCCTCTACGAAAATGGTGGTGCTCAAGCGCCGGCGTCCGGAAGTGGGAATGGTGCTCGACGGACAGCCCGACGCCGTGAAAGTGGTCAAGGTAACGCGAGGTAGTCCGGCTGATCGAGCGGGGATCGTGGTGGGCGATCGTGTGGTTGCCGTCAACGGCGTTCACATTCGGTCGGTGTACCAGGCCGTGCGTCCCGTGCTGGTTCGGCAGCCGGGAGACCGGGTGACATTTACGATCGAGCGAAGTGGGGAGCGCCGTGATATTGGGATTACGTTAGGCGGCGGAGTGGAACTGTCTCGAGCGCGATTGCGGGACATTGCTCAATTCGTGCAGCCC
>JALSIV010000313.1 GCA_026989685.1 Pirellulaceae bacterium | reverse complement strand
AGAAGGTGTTTCAATGGGGCCGCGACGATTCAGTTGCGGAGCGACCATTCGTTACATCGATTCGAGCAGAACCCGAACGGTTCGAGTTCAGTCCACTTCGTAGGCGGTAACGGGCACGATGTGATCGGCATCGACATATTCGAACACGCACGCCGGGAACTTTCCGGTGCTCGTTTCGCCGAACACGATCGGCCTACGGGACGAGCGACTGGTCTGGACGTCCTGCGAATTCGGGCCGACTTCCTCGAACTCGTCCTGAGTCACGCCATGCTGCCCGATGTACTCGATCAGTTCTTCGTTCCAGATGGAGAACATGCGCGGCATGGTGTTCACATATATGTGAACAAGGAGAGGCGGTTTGGGCAACGGAAAAATGCCTTGGACAGCGGAGGCCGCCCAAGGCTCAGTGGGGCCGCACCCGGGCGATCCGGGTGCGGAAAACGCCAGTCGTCGACTGGCCATCGCGTCGCGCGAAGACCTTCAATGGAGCCCACGGTCAGGGAACTTGACTGGCTCAGCGGAAATCCTATCATAGGGGCTGTCTTAAGTCAAATATCGCTTCGCGGGAAGATAAGTGAAGAATTTTCGCTGGCTCGATCGTCCTCTCATTGGGTACGAAGTTTCGGGTGCCGTAAGCTTGGAGGCCCTCCCAATGCAATTCGATGAGCGTTATCGAGACTTGTGCCGGCGGATCGCCGCATGGTCACCGACAGGTGAGTTCGACTCGGTCCATGACGCCTACCTCGAGACCCACGCATCTGGTTTTGAGTACTTCGAGGCCCGGGCATTCCTGCGTGTTAAAGATGGTCGTCGGCAACGGATTCGAGCAGCCGAGCGATTCGTTTCCTGTGATCTTTCCGGGATCGAGGATCGGAGAAATGGCATGGCTCCGGAAAGCATGGTGTTATTGCGAGACCAGTATTCCTTGCTGTATGAAGCGTTGGAGAAGCTTTCGCCCGATTATCGAGAGGTAATTGGTTTGAGGTATTTCGAAGGGCGGAAGCCGGCTGAGATTGCCGAGTTGCTTGCAATTCCCAAGAAAACTGTCTACACCCGTTTGGAACGCGCCATCAAACGCTTGCGTACTATCTTGCGTGATACAGAGTGTAACGGAGCAGCCGCATGAACGGAAACGAAATCGACAAATCGGCGCTACGCGATATGTGGCTGATGTTTCAGCGCGAGAATGAATGCTCAATCGATCGCATGGTGTGCACTCCGGAGCTTCGTGAGAGATTCGTCACCGCCGCCCGCCGCGTCTGTGGAACAGATGACGAGTTCACGATTCTTTGAACGGCCATGAACCAGCGCAAGATAAAGGCGTTTGGCGAGATGCACAGCGTCGATGATGGCGAGCGACCAGGCGATGAGGGCACGGCCGCCGTTGACCATACTCAACCTCGGGGCATGATTATCGGAAGTGATGGAGGATCGGTCGAATGAGTCCGCAACCCGGTTTCTCGCGCTGGTTTGAAACGATATGCGGGTGGCGGCCGCATGACTGGCAAACGGCACTGGGCGCGGCGACCGAGTGCGATAACCGGCTGATCCGGATTCCGACCGGTATGGGGAAAACAGACGGCGTGCTGGCTGCGTGGTTGTTCCATGCGTTGCACCCGGGGAGCGTCGGTGGCACAAGGAACGAGTGGCCGCGTCGGCTGGTATGGTGTTTGCCGATGCGTGTACTGGTTGAGCAGACGGCCGAACGGTGCCGGGCGATGATCGATCGCTGGGCCGAATGGGCTGGCGTCTCCGGTGATCAGAAACCGCGGGTGTACCTTTTGATGGGCGGCGAAGATCTGGATCGCTGGTGGTTGCATCCGGAACGGCACGC
>JALSIV010000312.1 GCA_026989685.1 Pirellulaceae bacterium | reverse complement strand
TGCAGCCTGGCGGGCGAAGCCCGCGTCAAGGAGCGACGGCCAACGAAGACGCGGGCCCGCCTTCTCTCACGGAAAAGCTAGCCCACACCGGATTGTGGTCGGAGATCTGCAGCGCTTCATCCTGCGTCAAGTTGAAGGTGCGCAGGATATCGAACACGCCTGATCTCCCGGTGTATTCGCGGCTGGCCGGCAGCAGCAACAAGATGTTGTCGTACTGAGCCGTCATCCGCACATTCGTCGGCGTACTCTCCAGCACAACGGTGGCCGAGGGAAGTCCCGCCAATGCCGCCGCCAGCTTGCGGTCGTCCGCATTGAAATCCCCCAGCACGATCACGTCGTCCTCGCCGCGGCCGTCGTTGAGAACGGCCCGGAACAGATCGGGCAACCAGCGAATCTCCCGACTCACCTCATCAGGGTCGACGTGAACGTTGACCAGAGTGAAAGTAAAAGCCTCGTTCGCCGGAACGCCTCGAACACGAAACGGCGCTACCAGCGGCGGGCGGTGCAACAGGTCGGATGGATCGTCGACCGCGTAGACCTGGAAGCGATCGACTTCGATCGTCTCCGTATCGAACAAGAAGGCGAATTGCTCCTTCTGCCGAGTGCGCCCCACGCGCGGCCCCAACACGAAATCGTAGCGCCGCCCGCCGGCATTCACGTATTCGATCAATCGTGGAAGGATGTCTTGGTGGCGTGAGCGAACCTCTTGAACGGCGATCACGTCGAACTGACGGATGATCTCGGCCAATCGCTCCACGACTTTTGGCTTGGCCAACTTGGCTCGCCCCAAAGTCTGGATGTTGAACGAGGCGATCCGAATCAGGTCTCCCGTACGGGCGGGACCGGCTGCCGTCCGGCTGCTCCCTTTGGGCACCAAGCGGATCTGGTCGATGCCCACCAGCTCATAGTTTTGGGAAACGTACCAGACGCCGGCCGTAGCGAGCAGGATGATCACCAGCAGCAAGGCCTTGTGCACGGTTCCGGTTCCTTCCGGTCGAGCTGCCGCCGAGAGACGAAAACAGCGAAGTGCGTGCGGTCCGATGGAGACAGTCGTGCCCGCGTGCCAGGCACCGTGCCGGCGCGGCACGACCTACGATCGGTCATCGGGTCCGGCCATGCTCCGACTTGAATCGAATCGACACGCCGCCCTGGATACGGCCCCGCGGCGGTCTTACGAGGCGTTGCTCGGCGTGCCGCCCGACTCGCACGGCTGCGGTTCGCTCTCCGCCCCACTCCCGGCTTCCCGCCACGGATTGGGCCACTCGCCCCACCGCTCGAGATATTCGTCGATCCCGCCCATCGAATCACGCAGCGTCTCGAGCCACTCCCGCGTGTGGCGAACGAGTTGCTGTTCCGAATCGAGAGGCAATTTGCCCAGCATCACCTGGGCCCGCAAAAAGACGAAATACGTGTCCAGCACATCACAGCGGCAATAGCCGTGAATGCGAGCGACTTCACCGGAGTGATAGAGGTCTTGCACCATGTGCCCCTGCACGTCCATCTTCCCGGGCTTGCCCAGAATCTGAGCCGCCAAATTGAGTCCGCCGGTAAATCGGCACGCACCGAAGTTGGTCATCAGCTCGTGCAGATCGAAATGAGCCGCCGTGTTGTAGCGATTGCGAGGCTGGTCGTAGGATCGCAATGTCTGGTCGAACCAGCCGCCCACCGACAAGCCGTAGCGAAACGCCGCCAGCTCCAACAGCGGCAGGTCGAACGATCGACCGTTGAAGGTCACCAGCGTCGGACGACCGTAGGCTTCCCATCCTCGCCAAAACAAATCGGTTGCCACATGAGGCCGACTCTCGGCTTCGTCCAGCACGACCAGATCGACCAATTCGAAGGAACGGTTGACCTTGCCGACCGCGATCGACAACGGAATCTGAAAGGTGTAGGGGATGAAGTCCGTCCCCTTCTCTTCCAGCAGCTCGGCCCGGTAGCGCGCAATCGCCTCCTCGGCCGACAGTTCGTCTTGAGGATAACGCACTCGAGCAATCAAATCGCCATCGGCGATGCTCTCGATGTCGAACACGAAATAGCGCACGTCCTGGGTCGAATTCACACCGCAGCTCCTGTGGTCAAGCCGGTTCTGCTCGAGAAGAGCCGGCGAACACTCGCAAGCCTCGCCGATCCGGCCCCGAGTATATCACACCCTGCGGTGGACGCGATGCGGCGCAGCTCCGAAAAGGATGGCACCGCCGTCCCGATAGCCTCCGGCCGACTGCCACCGGTCAGGGACCCTCCTGGTAAGCCCCCGGCGTGAACCTGCGCCACAGCAGAGGATCGCGCACCAGCTCCTGCAACAGCATGCGACGACGCAGCAGCCGGATCTGCTCCGGCCGCTCGGTGGCGATCTCCAGGAAACAGAGGCACATTTCGTCTTCGGTAGCGTCTCCCCAGCGGACCTCGACCGGCGGAATCACCGGATTGGCCGGGTTGTCCGAGGAGTTGTCATAAATGGCCTCCAGGTGGATGACGGTTCCCGCAGGCAACTCGAGCGGAACGGCATACTCGTACCGTAACTGCCAATTCCAATCCCACTCGGTAATCCAGATCAGAGGACGCTGCGACCCGTCGGGAAGTCGAGCGTCGACCTTCATCTGTTTGCCCCGGTAGTGCATGTGTGGTGTGATGGAAAGGAGCCTAACATCGGTCGGCAAACGGAAAGTCGTCGTCACTTTGTGTTCCCGGGCACCGGCGGGAATCACGAACTTGCGGTTGATCAGCGGAATGCCACCGATCTCGAGGTCGACCGGCGGTTCGGCAAAATAAACTGCCACTTCGGACTGGTCGGTCTCCGCCTTTCCGCTGGGATGGTAGTGAATCTGGAACACCAGATCGCTGCCCGCGGGGACCTTGCGGGCCGCGCCCAGCGGCGCCACGATCGGTTGCATCCCGGGCGCCCATCCGCCGATGCCGCCGCTGGGGAGAAAGCCGGGGCCACCAAAGCGCTGGTAGCCGGGCCCCGGATCACGCTCATCCAGCTTGCGAGCCCGTTGGCGGTCATCGAGCAAGAAGATAGCGTGGTGGACGACGCGAGGATTCCCCGGTCGAAACTCGACCGCGCGAACGTACCGGTCCTTTTCGAGCCCAAGCGGTAATACGAAGTACTGGTAGATGTCGGGACCACCGGCCGGAACCTGAAACGGCTGAGGCACTTTCAGCACCAAATCGGGTTTGCCGAGTTTCCAACCGTCATCGAACCGAGGCACCGGCGGCAGGTCTTCGGCAGCTCCTTCGGGAGCCCCCGCATCCGCCCACGTTCGCAACAAGGCCAGTTCGCGGTCGCTGAGCCGCCAGTTGTTGGCGAATTCCCCGTGCCCGGGAGCCGCTTTCCAAGGCGGCATCAGCCGCCGCCGCGTCACTTCGGCGATCCAGCCCCGCCGCTTGGCCGCATCACGATACGTCTCCAAAGGAAAGGGAGCCACTTGGCCCTTGCGATGACAGGGAGTACACCGCCGAAAAATGATGGGGGCGATATGGCGATTGAAAGTCACCTCGTTCCCCAACGGAGCCGGCGGTGGTTCCCAGGGACATCCGACCGGAGCGGTCCGCGGCACCGCGACCTTCTTCCCACGGATGGCCGCTTTCACAGCCTCCTCGAGATCGTGCCGTTTCGCCCGGCCCTTGTCGTACTGCACATCGGGAAAACGGTCGTCGATGCGTCCCCGATAGATCAACTCCCCCTCGCCGTCGAACACGAACGCTTCCGGAGTGTGGGTCGGCCGTAGGCGCCGCGCGGCCTCGCCGGATGAGTCGAACAGCAACGGAAACTTGAGCTTGTATTCCCGGTGGTACTCGGCCGCATCCCTTAGTGTCACAGTAGCGTCACTAATGACACCATACCAGCGAACACCGGCATAATCGGCATGAGTGGCCAAGCGATTCAGCTCCGGAATATACCGGTTGGAGATCGGACAATCGCAGGAAAGAAACAGAACGACGGTTACGCGGCCGTACGTCGGCTGGAAATCGTGACTCTTCCCGGTTGTGTCCAACAATCCCAAAGCGGGCAGTGTCGCAGCCTCCAATCGGAGCGCCCTGCCCGATTCGGGCTCTGACTCGGACGATGCCGGAGGCGGATCGGCCGGCGCACCAGGGGCAAATGCGAGCAGACCGCAGCACAGGATCGCGGCTCGCCACAGGCAACGTCGTGAATTGAAGCGCCGAACGGTCATCATTGCTTGCCTCCTGAGAGATTCTGTTCCTCGAGTTCCCAAACTGGCCGCGACTCATCATGGTGCTGCCGGTGCGAAAACCATGAAGATTCCACTTGGACTTCCTTTTCGAACTGCAGCGTGATCCTTTTCGGATGGGGAACCGGCCGTTGCCGAGTCCACTTCATCTCCAGGTGTTGTATCACTCCCGTCTCGTAATCGGCTTCCAGTCGAACCTCGTCGGGAAATCGCGGCGGCAACGTTGCGCGCCGAGTTCCCTCGATCACGACCCGCCGCTTGTCCGCCGCCCTGCCGTGTTTCAATTCGTAGTCCGTGGCCATGCGCGCCAATACCGTGTCGATGTGCAGGAGCTGAGGGTGCACTCGACCGGGGAAACGCTCGGCCCACCGTTGCAATAGAGCCGGATCGGGAGACACCACCACCGGTCCCACCGGCGGTACGCCCCAGCCGACGTTCCCGTCCAGTCCGATCAGAAACTCGCGTCCCAGCGGAAGTTGCCCGCGAAACACGAACTGCCTGGCTCCTCGGACGGTCAGTTCGCCCGGCAACGTTCGCGTGGCCACCAACCCTTGGAATTCCATTTCTACGCGAAAGCGGCGAGGAGTATCGTCGAGCATCGCCTGACGCACTCGCTCGAATTCCGCCATCGCGCTGGGCGGGCTGTCCCAGATCCACCAGCCGGCCATGAGCATCAGAGATGCAGCCAACACCAGCGAAACCCGGCGGGTCCATCGCGTGCGTATCTTCCATCGCGAACGCTCCGCTGTGATCTGATCCAGTACGCGTGCCACCCGATTCTCGCGCGCGGGGTCCCCGGCACGCTGCTCGTATCGCGTGCGCAACAGAGCATGCATCCACTGGCTGGCCGCCAGACCCTCGAGTGCCACTGCAGGCAGATGCTCCGCTCGCAGACTTCCATCCTCCAGGTTTTCGGCGTGAATCCGGTGGGAATGCCAGTCGGAATGGTGCCAATCGGTCATGAGGTCGCAACTCCATGTTGAGGTGATCGACGCAACTTGCGCTCAATGCAGTCGAACAGACGTTCGCGTGCCCGTTGCAGCCTCTTTTTCACGCCGGGCAACGACAACCCCAGTTCCTCGGCGATGCGATCGTGGGTCAGGTCCCGTTCGTATCTGGCCTGAATGGCCACTCGATAGTGAGTGGGGAGCCGAGTGATACAGTCGTCGAGCGCCTCGAGCTTCTCCTGCCAAGTATCCCCCTGAGACTGTTCCAAAGAAGCGGTCCACGTATCGAGTCGCTCCAGTACCATCTCGCTGCAGGTGTAGAACTGCCGGCGATTTCCTCGAAAATGAGCGAGCAGGACGCGGCGGGCGATCCCGCGCAGCCAGGGCGCAAACGGCCGATCCCGGTCGTAGCTGCCCAGCCGGCGCCAGGCCACCAGCATCGTTTCTTGGAAGATGTCATCAGCCAGACTATCATCTCGGACGGCCGCACGAATGAACGTGATCAGCATGTCCGCGTTTTCCCGCACGAGAATCTCAAAAACTTCCGCCGCTTCCATCGGTGACTCTCCTCGCTTGATCCCCGTCCCTGCTACTGTGTATTGTCCGCCGAGAACCGCCGAGGATACAAAAAACCAGGGAGATTGGCGTTGGAATCCGAAAAAACCGACCACCGCGGCAGTCTGCCGCAGCGGGCCGCGGCCTGGGCCGTCCATCTGTTGACGGCTTGCGGAGCCGCCTGCTGCCTGTTCGCCCTGGCTGCGGCCGCCGACCGCCAGTGGCAACGAATGTTCGTTTGGCTCGCCGTCGCCGTCGTGATCGACGCCGTGGATGGCTCACTGGCTCGAGCCGCCCGAGTCCAACAGCGGACTCCCCGTTTCGACGGCGGCTTGCTCGACATGATCGTCGACTACGTCGGTTACGTGCTGGTGCCGGCCTTCGCACTCGGTCGCTCGAACCTGCTGCCTCCGGCGATGGCGTGGGGAATCGGGGGAGCCGTCTGCCTGGCATCGGCGTTCCAGTTCTGCCAGTCCGATGCCAAGACCGACGACCACTTCTTCAAGGGCTTCCCCAGCTACTGGAACATCGTGATCTTCTATTTGTTCCTGCTCGACTCGAGCCCTCTGTTCAACGCGGCCATCATCCTGTTTCTGATCGCTTTGGTGTTCGTCCCCATCAAGTACATCTACCCGTCGCGAACTCGGCAGTGGAAACGGATAACACTCCCGCTCTCCATGTTGTGGGCTCTATCCGTCTCCCTGTTGCTCTTGCAATTCCCCGATGCCCATCGCGGACTCCTCGTCGCCTCGCTGCTGTTTCCCCTCTACTACGTCGCGGGCAGCCTCTACCTTACCTGGCGCACCTCGAGGCGACCATCGCTGCGTTGGTGGCCTCATTCGTGAAACAACGACGATCGTCAACCAACTCGACAACATGGCGATCGTTCGCACGGGAAGCGAGTCTCCCAACTCGGCCTGCCAAGGATGCTCGAACCAACAAGGAAGCCCCAATTCGGGGACTCCGCCGCAAAGTCGCGCCAACAGTCCGACGGCAGCGCCCGCGATGGCTCCCGCCGACGAAGTTCTTCGAGCAAACAATGCCGTCACCAGTTGTGGAAACAGGATCACGTAGGCCAAATCCGCACAAAGAAACCACAGGGCATACACGCTTTGCAGTCGCAGCGCGAGGAGGGTCCCCAATGTTCCCACGAGGACGATCGTGGTTCGCAAAGTCCGGCGGAGCTGGCGGTCGGTCGCTCCAGGCCGGAACAGCGGACGATAGACGTTCCACGTGAACAGCGAAGAAGCCGACAAGATGGATGAATCGACCGATGACATCACCGCCGCGGAAATGGCACCCAATCCCAACAGAGCCACGGCGGGCGGGGTCAGGTATTTCAGCGCATAGGGCAACACCACGGCATCACTCGGTGGAGGCTCGGCACCCACCACGCTCCAGTCGACTACGGAGGCGACCATTCCCAGTCCGATCGCCGGCAGTGCCATCAGCAGAGAAGCGATTCCCGAACCAACCGACAGCCGAGCCGCGGCCTGGGGCGTCCGGCACGCCAGCACGCGCTGAAAATAAACCTGCCAGGGAATGCCGCCGAGAATCAACATCAGGGCCGCGTCGAGCCACGGCCAGATCTGAATACCTTGAGGGAAGGCGGGCATCTGCTTCCAGTACGTCATCGTGACATGTTCGAAACCGCCCGCTCCTCCATAAGCAAACGGGATCGCCAAGCCCAAGCCGATGGCGATCAGCCCGAGCTGGAGGACGTCGGTCCAAGCCACTGACCACAGCCCGCCGCACAACGTGTATCCCACGGCCACAGCCGCCGAAACGATGATCGAAAGCTCGAAGGGAAGATCGAACACCGCCGCAAACGTCGTTCCCAAAGCCAATAAGATGGCGGCCGACCAAAAGACCTCTCCCAAGAGCGCCGGGAAGAACAGCACGGCCGCGACGCGGCGATCGTAGCGAGCCGCGAAGGGGTCCAACAGCGTCGTGTAGCCGGCACGCCGCATCGGCTTGGCGAAAAACCACCCTCCCAACACCAAACTCAAGGCATAGCCCCACGGAGCCTGCGCCCACACCAGCCCTTGCGATCGGCTGTAGACCGCTTCGGCAGTCCCGTTGATATAGCCGCCGCCGACCCACGTCGCCGTCATGGTGAAGATCCCCACCCACAACGGCATCTTGCGGCCGGCCAACAGCAGGTTGCCCGTCGAATCTTCCTTGCGTTCCGTCCTCGCTGCCCGCAGCCCGACTGCCAACACCAGGGTGTAGAATCCGGCAATAGCGGCGATTTGATACGTCACGGCTGCCCAATAGCCCTCCACTCGGTCGGTCGATTCCCGGCCAGATTCCACGCTCCCGCTCGTGATGCCCCAACCGGTCCATCGTAATCGATCCGTATTCACTCCACGAGACGGCGAGTCGATTGTCGGCAGTGAGCCGACTTGAACCGAAGAGCGAATGATACAATGATGGACAACGTCGCAACACCAACAACTCGGAAGACACGGCCCTACTCCAAGGATGCCTCGACCTCCAAGGATGCCTCGACATGGCTCTGGTTCGACGCGACCGATTGCTTTCCCGGTTCCTCGAGTACGTGCGCATCGACACGACTGCCGATGACACCACGGAGCAATACCCCAGCAGTGCCGGACAGTGGGAACTGGGGAAACTGCTCTGCCGGCAACTCGAGGAGATGGGAGCCGAGGGAGTGTATCAGGACGAGCATGCTCTGGTCTGGGCCCGGCTCTCCGCCAATGTCGATGGCGCACCGGCCATCGCCTTCAATTCCCATCTCGATACTTCGCCTGAGACGACAGGAGCCAACGTCCGGCCGCAGGTCATCGACGAATACCGGGGAGGCGACATCATCCTGCCCGGCGATTCCACTCAGATCATCCGCCTGGTCGACAACCCGGAACTCGACACGATGATCGGCCGCACACTGATCACCACCGACGGCACCACGCTGCTGGGTGCCGACGACAAGGCCGGGTTGGCGATCATTATGGAGGGTCTGGCCACGCTCATCGAGCACCGCGAACTTCCTCGCCCCACGGTGCGAGTCGTTTTCACCTGTGATGAGGAGATTGGGCGCGGGATCCAACATCTGGACGTGGGCAAGCTGGAAGCCGTGGCCGCTTACACGTTCGACGGCCCAGGTGCCGATCAGATCGACGTAGAAACCTTTTCGGCCGACTTGGCGACCATCACGTTTCGAGGAGTGAACATTCATCCTTCGATCGCCAAAGACCGGATGGTCAACGCGGTCCGCGCCGCCGGGATGTTCGTCGCCGCGCTGCCTCGCTCGAAATGGGCTCCCGAATCGACCGAAGGGAGGCAGGGGTTCCTCCATCCCTACAAGATCGAAGGAGGAGTGGGCGCGTGCACCCTGAGCGTTCTGCTGCGAGACTTCGACACGCCCAAGCTGAAGGAGTATGCCGAGTTCCTCCGGGAAACCGCCTCGCAGATCGAGCGAACCCTTCCGGGAATCGAGGTGTCGGTCGACGTTCGTCCTCAGTACCGCAACCTGGCCGAAGGATTGCGACGGGAACCGCGGGCGGTCGACTATGCCGTGGCCGCCCACCGACGACTCGGCCGCCAGCCCACACTCTCCATCATCCGCGGCGGCACCGACGGCTCGATGATGACCGAACAAGGATTGCCGACTCCCAATCTCTCGTCGGGACAACACAATCCACACTCGAAACTCGAATGGGCCTGCCTCGACGAAATGGTGGCCGCCACCGAACTGATGATCGAACTGGCCGCCGTATGGGCAACGGGAAACAACTGACACGATAGTGTCCGTTATTTCGATGAAATCCGATACGTGTCGGTCACCGGCCGCACATCGAACAGCACCACGGCCTGGCCGTCGCGTCGTGTGACCGTTGATTCTCGTTCTCGACCCGCACGATCGACAACGCGGACCGCCTGCCTCCAATCGACCGGCAACGACACTCGAATCGTCAGCGGCTGGTCAAACAGCCGGGGATCGGTCGTGCAGGTTACGCGCAGACTCATCTCATGGTCCGTCGCGTCCACCATCTCCAACCGACAGCTCTGACGCTCGACCAGGTACTTGTACGCATCGGCCAGCCCGGTGATCCACAGCCGGTCTTCCTGAGCACGGACGATTTCCAACACGGCACGCAAGTTGGCTTCGCTGGTGGCCAGGTCGTCCCCCACGGAATGAAAATGGGCTTTGCACCAACCGAGACCACCTTCCAGGTTCCGCTGCAGGTGTCGGCGGAACACCGCGACCCGATCGCCATAAGCATCATCCATTCCCAGCGAACCGGTCACGACGAACGACGGGTAACGCTCGAGGTAATACCGCAAAGGGCGCCGGGTCCGCCACCAGGTCCCGCCTCCCAGATTGAGCGACAACAACTTGCTGCGATCAGGAAACAGTCTCCAGATCGCCCGTGCCGCCTCCCCGATCTCACGGTCCATCTCCTCATCGCTGGCCGCGCCGCGGTGGTGGCTGGTGTGGTTGCCGAACTCGTGACGACCCCCGCGAGCAGCCGCCTCCCACCGGTCGAGATGCCTCGCGTAGGCGGACGCCACCTTGCTTCCTCGGGCGGTGCTCTCCAAGCCGGGATTGATCATGAATGTGGCCCGGTAACCGTAGCGCTCCAGCATCGGCATTACCGTGGCCAGATGGCTCGGATGTGCATCGTCGAACCGTAGACAAAGAGCCGCATCGCGATCTCCCTGCCACCGTGCGACCGTCGCTTGGTATCTCTGCTCCGCATCGGTGACCTTGCGATCCTGTTCGGGAAAACGCTTCTCACGTGGCTTGGTCGGCGCTACTTGCACCACGAATCGACACATCCGAGTCGGCAGTTCGATCGAAAACCGCTCCCAACCGACTCCCGGATGGCGTCGCTCGACCGGCTGACCACCGGCGTCGCGAACCTCCACATCGAACACCGGCCAGGAGTCGGCACCGCTGATCGGCAACTCGATTTGCAACCTGGCGGGCGACTCGAGCGAACGGCCATCCGCGTTGATCTGCAAACGGTGGCGAGCCAGCAGCTTCAAGGAAATGGAGACCGGCGACGCTGTCGGTTCAGTCCGCACGCGAATTCCCGCCAGCTCCTCTCCGCTGCAGCAGTCCGGGGCCAGCAACGCGGCAACCGCGAACCAACAACGCAGTAAAGTGCAGGAGATGGCAAGTCGAGAGTGGTTGGCATCCATCATTGCCGGACAGCGTCAGAGTGGTATTTGTTTTGCTTATGGTCGGCAAACCGAACCAACCGCCTCTACTTGCCGAAAAACGGGAACAACTTCCGAATCTCCTCGTCGTTCGGTTGCCGCCCGTACTCGCAAATCTCGAAGGCCTCGGCGTACTTCACCTTGGCGGCGCGCTCCTCGCCGTACCATCGCACCAGAGCCGCACGGTACTTGCGAGCCTCCGCGCCCTGTCGCCGGTCCCATGATCGCCGCACCATCTCCAGTCGAGCTTCCGGCTGCGAAGCAGGCGGGCTCTTGGCAGCCCTTTCGGCGCTCCCGTTGGCTCCCCCTTCGAACACCTGCGATTCCAACTCCACGATCGCTCGAACCTTCGTTTCAAACACGTCATCGATGTCGACCGCGATGTCGGCACGGAACGGATAAGGCTTCTGGAAGCGATCGCTGTCGTAGAGAAACACCGGATTCTTCTTCAACGGAGGTGTGTCGGGACAGAAGAACGGTACCGTCACCATGTACGCCGCGTCCTGCACCAGCACACCCACGTAACGATGGTCGGGATGGTAGTCCCAGGGCCGATGGGAAATCACGATGTCGGCCTTCCATTCCCGAATCAATCGTACGATCTTGCGACGATTCTCCAGTGTCGGCATCAACTCGCCGTCGTGAATGTCCAACACTTGCGACGTCGTTCCCAAAATCTTGGATGCCCGCTTGACTTCGGCCGTCCTTCGCCGCGCCAGGGCACCACCCGCCATCGCCCAGTGACCGATGTCTCCGTTGGTCACCGACACCAACTTGACGTGGTGCCCCAGCCGGGCCCATTTGACGGCGGTGCCGCCCGCACTGTATTCGGCATCGTCGGGATGAGCCCCGAACACGATGATGCGCAACTTGCCGTCGTCCGGGGGCGAATCGGCGGCAACAGCCCCGTGGTCTGTTCCCACGCAGCCGATGAGCAACATTGCGATGGCGACCAACATACTCTTCGCGTTCGTCATAGCCGGGACTCCACGTAGTGCGGGGCGAGTGATGCAGAACATGAGCGGAAATCGATCAGACGCCGGCGGCGATTTCGATCGCCTAGCCCTTGCTGTGGCGACGAATGTAATCCAGCGCTTTCTGCAGATAGGCCGACGATCGCAATCCGACCCGTTTGGCCTCCTTGATCGCCTGGTCGACCGGGACGCCCTCATCGAGCACGCGATAGGTCAACCAAACAGCACCGACCCGGTTGGCCGACCCGCAGTGGAGCAACGTCGGCTTCTGGTGGTCTTTCAGCGCCTTGCGCACCTTGTCGAAAACCTGGTCGGTCAGCGAGTCCGGGCGGCCGAACGGGATCTTCACGAATTCGATTCCCGCTTGTTTCACTTTGCCGGCTTCGTCCCAGTCGACTTCGCCGTCGGTCCGCAACGTGATCACTCGCTGAATCCCCTTTTCCTTCAACACGGCGATGTCGTCGGGAGACGGCTGCCCGGCCAGAAACAGCTTACCGCAGGCATGCACATTGCGCGTATTCCCCAACTTCGCGTCGGTAACTTTGTGCGGCTTGTCCCCGTCGTCCGAGGCAACACACTCGAAAGCGACACTCACCGAGACCAGTACGGAAAACAGCAGCGGCCAGACAAGGTGGCTCTCGGTTCGGACAGCGGCGTTCATCAGATGATTCCTCCCAGAAACAACAAAAACTGGTAAACCAGGCAAAATAGCCGTTGCCTGGTACTATACTCGCTCGGTCGCCAGAGCACAATTTGCCACCCGGCCCGACGCCGGTAGCACCGACGGTCGGGGTGAGAGACAAACTGGGAGGTTCTGGGCGGAGAGGGAGAGTTCCAAGTAAACTCTGAGCCGCCATCTGGCCGAAGACTAGGTAACGAGTCTCCGAGTGGGCGCGGCTTGTCGTCATTTCACCGCTCAACACATCTTGGTTCCTCATCGCTGGCCCTGATGTCCAAGGAAGGTCTCCCGTGACGCG
>JALSIV010000311.1 GCA_026989685.1 Pirellulaceae bacterium | reverse complement strand
CCTCACACCTCACACCTCCCCCCTCACCCCTCCCCCCTCACCCTTGCGGGCGCAGCCCGCGTTGGGGATTCCCGCATGAGTTGCCAAATCAGGGCTCAACCGATTAAAATGCGCCGATGGATGGTCGCACGGTTCGGCTGTCCCTACACGGCTGCCCGCCTGAAGCGGTCCCCCCGCTCGAAGCCGCAGGAGGAATTGGAATGCTTGGTTTTTTCCCCACTGGCGATTCGAATTGCCAGCGCAGGTCGCGTCGACGGTTCTTGGTGGAGATCGGTTCGCTGGCACCACTGGGGCTGAGTCTGCCCATGGCGCTGCGAGCTCGGGCGGCACGGGGTGCAGCCGCTTCCGGTGACATCGCGTGCATTCTGGTTTGGTGCCGAGGCGGCGTCAGTCACCACGATACTTTTGATCCCAAACCCAAGGCGCCAGCGGCGGTGCGCGGCGAGTTCGGAGTCACGTCGACCGCCGTGCCGGGCATCCAGTTCAGTGACCAGATTCCGAAATTGGCCCAGGCGTTGCCTCGCTACACGTTGTTGCGGGGTCTCAACCCGCAGAATGCCAGCCACGGTGTTGCCGACGCGCTGATGTTGTCGGGGCACAAATTCAACGCCACGCTGACGTTTCCTTGTTACGGATCGGTGGTGGCCAAGGAACTCGGGCCCAAGACGGTCATGCCGCCTTTTGTGCAGATCGGCACACAGGTCGACCGGAGTTTTTCGGGTGGACTGGCCGGTATTTTGGGGTTGGAGTACAACGCCTTCGAGTTGCCCGGGGATCCGAACAACAAGAACTTCAAGGTGCGCGACGTATCGCCTTACGGCGGCATGAAGCTCGACCGCATCGACCGTCGCCGCCATGCGCTGGAGACACTCGACCGATTTCAGCGCGACGTGGAAAAGCGTCCGGATGCTCTGGCCGCCATGGACTCATACTATGAATCGGCCTTCTCCATGATCACGTCGCAGTCGACTCAAGCGGCTTTCGACTTGAGTCAGGAAGACGACAAGATGCGTGATCGGTACGGGCGCACCACGTTTGGCCAGAGTTGCTTGCTGGCTCGCCGGTTGATTCAGGCGGGCGTCCGTTTCGTGACGGTCACCAGCGGCGGCTGGGATACGCATCAGAACAACTTCGCGGCGCTGAAGCGTCTGTTGCCGCCGGTCGATCAGGGCTTTCCCGCCTTGCTGGAAGACCTGGAAGAGCAGGGGATGCTCGACTCGACATTGGTGGTCTGGCTCACCGACTTTGGACGCACACCGAAGATCAATTCGGCGTCGGGTCGCGATCACTGGGCTACCGCATCGATGGCCGTCTTCGCGGGCGCAGGTGTTCCGGGTGGTCAGGTCGTCGGTGCGACGGATGACGAGGGAGCCAAACCGGTGGCTGGCGAGTATTTTCCGAAAGACGTCGCCGCAACCATCTATCGAAAGCTGGGGATCCCCCTCGACACGATCCATCACGCTCCCGATGGTCGTCCGGTGCTGCTGTGCGAGGGTACTCCGATACCGGAACTCTTCGGGTAACGATATGCGATCCATCTTCCGCAGTTTGTCATGGTTGCCGCTCTTCGCCGGGTTGGCAGGGTTTGTCGCCGGGGTGTCTTTGGCGATTTCCCCCGTAGGGGCTCAAGTCGGATTTCGGCAATTGACCATCGTCCATCCCGTCGCCGTGCAACGGGGAACGACGGTCGAACTCGAGATCCGTTCGAACTACACCTTGGACGACACGCGTGCCGTGTTTTCGGATCCGCCGGGACTGAGGTTCACGTTTCTGGAAGAGAAGCCGAAACCGGCACCGAGGCGCGGCCGGGCGTCCAAGGGGACTCCGTTCCGATTCCGCTGCCAGATACCGCAAGACCAGCCGACCGGGGAGCACGAGCTGCGCGTCGCCACGGGGCAGGCCGTATCGAGTGTGACTCAGCTACACGTCACGGACTTCCCCGTGATTCCAGAGAAGAAAGAGCCCAACGACCGCCGCGAACAGGCTCAAAAAGTCCAACTGCCAGCCACCGTCAGTGGGATCTGTGAGCGTTCCGAAGATAGGGACTTCTACGCTTTCGACTTGAAGGCAGGAGAGCGTCTAACGGCCGAAGTGTTTGCTCAGCGAGTGACACACAAGATCCACGGCATGGTCGTTCGGGGACCTCGCATCTATCTGATGGATCCTTTGCTTTCATTGTATGATGCACAGGGGCGACTGGTCGCCATGAGTGACAACCGGTTCGGCGCCGACCCGATCATCCAGTTCGAAGCACCGGCGGACGGCACCTACTATTTGGAGCTGCGCGATGCTCGCTATGCCGGGGACCCGCGCTATGCCTATTGCATCGAGCTGGCGACGCGGCCTTTTCGTTTGGCAACGTGGCCGCTCGCAGTCCAGGCCGGCAAGTCGGTAACGGCGGCTGCCCTGGACCTGCGGGGGGAGCCGGCCGAAGAGGTGTCGTTGGTGGGCGACCCGCTGCCACAGACGCAGCGACTGCATCGAGCCGGTGAGCCTCGGCGCGGCCGCGTGCGGGTTCAGGTCGGCGGAACATCGAGTAACGAAATCCCCTACTTGATATCGCCGTTCCCTCAGATGGTCGAGCCGGACGGTCGACATGGTTCGCGCGAGGAGGCCGTGGGACTGACGTTGCCTCGAGGTGTCAGTGGTCGTTTGGCCCAGAAGGACGAAATCGATTTCTATCGATTCGAAGCGAAGAAAGGGCGATCGTACGCTTTCGAGATCTACTCCAGGCGAATCGGGTTTCCCGTCGATTCGGTGATCGAACTCTACGACGACAAGGGAAAACTGGTTACCGAAACCGATGATCACCCGGTGGAGAAAACGAAAGACAGTCGGCTCTATTGGACAGCGCCGGCCGACGGAACGTTCTTCGTAGCGGTCCGCGACTTGCACGACCGAGGCGGCAGCGATTTTCTCTATTACTTGGACGCTCGAGAAGCGAATCCCGATTTCGAAGTACGCGGCGAATACTATTATGCAATGTTGGCGCCCGGCACGCGGATGATCTGGTTCGTCGACATTCAGCGCTATCACGGTTTCGCCGGACCGGTGACGATCGAAATCGAGGGGCTGCCCGAAGGCGTGAGTCAGACGCCGCTGACGGTGCCGCCGGCGATGAAACGAGCCGCCGTGATTCTGACGGCGGACAAAAACGCGCCGATCGGTTCGGCTCTGGTGACACTGCGTGGCAAGGGGACGATCGGCGAAGGAGAGGATAGCCGCGAAATCGTGCGCGACGGCTACGTCACCTGTGAACAACAGGGGAGCGGGGGCGGTCAAGCGAGGTGGCCCATCCGCACGCAAATCGTGGGCGTGGTTCAGCCGATGGATCTGGTGGAAGTGGTCGCCGAACCGACACAGGTCGTACTGAAGCCGGGAGAAAAAGCGGAACTCAAGGTTCGCATCAAACGCCGCGAAGGATTCAAGGCGGGAGTGACCTTGGCGATGAGCTTCGACTACTTCTCCACGAAATTCGGGGAACAACTTCCGCCGGGAGTGACGGTGGCTCCGGGTAGCACGGCCCGGCTGACGGGCGACCGGCTCGAAGGCAAGATTATCCTGCAGGCGGCCAAGAACGCCGAGCCGGTCGACCGCCTACCGATCGCCGTGATGGCTCGCGTGGCCATCACCTTCTCGATTACCACGAACTACTGTTCGAATCCGATCTATTTGACGGTTTCGAAGTAGATCTTCGATTGGATCGACCGGTGGTATCGGCCGCGAGTCACCATCATGCATCCTGTCTCTACCGCTCGTTCCGCTGCTTGAGAAACCACTCGTACAGCTCCGGATTGTCGTAGGTTGCGGTCCACGAATCGTGGCCGGCATCGGGGTAGAGCGTCAGCTTGACGTTGCCACCGAGTTTCTTGAGCTGTTCCACGAGTTCCGTGGTGCGGTGGGGCGGCACGACGGAGTCTTTTTCGCCGTGGAACGCCCAGATCGGCAGGTGGGTCAGTTTTCTCACCCAGAACTTCTCGCCTCCTCCGCAAATCGGAGCGATGGCGGCAAAGCGTTCGGGCGCGTAGGCGGCCAGGGCCCAGGTGCCGAAGCCGCCCATACTCAGGCCGGTGACATAGATGCGGCTGGAATCGACGGCATAGTTTTGTTCGATGTTGTCCAGCAAGGTGCTTAGGGAGCGAGCGTCCCAGAACCTGCCTTTGGGGCACTGAGGTGAAACGACGATGAAGGGGAAGTGCTTGCCTTGAGCGATCAGTTTGGGAGGGCCGTGTTTTTTCACCAGTTCGATGTCGTCGCCTCGTTCACCCGCACCGTGCAGGAATAGCAACAACGGCATCGGCTTGGTACCATCGTAATTCTCGGGAAGATAGATCAAGTAGTGCATGGTAATAGGAATCTGGAATGTGATCTTCTCGTTGACCTGCGTGCCCGGTTTTCCCGCCGGTGCCGACGACGCGCCGTCTTGCGCCGCGGCGCAAGCCGCCATCAGGACAATGCAAAGAACGAAAGAGGGAAAGGACGGGCTGCACCTACAATACCTGGGCCGAGTGGAGAGTGCGAGACGGTCAATCATGAGAGGACTCCTCGGTGAGGGTGGCTCAAGGCTGTTTCGACCGCTCAATCTTAAACGAGAGAAAGTGGGTCGCACAACTGATGCAGGGATCGTAGTTGCGAATCAGTTGTTCGCAGCGGCGAGTGGCTTCGTCCTGCGGCAGGTCGAGGACCGACGGAACGAACTGCTTCAGGTCGTGTTCGATCTGTGCCTGGTTCTGTGACGTAGGCGGGATGATGGTGGCGGCTTCGATGCATCCCCGCTGATCGACTTCGTAGCAGTGGTAGAGCAGGCCTCGCGGAGCCTCGGTGGCGTGACAGCCTCGACCGGCCCGCTGCGGCAACTTGAGTAGCCGGGGAGGCGGTGCCGACGGATATTGGCCGATGATGCGAATCGCTTCTTCGTAGGCACACGCCGTCTCGATGGCTCGAACGATGATGCTGCGGAAGTTGTTCGTTACGGGCGGGGCGAACCCCAGCGACTCGGCCAGTCGCCGGCTGCGTGGCGGCAATTGATCATAGGCCAGATTGAATCGCGCCAGCGGTCCGACGAGATAGGGAGTTTCTTCGGGCAGCCGGACCGAGTGCAGTGCCGTGCTGTGACGGACGTGCCGTTCGGCGAAGTGTTGATCATACTTCTCGACCGGTATGATCAGCCCGTCGGTGGATGCCACCTCACCGTGGTTCATGGGGTACTCCTCGGAGTGCTTGAGTGCCACTTGGGCGTGTTCGATGGTCGACTCGGGGAAATCGAAGCCGGCGACCAGTTCGGCGGTATGCATGGCCGCTTCGAGGCCCCACTCCAATTGAGGCAGGAGGTCCTTCAGACGCTGGCGATCGGGAGCCCGATAGAAACCGCCGACCGTGACGTTGATCGGATGGATGGCGCGGCCGCCCAAGATCTCCAACAGCTCGTTCCCGATTCGCTTCATTTCGAGTCCGCGCTCGACGACTTCGCGGTGATCAGCGGCCATGCTCAGGCCGCTTTCGTAGCCGAGAAAGTCGGGGGCGTGCAGCAGGTAGATATGGAGCGCGTGGCTTTCGATCCATTCGCCGCAGTAGAGGAGCCGTCGCAGGAGCCGCGTGGTGGCGTCGACTTCCACACCGAGCGCCTTTTCCAAAGCGTGTGCAGCACTCATCTGGTAGGCGACGGGACAAATGCCGCAGATGCGGGCTACGATGTCGGGCACTTCGCGTATTTCGCGGCCGCGCAGGAGCCTTTCGAAAAACCGCGGCGGCTCGTAGATGTTGAGTTCGACGTGCTTGACTCTATCGCCGTCGAGTTCCACTCGCAAAGCGCCCTCTCCTTCGACGCGCGTGAGCGCTTGGACCTGGATGGTCTGGAATCGGTTGGTGTCGGCGGACATTCAGTTTGCTCCTTGGGCTGGGCCCGACGGTGCCGATTGCAGGCGGGCCGCAGTTTGCCGGAATTCCGGTGCGGCCGCATTGAAATTGGATAACAGGTGCACCAGTGGCCGTGGATCGTGATGCCGCTCTCGGTAGTGCTCGGCCAGAGACAAAGGATTAGCAGACTCCTTGGGCCCGTGGCAACCGAAGCACTCGCGGGCGTAGGCGGGACAGATGGCATCGCAGCCGGCTTGGGTTACCGGGCCGAGGCAGGCCACGCCTCGAGCCACGGCGACGCAGACGGTGTGCCGGAGCTTGCATTCGATGCAAACACTGTAACGGGGGATACGAGGCTGTTTGCCGGCCAACAGGTCGACGATCAACATCAGCAACTGCTTCTTGTCGATTGGGCATCCGCGCAGTTCGAAGTCGACCGGCACATGGTCGCTCACCGGTGTGCTGGTGGCGAGTGTCTGGATGTACTGGGGCGAGGCGTAGACTTGGCGGACGAACTCATCGACATCGGCCCAATTGCGGAGACTCTGGATCCCGCCGGCGGTGGCGCAAGCGCCGATGGTGATCAGCGTCTTGCACCGGCTGCGGATCTGTCGAATTCGCTCGGCGTCGTGCTCGGTGGTGATCGACCCTTCCACCAAGCCGATGTCATACGGCCCCTCGAGTGTCCGCGTGCGGGCTTCCAGGAAGTAGGCGATTTCGATTCTCTCGGCGATCGCCAGCAGTTCTCGTTCGCAGTCGAGGATGGTCAACTGGCAGCCGTCGCAGGAGGCCAATTTGAATACGGCGAGTGTGGGACGTTGGGCGGTCATTGTCGAGAATCTCGCGGAAACGGGACGCGGGAGGCGAGCTGGAAGACGGCGGTTGCAAAACGGTGATCGGTCATGGTCAAAAATCTTCCACAAACAGGAAAGGTTGGATGCGAGGCAGCGGATAGACGGGACCTTCCTTGCAGACGAAGGTCGGCCCGAACTGGCAGTGTCCGCAGAAGCCCAGCGCGCAGTTCATGTTTCGTTCGAGTGACAGATAGACGTGGTCGGGACTGGCTCCCTGGGCAACCGCCCGCTGCGCCGTGAAACGCATCATAATCTCCGGACCACAAGACCAAACGGTGGTATGCGCCCCGATCCACGGGAGTTGCTCCAGCAACGTGGGAACGACTCCGATGGGACCCGACCAGTGGTCGTCACCGAAGTCGACCGTCACCAGCACTTCGATGCCCGCGTGTTCCCACTTGGCGAAGCTGGCTCGGTAGAGCAGATCCTTGGGCGAACGGGCGCCGTAGACCACCGCGACTCGGCCATAAAGTTCTCGGTTGGCCATCACGTGTTCGATGGCGGGGCGCAGCGGCGCCAGGCCGATGCCGCCGGCGGCGATTACCACATTCCAGCCCCGATAGGTGTCGACCGGCCAGTGGGAGCCGAAGGGTCCGCGCAAACCGATTGGAGATCCCGGCTCGAGCGAGAAGATGGCTCGAGTCACATTGCCGGCCAGGCGAATGGTGTGGGCAATGCTTGCGGGTGTGTCGGGCGACGAGCTGATCGAGATGGCCGCTTCTCCGTAGCCGGGCAGATAGAGCATATTGAACTGTCCGGGGCGGAATGAGAAGTCGGCGGGGGCGGCCAGTTCGAACGTGCGCACCTTCCGAATCTCCGGCTCGATGCGAATGACCTCCACGAAGGTGGGCAGCCAAGGGTCGGCGGTCGATTCCGTGCCCACTGCTCGCGGGCGGAGTTGATCAGACATGGGTGGACTCTTTTCCGATGGCGGCCGCTTCTTCGGTCAAGTCGATTCCGACCGGGCACCAAGTGATGCAGCGCCCACAGCCGACGCAGCCGCTGGTGTCGAACTGGTCGATCCACGAGGCGAGTTTGTGAGTCAGCCATTGCCGGTAGCGGGACTTGGTGTCGGGGTGAACGGGACCCGCGGCGGTATAGGAGTGTTCCCAGGTGAAACAGGATTCCCAGCGTCGCTGGCGTTGCACGTTCTCTCCCGATAGATCGGCGACTTCCTCGACCGTGGTGCAAAAGCAGGTGGGGCAGACCATGGTGCAATTGGCGCAGGCCAGGCAACGCTCGGCAACTTCGTCCCAGCGAGGATCTTCCAGGTTCCCGAGCAGTCGCTGGCGGATGTTGTGCGTGTCGAGCCAGCGACCTTGGTCGATGGAACGAGTGGCCGACTTTCGGGCTTTCATGCGCTGTTCCAAAGCGCGCGTGGCGGCTCGAGCGCGCGCGATTTCGCGATGACCGGGCGGCTCACCGTCGAGCTGCTCGGCGATGCGAGCACCGGCTTGGCTGCCGACTTCGACGAGGAAACACTCGTCGAGTTCGGAGAGCCCCAGGTCGAAGCCGGCGGGTAGTGCCGGTCCCGAGTGAAGCGAGTGGCAAAAGCAGGTGGGAGCCGCTCGACGGCAGTGGACTCCCACCAGGAACAACGACTCGCGCCGCCGCTGGTAGCGAGGATCGACATAGGGGCCACCGAGAAAGACACGGTCCATGATCGCCAGTGCGTTCAAGTCGCAGCCTCGAACTCCCAAGACGGCCACGGGAGGCTCGTCAACTTCGGGTGTTTTTGAAGCCTGTAACAAAACCTGCCCTTCCGCTTCCGAAGCTCGGATATGTTGCTCGCGGCTTGGAGTCTTGTGGCAAGTTCTTACTTGCCAGCCGGTGCCGGTGTTCTGTAGTGACAACAGCGTCTCGCGGGGGGGAAGCACGAACGGCTTGAGTGATTGGGGGCCGACGACGAAGTCGAACCAGCCGGCCTCCTCGTCGGCTCGCAGCCGGTAGTAGCCTCCATCCTGTTCGTCGATCATTCCAATGGGAAGTTGCTCCACCGAACCCAGGTCGCTCAACACGATCGCTTCGTCTTGCACCTGGGGGCCCACGACGCGGTAGCCACTGTCACGGAGCGCGTCGATGAGCTGTTGGAGTTTCGGCTTTTCCAGTTTCAGCCACGTTCCGATCCCTGGTGTCGACATCCTTGTGAAGTCCTCTTTCGAGTTGGGGAAGGGGGACAGACGGTCGCTTCCCGACGGTCACTCTCCCTCGTCCGGCTTGCCGGTCGCCGCCATTTCTTCGCCATACAGGTTGAGCAACTGCATCCGGGTAGCTGTGAGTCTCCGGGCGATGGCTCGCGACAGTTGTTGGAGGAACCGGTAGCCGAGCTCGGGATGTTCTTCGAAGATGGCACGCAGTGCGGTGGCGTGGAGCGCCAACAGCTCGGACGGCTCGATCGTTCGGGCGGTGGCCGTCAGCGGCTGATCGCTCTCGAGGATCGGTGACCAGCCCAGCAGCTCGCCGGGACCGACGCTGAGAATGCGGCGGCAACCGACGCCCGGGGCGCACACTTCGAGTGATACGCGACCGTCGCGCACCACGTAGACCTCGTCGCTGGTCTGGCCTTCTCGAAAGATCGTCTTCCCGGCATCGAACGATTTGATTTCGGCTGCCGGTGCGAGCCGGCGCAGCGCAGCCGGCGGGAAGTCGGCCAACAACGGGGACTCTTTCAAAATGGAAGCGATCTCCCTGGCCATCCGAGACTCCTTCGCTTCGACGGGGGGCGTATGATCGATCTGTTTCCGTTGCGTTTGGAGGACGTTCCACCGGCCGGCTCCGCTGTCCCGCAAGTGTTGCCGATCCGGCGTGCAATTGGCGTGCCGTTATGGCCGCGGCGATCCACGGTGCTCTAGGGCGGACCGAATGGCGATGAACTCGCCGATGTTCTCCATGTCGATGACTCCGACGATATGCGAGTTTTCCACGATGGGCATCGATCGGCAATGTGCGTGATTGAGACGCTCGAAGACGTCCTGCAACATTTCGTTGGGAGAGGCTTTGACGAACTGTGTACGCATCACGTCGGCGACGCGCGTTTCCGGCCTTGCTTCCGCGAGGGTCTTCAGCACATCGGCGCGAGTGAGCATCCCGAGCACATTGCCCTCGAGATCGAGGACGGGAAAGTCCTGCTGGAAGCCGGCCAGGATATGGTCGGCGACCTGAGCAATGGTGTCGTCGGGCGACACAGCGCGGAATTCGGTCACCATTGCACTCCTGGCCGGGATGCCACCCAAAGCGAACCGCATCTGCACCATGGACGCCTCACCGGAGGCTCCCATCCAAACGAACAACGCGATAAACAGCAAGATCGGATTGCCGCCGAACAGGCCGAGCAGGCCGAACATCAGCGCCATCATCTGTCCCACGCCGGCGGCCATTTGAGTTGCCCTGACGTAGTCCATCTTCATTGCCAGAAATGCGCGCAGCATGCGCCCCCCGTCCATTGGAAAGGCGGGCAGCAGATTGAACACGACCAGGACCACATTGATCACCAGCCAGCGAGCGAAGAAGTTGATACCGATCAAGGGTAGGTTGCTCAAGTCGCGCAATCCCTCGGGACTGTTGGCGAAAAACTCCATTTGCTTGGCACCCTGCTCGAGCTGCCGACCCACATCGCTGAAGCCGGCAATCAGGCCGATAGCTCCGACGCAGAGGACTCCCAGCAGGACGTTGACGGCCGGGCCGGCGACTGCCACGACCAACTCCTGCTTGGGGTCGTCGGGCATTCGCTCCAACCTGGCCACGCCACCGATCGGCAACAGCGTGATGTCGCGCGTGGGAATGCCGTAGCGGCGAGCTGCCAAGGCGTGTCCCAGTTCGTGGAGTACGACTGTTCCGAAGACGGTGACCAGCAGCACGATTCCGTGGAGGAAGTCGAGCCAGTCATTGCCTCGGAGATAATGAACCAGCGCGATCCAGGCCAGCAGGATCAGAAACGTGCTGTGGATATAGATGCCGATACCGGCCAGCGTGCCGATGCGCCAGGACCATTTCATGGAAGTTGCAACTGCAATGAAGAGGAACCGGAAAACGTGTCAAAGCCGACCACACAATCCGCACGCTTGACCGCAGACTCCCGATTCGCCGGAGCCGTCCGACGTGCGGTGGACCATCGAGAGTGGCGGGCTGGCCGCGGGTGGTTGTGGTCACAAGCCACCACGAACAGCATAGCAGCTCGATCCCGTTCGGACAGCCGAACAAGAAAAAACGGGCCCGAAGGCCCGTTTTCCCGGTCGTTGGTGCTCGTCGAAATGGCCTAGCGGCGGGAAGCCGTGCGGCTGGTCTTGAGGTAGTAGACGTGGCAGTCGTCGACCACGAACGGCGTGGACCAGGTGCGACCGTCGTCGCCGTTGCAGACGTTGAAGAAGAACGTCTTGAAATGCTCGGCGCGATAGCCGTAAGGAAACTCCGAGGCGATGTGGTCGTCCATCGTAAGGTCTTCCACGCCCGGCTTGGCGAAATAGTGGACTCGCCCGTCCGGCGTGACCGACATGCCCAGCGTCCACCAGCCGGTGGTCGTCAACTGCTTGCTCTTGTAGTCGCCCCCGTACGAGTTGGCACGCACACGGAGATAGGCGTAGGCGTTCCCTTCGGGGCCGCGCTTCGGTTCAAAGTCAATGAACATGCCCGGCCAGTAGGTCTTGCTTTCGGTGGTGGGACCGAAGAAGAGTCCTCGAGCCGGCTTGGTGACGGTGGTGATCGTGGAGATGCGGAAGCCGAAGTGCGTTCCCCGGCGCTTTTCCCACTTGTCGACAGGTGGCAGCCACAGTCGGATGACGACGTTGGGCGATTGCCAGACGGGGATGGCCCCGCCCAAACGGTACTTCACGTCGGCAATGAAGTCGTCTTGCTGCAGCCGATAGGACGCGTAGCCGGGAACTCCCGTGTGAAGCGATTGCAGCAGCAGAGCGCCTTGCGAGCCCGGCAGTCCGCCCTTGGGAGTCTTGATGCGCCGAACGATGTCGGGATGACCTCGCTTGGCGCCTTCGTACCACCTGCCGTTGGCCGACTCGCCGGTGGGTAGGCGTTCCCGCTTGTCGATGTTGCGGCTGCTCTTGGGGTTGGCTGCATGGTATTTCCACTCGGGATCCTCGAAATCGTCGCCTACCTGGGCGATCTTGATTCCCGTGCCGGGCACGACGGGTGGATAGGACTGGGCCAGGGACGAAGTGGCGAGTGTGGCAAGAGCCATCGATGCGGCCAGAGCGCCGATTCGGTAGAAGGTGAGGTGTGACATGGAAAGGATGTCCTTGATTGGGGTGGTCGTGACGGAGTTCGGTCTTTTCGAATATCGGGGCCGAGCGACCGGTGCTGTGATTGAGAAACGCACGACCACCACCATTTGCCTGGCCGCCGCAGTTTGCCCGGCTTGCCGGACTTGCCACTCGATGCCTCCCCTCCTGGCTTTCCAGCCTGACGCCCCTGCCGATTCGGCATCCACGGTGCACAGATCATCTCGTCGGGAGAGTAAAATCGGGCGTCCGTGTTTCGATGCTTCTATAAAACCAGAAAGCCCGCGCAACGTCGACTTCAGCGTCACTGGAAGGCTGGATGTTCACTGATCGAGATTCATCAAAGATGACTTCGCATTGGGCCACTGGGACGCGGACGCTGAACTCGCCGGACACGTGGCGTGCCCGACATTATCTTGCACGCGCGCTTCGAGTAGGGGATACTGCCTGCGGCTCGGTGGTCTGGGCGTCGCCTCGCGACCGCCCCGCTATTGCCGTTGCCGCTCACGCAGACGCAGCGATCGTGGATCCTGAAAACAGGGGACGCAATGACGGAGACCATCGAACTGCGGATCGGATCGTTGATTCCGGGGCTGAACCACTCCGACGACGACTGTGTGCAACGTTTGCGCGACGTGTTGGAGTCTCATAAGGGAATCCGGGAGGTCCGCATTTCTCGCGACCCGGCCAAGCCGGACGTGGTCTGCATCCAGTTCGATCCGAAAGTGCTGTCGGTCGGGGAGATCCGGCATTATGCCATACAGGCCGGCGCCGAGTTGGCTCGGCGCTATGGTCATCTGGTGCTGGAGACGGCAGCCATGGATGCGCGGCGGGCGAGGTGGATGGGGGACCGTATTCGCAAGATCCGGGGCGTACTCGATGCCGGCGTCTCGGCAGAC
>JALSIV010000310.1 GCA_026989685.1 Pirellulaceae bacterium | reverse complement strand
ATCGCCCCTTACGTTTCACACCCGAGGGAGACTTCTTCTTCGACGATCGCCCGGGAACACGGTAACCACCCGGGTGAGCTGCCGGTGATTGCCACGGTCGGCCAGCGACCCGGACTCCCGTTTGGTTGACCTTGCGGCAGCCGTCTTTCACAATAATCCTGGAACCAAACAGAGACACCGTGACGCATCGGCGGAAGTCGCGACCGAAGCGGGGCGGGGTGGAGCGACGCAGCGAATGCAAGTGGACAGTGGACACCTGTTTCAGACATACCGACAAGATAGGAGCCAGCGATGAAAAACTGGGCGACGGCAGCGATGATGGGCGCGATTCTCACAGCTCTACCCCCGGCCACCGGCGATGACGTCGGCGGCAAGGCAGGTTGGGTTCAACTATGGGACGGCAAAACCTTCAAAGGATGGAAGGCCAACGAGAACCGGGATTCGTGGAAAATCGAAGACGGTGTTCTTGTCTGCCACGGCCCTCGCAGTCACCTGTTCTACGTAGGCGACCAGGCGCCGTTCAAGAATTTCGAATTGCGGGTCGACGTCAAGACGACCCCCGGCAGCAATTCGGGGATCTATTTCCACACTCGCTATCAGGACCAAGGGTGGCCCAAATACGGTTACGAGGCGCAAGTGAACAATTCACACCGGGATCCCAAACGCACCGGCAGTCTGTACGGGGTGGTCAACGTGCTGAAAGCTCCGGCCAAGGACGACGAGTGGTTTACCGAGACGATCATCGTCCGCGGCCGGCGGATCATCATCAAGGTCAACGACAAAGTCGTCGTTGACTACACCGAGCCGAAAGGCAAGCAACCCGGCAAGGACTTCACCCGCAAACTCGACCAGGGCACCTTCGCCTTGCAAGCTCACGACCCCGACAGCGTCGTCTACTACAAGAACATTCGTGTCAAGAAGTTGGACTAGAGACGGGAGACGGGAGACGAATGGCACGCGGAGAATCCCACCAACGAGGACTCAGCCGATGATCGGCGAGTTCCTCAGGGAATGTTGGCTGGTATTGGCCAAGCTTTCGCCCTGGTTTCTGCTGGGAGCGCTGATCGCCGGTTTGCTGCATGGCCTGTTGCCCGCCGGTTTCATCCACCGACGACTCCGAGGGACCTGGGGCGTCGTCAAGGCGGTCGCCCTGGGGGTGCCTCTGCCGCTTTGCTCGTGCGGCGTGGTCCCCGCGGGAATCGGGCTGCACAAGGACGGCGCCAGTCGGGGAGCCTCGGTAGGATTCCTGATCAGCACCCCGCAGACCGGGGTCGATTCGATTCTGGTGAGCGCTTCTTTTCTCGGCTGGCCCTTCGCCGTGTTCAAAGTGGTGGCCGCAGCCGTCACCGGGTTGCTGGGAGGCTGGCTGACCGATCGGCTGGTACCAGAAAAGCCCTTTGAGGTCCGCGGCGATGGAGCTGCGTCGCCAGAGGCGCCGCTCGGACGCAACGGCCGATCGGTTCGCGAGATGATCCGCCATTCGGTCGAGATCATCGACTCGATCCGCTTCTGGCTGATCTTCGGCATCGCCGTATCGGCGGCCATCGGCACACTCATCCCGCCGAGTTGGCTGGCATCGCTGAGCCAGTGGGGAACACTCGGTTCAAGCCTGGTCGCTCTTGCCATCTCCGTGCCGCTATACGTCTGTGCCACCGCCTCGGTGCCCATCGGGGCGGCATTGGTCGCCTCGGGGTTCCCCACTGGAGCCACTCTGGTGTTCCTTATGGCGGGCCCCGCCACTAATGTGGCCACCGTGGGGGCCATCTATCGAGAATTCGGCGGCCGGACGCTGGGCGTCTATTTGGCGACGATCATCGCGGGATCGCTGGGCCTGGCCCTCGTATTCGACTGGTTGGTCGATCCCGGTTCCATCCCGGCAGCGGCCGCGTCCGGCCACGGACACCTGGCTTGGTGGGCTCATGCCTCCGCCGCGATCTTGACGGGGCTGCTCGCCTGGTTGACCGTTCGCGACTTCCAGCGCCGCTGGCTGCGGCGGCCGATCGTCGCGACAGCGGGCGGTGAGGAGCCGGTGACGACGATCGGCGTGGAGGGGATGCGCTGTCAGTCCTGTGTGAACCGGCTCGAGCAGGCGCTGCGGAGTACCGAAGGCGTCGAGCGGGTCCAGGTCCGCCTCCAGCCGGGGGAAGCGATTGTCCAAGGAAAAGTGGACGAGCGTCGGTTGGCTGCCGTGATTGCCGAAGCCGGGTTCCGAACTCGGGGGGAAACCGAAGAGAAAGCCCACTCGTAGGTCGGCCTCCGGCTATCGCAAAGTCACCGGGCTGGCTAGACTGAAATACGGGGTTGGGTGAGCTGTGCCCCGCAGAAACGATCTTTTGGAAAACTACCGTAAGCAAGTGAATGTTCCACAAGGGAGGAATCGATCATGCAGTGGATGAAGTGGATGGGTGCGAGCCTCGTGCTGTGTGCCGTGCTGGCGTTCGGCTGCAACAAGGCGGGCAATGGCGGCGGGGAGACCAGCGGTGACACGACGGCAGCCACCGGTGGCGGCGAGGATCATTCGGGTCACGACCACGGTGAGGGCGACCATGATCACGATCATGGCGACCATGACCATGGCGACCACGATCACGACCACGGGGATGCCGGGGGCGGTGACAAGATCTCCGCCAACTTGGCGAAGCTCTCGCCCGAAGACCGAGCGCTGGCCGAAAAGCAGAAAGTCTGCCCCGTGTCGGATGAACCGCTCGGAGCGATGGGCGTGCCGATCAAGGTCAATGTCGACGGCAAGGACGTGTTCATCTGCTGCGAGGCCTGTAAAGACGGTCTGAAGAAAAAAGAAGCGAAGAAGGAAGAGAAAAAATAGCCAATCGCGGTCCCCGTCGATCGCATTGGGTAAGAACAACGTGAGGCGAGACTTGCGCGGCAGCGAGTCTCGCTTTCGTTTTGCGCCCAACCCGAGTCGAGAGGATCTCGGCAAGAGCCCGACCTACAGCGCCATGAAATTCTTCAGCAGCTTCAACCCCACGCGCTGGCTCTTTTCCGGGTGAAACTGGGTTGCGTGAACGGGGCCACGCCGAATGGCCGCACAAAACGGAACGATGTACCGACATGTCAGCCACACATCCGACTCCTGCTCCGGCACGACGTAGTACGAGTGGACGAAGTAGAACCAACTCGACTGGTCCATCCCCGCCATCAGCGGCGATGGCTGTTGAGCCTCGACTTGATTCCACCCCATGTGCGGGACTTTGTGCTGGTCCGAGCGAGGAAAGCGGACAACACGGCCCGAAATGAACCCCAGGCCGGCCGCAGCCTCTCCCCCTTCTTCTCCTCCCTCTTCGCTTTCGTCGAACAGCAGTTGCAGGCCCAGACAGATCCCCAGGAAGGGGCGATCGGTCTGGAGAAACTCGCGAAGCGGATCGATCAGATCACGGCGCCGCAGTTCGTGCATCGCGTCCGCAAAAGCTCCTACGCCGGGCAACACCAGGCGATCCGCCGAGGCGACACGGGCCGGGTCCGATGAAACCAGGGCATGGGCACCGACGTGCTCCAGCGCCTTTTGCACGCTGCGCAAGTTCCCCATGCCGTAATCGACGATGACGACGTTGGTGTTTTCCATTTTGTAACGTTCCTCTCCTCCGTCCCGTCGAGAATCGACCGGGGTCTCACGGGGACACGGAGATCGGGAAGTGTGGGAGGTCGCATTCTACCTGCGAGCGTCGAGCATCGCTACTTGCAGAATGCCGCGTTCTCTGTCATATTCCGAGTTTTGTAGCGGTTGCCCATTCGGAACTTCACCACGCCCTGAATTCATGGATATCTGGCCCGCCATCGACCTTCGCGGTGGAAAGTGCGTACGTCTGACGCAAGGCGATTTCGCGGCGGAGACGGTCTACGGCGACGATCCTGCGGTGATGGCGGACCACTGGAAGAGCCTGGGAGCCGAGCGGCTGCATCTGGTCGATCTGGATGGGGCTCGCACAGGCGAGGCGACCCATGCGGCGGCGATTTCGGCGATCATCGACCGGACCGCCCTGCCGTGCCAGGTGGGGGGCGGCATCCGTGACGAAGCAGCCGTCCGTCGGTGGCTTGAGGTCGGTGCCCAACAGGTGGTGGTCGGCACGGCAGCGGTGGAGTCTCCGGATTGGTTTCGCGACATGGCGCAGCGGTTTCCGGGAAGACTCGTCCTGGGGCTGGACGCTCGAGACGGCCTAGTGGCCACCTGCGGATGGGAGCGGCCCAGTCAGGTAACGGTGGAGTCGCTGGTGGAACAGTACCGGGACTTGCCTTTGGCGGCCGTGGTCTACACGGATATTATGCTCGACGGAACGTTGGCCGGCCCCAACTTGAAAGCGATGGCCGCCATGGCGGCGACGGCACCCTGGCCGGTGATCGCTTCGGGAGGCGTCGGCAAACGGGACGACGTGGTCGCCCTGGGCTCCACGGGCGTCAGCGGTTGTATCGTCGGCCGAGCGCTGTACGAGGGAACGGTGACGCTTCCGGAGCTGCTGCAAGCGGCAGCGGCCTCTCCCACCCCCGACTCTCCCTACAGGGGTTAGCAAGATCGCTTACCGACCCAACCGCGGACACTTCTTCATTTGGCAGGTGAACAGGAAGGAACCCATCGATGGCAAAAGCAAAGGTGGCGGACATTCGCAACATCGCTCTTTGTGGACACGGTTCGACCGGAAAAACCACACTGGTCGATCAAATGCTGGTGGCCACGGGAACGGTCAATGCCAACCCGAGCGTCGACGACGAGACGAGCATCTGCGACTTCGACCCGGAAGAGAAGAAGCACAAATACACCATCGAGTCCACGCTGACTCATTTCCGCCACCGGGGCAAGTTCTTCCACGCGTTCGACACGCCCGGTTATCCCGACTTCATCGGCCAGACGATTTGCGCTCTGGCCGGAGTCGACAACGCGCTGATCGTGATCAATGCCCAGTCCGGCATCGAAGTCAACACCCGCCGGGTGTTCGACGAAGCAGAGAAGCACGGCCTGGCTCGCATGATCGTGATCAACCGCATGGACGCCGACAACATCGATTTCCCGGCGTTGATCGCTTCCATTCAGGAAATGTGGGGGAGCCGGTGCGTGCTGTTGAACGTTCCGCTGGGCCAAGGTGGAGCATTCCGCGGTGTGGCCAGCACGCTCAACGTTCCCGACGACACGTCGGGCGCCCTGATCGATCCGGCCGAGATTCACGACCCGCTGATCGAATCGATCGTGGAAGCCGATGAAGCGGCCATGGAACGGTACCTCGAAGGCGAATCGCTCAGCGAAGAGGAACTGGGCAAACTGATCGGCCAGGCGGTCGCGGCCGGAACGTTGATCCCCATCCTTTGCTGTTCCGGCAAAAAATCGATCGGCGTCACCGAACTGCTCGACGCCGTCTCGCTGTGCGGTGTCTCCCCCGCAGGCCACCCGATCCGAGCCACGAAGGACGGGGAAGAGACGGTGGTGACTCCCGATGCCGACGGTCCCTTGGTCGCTCGAGTCTTCAAGACCCGCATCGACCCGTTCGTGCAGAAGCTGAGTTTCCTGCGGATCTACAGCGGCACCTTGAAGAAGGACGACATGGTCCCGGTTTCCACGGCGCGGAAACCGGTGAAGATGGGACCGCTGTTGCGAGTGCAGGCAGCCGATACCGAGCAGATCGACTCGGCCGGCCCGGGAGAAATCGTAGCGGTGGCCAAAATGGACGACCTTCACACCAACTCGGTGCTGGGGGAGTTCGAACTGCCGCCGATCGAGTTTCCCACGCCGATGGTCGGCTTGGCGGTGTCTCCCAAGAGTCGCGGGGACGAAACCAAACTCTCGGCCAGCCTCAACAAAGTCGTGGAAGAGGACCCCACCTTCCGCCTCGATCGAGATCCGCAAACCAAGGAATTGGTGATGACGGGCATGAGCGAGTTGCACCTGACGATCATCCAGGAGCGTCTGTCGCGGCGCGACAAGCTGGAAGTCGAAACCAAGGAACCGAAAATCCCCTTCCGGGAAACCATTCAGGCTCCTGCCGAAGGCAGCTACCGCCACAAGAAACAGACCGGTGGCCGCGGGCAGTTCGGCGAGGTCCACATCCGCATGTGGCCGTTGCCTCGAGGCACCAACATCGAGGAGTTCGCCACCAAGGATCGCTTCCCGCAACTCAAGGAAATCCACTACGACGAAACACACAACTTCCTCTGGATCGATTCGATCGTGGGAGGCGTGATCCCCGGCAACTTCATGCCGGCCGTCGAAAAGGGCTTCAAGGAGCGGATGGCCAAGGGCGTGATCGCCGGCTACCAGGTCCAGGATGTCTGCGTAGAAGTCCATTTCGGAAAACACCATCCCGTCGACAGTTCGGAAACCGCCTTCAAAACGGCCGGCTCGATGGTGTTCCGCAACGTATTTCTGGAAGCCAAACCGTGCCTGCTCGAACCGGTCGTGAAGCTCGACGTCACCGTTCCCGAGGATTATGTGGGGGATGTCTACAGCGACATGTCGGGCCGGGGAGGCCGCGTCTTGGGCAGTGATTCGGCGGGTGGCAATCTGCAGACCGTCCACGCCGAAGTGCCGCTCCGCTCCGTAACCACCTACGCCCGAACCCTCTCCAGCATGACGGGAGGGCAGGGGAGCTATTCAATGGAGTTCAGCCATTACGACGTGATGCCGCCCAACGTGCAGCAGGAGATCATCGCCAAGGCCAAACTCGAGGAAGAAGAGGAATAGCCGGCTGCGAGGTGAAACGTGAGTACCGCACAGAGCAAGTTCCTCCTTGGCATCGCCTCGGCCGGCGCCGCATTCGCCCTGATCGGACTGGCCGTCGTACTCCGCCAACCGCCTGAGGAGGTCGCAACCAAGGGGAATTCTGCTGCGCCACCCTCGACATCGCCGAGCACTGAGTCGACTCGGGCCGACTCGGCCGAGACGTCGCAACGCGCAGTCCACAAGGACGAGCAACAGGATGCCGGGGAAAGCGGGGCAGGCCGGCACGCGGGCAAGAACCGTGTTCTCGCAGACGGTCACGCTTTTTCGCTGATTCCCCCTGGAGGCTGGCGCCAAGTGTTGCACCCTCTGAGTATCCTCACGTTCCAAGGTCCAACCGACGACGGATTCGCCGCCAACTTTACGGTTTCGGCCGATCCCTACGATGGCCAGCCCCCTTTGGACGATCTACCAAAGGAAACCCGTTCGTCCTTGCCGCCGCAATTCACGCCACTGGAAGATGGATTCACCGAGATCGACAACAAGCGCGCCTATTTTGTGCGGACCGTGACTACGGTCCAACGGCACCGTGTCGTCAATGTCCAGTATTTCCTTCCGGTCAAGCAAACGATGTACTCCGTCTCGTTCGCCTGCAAGGCGAGCGAGTATCCTCAGTACAAGCCTCTCTGGAAATCCGTGCTGGACTCGGTTCACGCCGATTAGGAGGCCGCCTGCCGCGAGCAAGACGACGGGAATTGGGGGCTGCGGCGGGCCGAAGCAACATTTCGATTTCCATGGTTGTCATCGGCTATACTGAATGTCCGGTCCATTGCTTGCACCTGAAAATGTTCTCGCATCCCAGAAGTTGTGACGATGTCGACTCGATCCAGTACAACCGGGACATCGCAAGGATCTTCGGCAGCCCGAAAACTCACGGCAGAGGACCTGGCGAATCTTCCGGATGGCAAGGACCGCTACGAACTTGTAAACGGAACGCTCCAGATGATGGCGCCGGGCGGCTTCGAGCATGGGAGGGTGGCACTACGAATCGGCTCGTTGCTCGATCAACATGTGCGCAAAAACTCGCTGGGTTCCGTTTGCGGCGCGGAAACCGGCTTTATCATCTCGCGAGATCCCGATACGGTTCGCGCTCCCGATGTCGCGTTCGTTTCCGCGCCGACTCTGGCCACCATCGAAGACCCGACCGGCTACCTGGAAGTGGCTCCCTCTTTGGTTGTCGAAGTGGTATCACCGAATGATCGCTTTTCCGACGTGGAAGAAAAGGCGCGCATGTGGCTGCGATCGGGAGTGCAGATGGTGCTGGTGGTCGACCCTCGAACTCGGGTCGTTCACGCTTACAGGAATCCGCAGAGTTGCCAGTTGCTTGGCGGTGGAGATGTGCTCGATGCGGGCGACGTGGTGCCTGGTTGGAAAGTCGCTGTCGGCGAGTTCTTTGCCTGACGCCTTGCTTCGGACGAGTCCTTACGCCCTCCGCCCGCTGACCACTCGCTGCCGGCGACCGAGATCCCGACCGATTTCTTCTCGATCGAAACACTCCGACTGCCGAAACCGCTCGGCCACTCGGTCGGCCAGCATGGGGCTGGTTTCCAGAATCAGCCAACCACCAGGCTTCAGATGAGCCGGCGAGGCATCGATGATCCGCCGCGTGGCCCCCAGGCCGTCTTCATCGCTGACGAGTGCCACGGCTGGTTCATGTTCGCGGACGTCGACCGGCAACTCGGCGAATTCCTGCTCGCTGACATACGGCGGATTGGAAACGATGAAATCGAACGGCGGTTCCTCCTGCAGGCTTTCGAACCAGTCGCTCTGGATCAGGCGGACGCAATCTTCCACTTGATGGCGCTCGACGTTTCGCTGCGCCACCTCGAGTGCCTCGCGACTGCAATCGACGGCAACCACTTCGGCTTTGGGAAGATACTTGGCCGCGCAGACCGCCAGGACGCCGCTGCCGGTGCCCAAGTCGAGGACGCGAGGAGCGGGGCCGGTGGAATCGGGATTCGCCAGCTCCAACAGACGCAGCACCACATGTTCGGTTTCGGGGCGGGGAATCAGCACGGCGGGAGTCACTTCGAAACTCAAGGAGTAGAACTCGCGTTGTCCCACCAGGTAGGCGACCGGAGTTCCCGCCAGTCGCCGGCGCACCAGTTCTCGAAAGGAGGCTCGCAGTTCCGCGTCGGCCACCTCTTCAAAAGCAGTATAGAGATCGACTCGCGTACAACCGCGTGCCTTGGCCAGGAGAACTTCGGCGTCGAGCCGCGGAGAGTCGGCCCCCTTTTTCGCCAAATGTTCGGTGGTCCACTGCAGCAACCGGCCGATGGTCCAAGTCGCATCACGGTTGGTGGCGGGAGTATTCATGGTCGGGTCGATGGGGAAAGATCCATCCGATCAGCCGTCGAAAGCTCCCATGGCATCGCGGTATTGCTGCCGGTCGTGTTCGATCAGCGCGTCGAGAATCGGGTGCAGGTCTCCGGCCAGGATCTGGTCCAGTTTGTAGAGCGTCAAGTTGATCCGGTGGTCGGTGACTCGGTTTTGCGGAAAGTTGTAGGTGCGAATCCGCTGGCTGCGGTCTCCGCTGCCCACCAGCGACTTTCGCTCGGCCGCTCGTTGCTCGTGCTGTTGCCGCTGACGTTGCTCATAGATGCGCGATTTGAGGATACGCAGAGCCTTGGCCAGGTTCTTGTGCTGGCTCTTTTCGTCCTGCATCGACACCACGATCCCCGTTTCGTAGTGGGTCAACCGAACGGCCGAGGCGGTTTTGTTGACGTGCTGCCCACCGGGTCCGCTGGCGTGGAAGATGTCTTTCCGATAATCGTCCGGTTTCAACTCGACTTCCACGTCCTCCGGTTCGGGCAGCACGGCCACGGTCGCCGCCGATGTATGGATCCGTCCCTGGGCTTCGGTCTCCGGCACACGCTGCACTCGATGTCCACCACTTTCGTACTGCAGCATGCGATACGTTCCCTCGCCGTTGAATGCGAGTGTGATTTCCTTGAAGCCGCCCAGTTCGGTGGGGCTGGCTCCCATCACTTCGACCTTCCACCCCTGAGACTCGGCGAAGCGGCGGTACATTTCGTAGAGATCTCGAGCGAACAGGGCCGCCTCGTCCCCTCCGGTTCCGGCTCGGATTTCCATCACGCAGCGGCGGCGAGCCGCATCTTCTCCCCCAACGGTCAGATCGAGCAGATCATTCCAGACCTGCTCCCGGCGCTCCTTCAGTTCGGGCAATTCCATCTCCGCCAACTCCCGCTCTTCAGGATCGCTGCTTTGGAGCATCTGGTTGGCTTGGGCAATCTCATCGCTGAGATCCTTGAATGATTGGTACTTGGTGGCGAGTCGGGCGAGCATGCCGTGTTCGCGCGCGACTTCCGCGAGGCGCTGAGAATTCCCCAGCACCTCCGGGTCGCTCATCTGCCGCTCCAATTCTCGGTAGCGGGACAGTTTTTCTTCTAAGGTCTCTCGCATCATGTTGGCTCACCGACGCCACGCGGTTGTCCGGCACTTGCCGGCCGTAGGTGGATGACCGGGCGGCCACCGGGCTTTGGACGCGCGGCCTTCCGCGCAGCAATTATCGGTAAGCGGGCCGGAAAGAAAAGAACCACGCCCCGCCGCCTCGCACAGCCCCCTCGGACCAAGAAGGGCCTCTTCAGCTTTTCTTTTTCTTCTTGGCGGTCTGCAAGCTGGCATAGGTGCCGGCGGCGAATTTCTTTTGGAATTTCTCGATCCGCCCGGCCGTGTCGACGTATTTCAGCTTGCCCGTGTAAAACGGGTGACACTGATTGCAAATGTCGATCTTCAGTTCGGGCTTGGTTCCGCCCGTCACGAACGAATTCCCGCAGCCGCAGGTGACTTTCGTCTCAAAGTAGTTCGGGTGAATGCCTTCTTTCATCGGACTCGTGTTCTCCTGTTGACTCCCTCGATCGGGTGGTGCCCTAGGTCGCTCCAAGATCACTGGGGGGGACGGAAACCTGCCGGTCATTCGGCACGACGTGGCACGGCTGCATTATCGGACACGCGGTACGGCAAACACCCGATGATACGAATCCCCCGCTTTTTCGGCAAGACGGGTGCATCCCGGCCAGCGGGGCCGGGATTTCCGGCGATTCTCATCTCCCAACTCCGCCGTGGCCTTGCCGGGCGACCTACGGTTGGCACAACGTCGGAAAGTATCGACCCAGTATGAAGGCCTTGCGCGAGAAGGTGAAAGCCATGTGGTCGCAAATCCAGTACCAACTTCACCTGCTGTCAGCACGAGCTCTCAACTCGATGGCCAACTTCAGCTATCGCGAGTGGTTGGTTGTCAGTGGCGTGGCGCTGGTGCTGGGGATTCTGTGCCTGAGAGGGTTCGGATCCCGCACCAACTATTGACCCACTGTGACGACACGGCGATTCACCCTTGTGATTCGCCCCGGACGGGGCAGCGGTACGGCATTCGACTTCAGGCTTCAGGATTCAGGCTTCAGGCTTCAGGATTCAGACTTCAGACTTCAGGCTTCAGGATTCAGACTTCAGACTTCAGACTTCAGGCTAGGAATCTCAGATTCAAGATTTCAGATTTCAGACTAGAAATCTCGAATCTCAAATCTCGAATCTCAAATCTCAAATCTCAAATCTCAAATCTCAAATTACAAATCTCAAACGAAATCGAACGGGGGGCAAACCAATGATGGAGAGTATTTTCAAGGGGATGATCGAGGGGATGACGATGGTCACGGCGACGGCAATTCAGTGGGGCATCGGGCTTCCCATCACCACGGCGCTGGCTGCCGTAGCACTGATCGGGTACATCTTCGGCCGGAGTCAGGTCCGCCGAGCCGAGCGGGAGCGTCAGCGAGACATGGAGCAGGCTCAACAACTGATTCGCCAGCTCCAGATCGTCTCTCAGCGCATCCGCCGATCGCTGGCACTCCAGCACACGAGCATTCAGCAGTTCCGGGAGAAGGTCCGGGAACTGTGCCAGATGGACGACGAGGCGATGCGCAGCGAGATCGTCCAGGAAGCGCAGCGGATTCTGCAGCCGACGGCCGAGTTGTCGTCGGATATCGTCCACACCTACGAGGAAATCCGCAGCCAAGCCAGCCGGCTGAACTCCTTGAAGCAGCAGCGTCCGCAGACGGCTGTAACGGACGGCTGAGTTGTCCTCACACTGCGTCGCTGGGCCGGCTGCACCGGCCGGCCCGGCGAACCGCGTCTCCACGCCCGCTCGTTGCTGCGGCTGCCGGGCCCACCTTGAAGACAACGGCGTCCCCCCACTATTCTTTAAACGTTGGCCACCCTTCTTGTGCGTCCGCCAGGTGGCCGTCTCGCGCCTTTTGTCGCTCGTGGAGATCAGATCATGCCGCTGTTCGAGGTTGAGACGAACGCTCACATCATCATCACGTGGGCCGACGACGAACCTGCTGCTCGCGACGTCGTTTCCAGTGCCTATCCGAGTGACGAAATCATTCGCCTTACCAAACGTCCTCGAGACACTTGGGTCATTTCCAAGGCGGCTTTGGGCCTGGCCGATTCCCGAGACGCCTGTGATGTGGCCCGCGACTGTCTGGCCAAAGCGGCGGGGGACAAGGTGCACGCCATTCGACTTTACATGCACGAAACGGGTACCGATCTCGAGCGAGCTCGCAAGGTCATCGAGTCGAACATGGTGATGGGCTGGTAACCGAAAGGCGACGGAGTCCAATCTGTTGCAACAAAAAACGCGTTGCGCCGGATAACGACGCAACGCGTTTCGTCTGCGGTGATGGACGGCAAGCGACTGGACTTAGGGCTGCGGATAGGCGCTTCCGCTGCTCGTCGCGGGGAAACTCGAACTGCGTCCGGTGCTGCCAGGAGTAAACGAACTGCTGGCGGGATAAGTCGATCCGGTGCCGTAACCGCTGGACGACGGATAGCCCGATGGCGCGGTTGACGAACCGGTAGGAGTCGACGGGTAACTGCTGCCCCCGTAGGCGGCAGGCGTAGCCGGGGCGTAGCCGCCACGGTTGGTGGCAGGCGCGGCGGTGGCGGCAGCCGGGTTGAAACCGGTTGAGGCGGCGGGATAGCTGGGAGTCGCACTGGGATAGCCGACGCTTCCGCTCGTACCATAGCCGGGTGATGCGGTCGCCGCATTGGCGGTTCGAGCCGACGGGCCGACCGGATAACGCGGGGAATAGAAGCCCTGCTGAGTGCCGCTGGAAGGTGTCGAACCGGCGGCCACCGACGAAGAGGCTCCGGCCGTCGGATACTG
>JALSIV010000309.1 GCA_026989685.1 Pirellulaceae bacterium | reverse complement strand
ATGCTGGTTCCGGGCCAGAGGAACAACATGTCTCCGTTGCCGAGCAGTTTATCGGCGCCCATTTCATCGAGCACGACCCGGCTGTCGGTGCGGCTGGCGACCTGGAACGAGATCCGAGCGGGCAGGTTCGACTTGATCAATCCGGTAATCACGTCGACGGTCGGTTTCTGGGTGGCCAAGATCAGGTGGATGCCGACGGCCCGACTCTTCTGGGCCAGCCGGATGATGTGCTGCTCGACTTCCTTGCCCGCGGTCATCATCAGATCGGCCATTTCGTCGGCCACGATGACGATGAACGGGAGCCGGCTGGGAATGGCCTGTTCCTCCTGTTCGTTGGCGGGCTGCAGCCGGTCGATCAGTTGTTGTCGATCGAGCTTGTTGTAACTGCTGATGTTGCGCACACCGACTTTCGCCAGCAGACTGTACCGTTCTTCCATCTTGTCGACCGCCCAAGCGAGAATGGCCTCGGCTTTGCGCATGTCGGTCACGACGGGGTGCATCAGGTGCGGCAGACGACCATAGCCGCTCAGTTCGACCATTTTCGGGTCGATCAGCAGCATCCGCACTTCGTCGGGCCGCCGCGTCATCAACATCGACGTGATGATGGCGTTGAGACAGACACTCTTTCCGGTACCGGTGCGGCCGGCGATCAGCAAGTGGGGCATCGTGGCCAGGTCGACCACCAGCGGATTGCCGCAAACGTCTTTTCCCAGAAACAGGGGGATCTTCATCTTGTCGACCTTGCGCGACGTCTCCTCCATGATCTCGCGCAGCCGAACGATCTGACGCGTTTCATTGGGAACCTCGATCCCGACCGTGTTCTTGCCGGGAATGGGGGCGACGATGCGCACGCTGGGAACGCGCAGGGCGATCGCCAGGTCGTCGGCCAGGCCGGTGATCTTGGAGAGCCGCAGTCCGGCTTCCAGTTCGACTTCGTACTGCGCGATCACCGGGCCGGTCTCGATTTCGACGACCCGCACCGTGAAGCCGAAATTGGCGAACGTCTGTTCCAGCACCTTGGCTTTCTTGCGAACTTCCTTGGCCTGCTCTTCAAAGCAGAAGTCGTCGCTGATCTCCAGCAGATCGAGCGATGGGAGCACATAGCCGTAGTCGGTGGTCGTGAGGGACGCCTGGTCGAGTTGCGTCATCACTTCGTCCCGATCGAGTTCCTCTTCATGCCGCTTCTTCGCGCGACGCTTGACCTTGACGGGCACCGACGCCGCCGGCTTGCGGGAAGTCTCGTCGTCGGCATTGCCGGCTTCCTCGTCCGCGTCGAGGTCGGCTTCCTCCCATTCCGGTTCGGCTTCGTCCCCGGCTTCTTCTTCGTCTTCCTCCTGCAGTTCGATCCGTTCGCCGCGGATACGAATGGATGGTCCCGTGGAGGTTTCCGCCGCCGCATCGTCTTCCGCGCCGATGGTCCCCGCTCCGTCTCTGCCACCGGCAACGCGACGCACGATACGCCCGGTCCATTTGGCCAACCAGGCCAACGGTCGATAAAACGTCTCGTCGATCAGCAGCAGCAGCCCGGCGGCCAACACACTGGCAGCCACGATCGTGGCTCCGACGATGGCGAAGTGCAACCGCAACACGGTCGCCAGCAAGGCTCCCAGATAGCCGCCGGCACCGATCACCGGTCCCAGCGACCAGCCCGGAATCAGGAGCGCGGCCAGCGAGGAAACGCCGGCCAGTGTCAGCAGGCAACCCAGCAACTGCATCCGAGGCGTGTCGCTTCGCTGACCCAGCCAACTGCGAACCGCCTGGGCGACCACCAGCAACACCAGCAAGTACGCGCTGACTCCGATCGCCGTGAGCATGATGTCGGCCGTGACGGCGCCTAGCCAGCCACAGGCGTTGGTGACTTGAGCATTGACCGGATCGACCAGTCGGTCGGGCGAGTAGATCCGGTCCAGCGGGGGCCACGGATCCGGCAACGGGTCGGCCACGTCGTAGGTCAGCAGAGACGCGGCCAGCAAGACCGCGACCGCGGCCCATGCCAGAGCGACCAGCTTATCCGCAAGATGCCGAGTGAATTGCGTCATGGTGGGGATGCGCCGTTTACCAGTCCCGAACGCGGGCTTCGCCCGCAAGGCTGGAGACGGGAGACCGTAGGCTGTAGGAGTGGTGGTGACAACCGAAAGCCAGTGCCCGATGCGCGCACGGCGCGCAGATGTTACGAAGCAAGCCTCTAACTGCAGCCACGTCCTCGCCCCCAGCGACCTTCCTGATGGAAACTTCCCTCCCAGCGGGAAAGTGGCTGGAAAGCTCGAACAGGCTTCTACGATTCGTCGGCGCGAAGCGGTGGACGCTTCGCGCTGGTTTCGGGCGCATCCTTGCCCGTCGATCGACCTCCGGTTGTCTTCGCCCTCAGGCCGCCCTACCGACGGCCCGCGCGCGAGTGCTTTGTGGTTATCGGCCCTCCGGCTCTCCCGCTGCCACTCTCATCCACTCGCGCCACAGTGATTTCGTGGACTGCGAAACGCGCGCGATCCGTATCTTCCTCAGCATCGCCCCGACCGATCGTCCGGCCCCGGTTATCCAGCGGCCCGCGGCTCCGCACCGATACCATCGCAGTCGCTCCAATCTGCGGCACTCCCGTCGACTCGCTCCCGCCGCCCCGATCGACTATCTTAGAGGCTGTAACAAAACCCGCCGTGCCGCTTTCCGGCCTCGGGCATGTTGCTTGCAGCTTGGAGTTTTATGACAGCCTCTTAGACTTTGCACCGAAACTCGCCGTGTCATCTCCCAGCTCAGATATCTCCCCCGGCTCGGACGGGTTGCGTGCGGCATGGAGTTTTGTGACAACCCCGTCGAGCCGGCATCACGACATTCCGGTTCGCTTGCGATCCCGGGCCTGTTGGAGCCGCCGTTTCATTGTTCTCGTCGTTGAGGGATTCTCCGATGCTCGCTTCGTTGCAAACACCTGCCCGCCCTCTGGTTCGTCACCGCCTCGTTGTCGGATGCCTGCTGGGCCTGATGGTTGCCTGCGGACTCCACCGCGTGAACGCCGAGACCGCCGTGCAGTACCCCGTCGACGTGGCCGTGGCCTCCGACGGCACGGTTTATGTCGCGGACCTCAACCTCCCCGGAATATGGCGGATCCGCGACGGGAAACGGGAAATCTACTTCCAGGCCGACAAGAAGTTCCGCACACCGCTCAATCGAGTTCGCTGCGTGGCCGTCGATCCGCAGAACCGCCTGCTGGCCGGCGACTCGTCCACGTGGGAGGTTTATCGCTTCGACGAGTCGGCCCAACCGCAGCCGCTGGCCAAGGGAAAAATCGGCAAGCCGATGGGCATCGCCGTGGCCGCTGACGGAACGATCTATGTGAGCGACCTGGAAGTCCACCGAATCTGGAAGCTGGCGGAAAACGGGCCGCCTCAGGAAATCGTCGCACTGGCCGCTCCGATCGGCATCGCCGTCGACTCGCAAAGCCGACTGTGGGTCGTCTCTCGAGGCAAACATCAACTCCGACGCGTGGCCGCCGATGGCAAGGTGGAAGTCGTGGTCTCGGGGCAACCCTTCGCGTTTCCTCATGACGTTTGCCTGACCGCCGACGGCTCGGCGGTCGTCAGTGACGGTTATGGCAAATGCCTATGGCGAATCACCCCCAACGGCAAGCCGGAGAAGTGGGTCAGCTCACCACAATTCGATAACCCGGTCGGACTGGCCTTCCACCAAGGCAAGGTCTACGTGGCCGATTCGCGAGCCAAGATGGTGTTCGTGGTCGACGAAAAAGGAAACGTGAGCCGACTGTGGGAAAAGTAGGAATGTCGGCGGGGGGCGGGCCTGTAAGCCGGGTTCTGTACCGCGGCCGAGCGTCTGGTAGTCGGCCGCGGCGATGGTCATTTCTCTAGGACGCCGATTGCTCGACGCCTCCAGCAGCCTACCCGAAGGTCCAACGGACCGGACCGGTCCGTGGCGACCGGGGTCGCCTCCCCTCTGCTTGGCCTTGCTCCGGGTGGGGTTTGCCTAGCCGGTCGAGTCGCCTCGACCGCTGGTGAGCTCTTACCTCACCGTTTCACCCTTACCTCAGCCGAGGCCGAGGCGGTTTGCTTTCTGTTGCACTTTCCCTAGCCTTGCGGCCGGTCGGCGTTACCGACCACCCTGTCCTGCGGAGCCCGGACTTTCCTCTCGCCGGCACGCGTGCCGACCAGCGACCATCCGGCCCGCCCCCAGCCGACATTCCTCGGCCCCGATCCACTCGACGACCGATTCAGCGTGGGCTTTTCTATTGTCTCCCGCGCAATCGCGTCGATCAAGGGAACGCCCAACCCACCGTTACGTCACCAGCGATTCGAGCCAGTCCGTACCGTCCTTCGAATCGACCGAATCGGCGCTCGTCGACTGCCCGCGCGACGATCTCTCTCGCTTCGATGCGGGAACCAGCTTTTGCTCCACCAGTTGCAGGAGCTTGGAAATGCACAACTGGTTCATGCTGGTCCCCAACTCGTCCGCCTCAGCCAGCAAGCCTTTGTGAAGGCTGGCAGGGATGCGGATGGTGATCATCTGAGTCGGCTCATGCACGCGATGAGACTCGGTACCGACCGCCCCACCCTTCCCCGATCTCGTCTTTTTCTTCCCCGAAGCCTCCGCCTTGCGCCGCAAATCAGCCAACATCTCCTGAATCCGATCGTAAGCCGGCGTCCGCTTGAACCGCTCCCATTGATCCGCCGTCGAAAACACCTCGCGGACCACTCCGCTTTCTCCCAGCACCCGGCGGTAGAACGTGGCCCAGTCGACACCCGATTGATAGACCTGCTCGGCCGCGATCTCAATTCGGCGAGCTGCCGAGAGCAGATCGAACTGAGGCTGATTCGGCCCTGATGACCCCTTGGTGTTATCCATCTGCGACTTTGTCCTTCCAGTGTCAAGCTCTCCGGCACCCCGGTCGGCCCAGATCCGACTCGGGCCGTCCCTCTCCGGTTCACCGTCACCCGAATCCTCATAACCAGACAAGTCGCACGTGCTAGCTGCTAGCAAAATAAAGACTTACGACAGATGCCCCTCGCTGCATAAACGCCGGGCATCCGTGCCAAGAAACTGGGCTGCCTAGTTCTTGGGCAGTCCTCGGTGTCTCATCTGCCAAGGTGTCCCGTTGGGTCCGGCAAGAAATCGCCCGAGAAAGGGCGTTGAGTTCGTCAGCCGAAGCCGGAAGCCTGCCTCAGCCCAGGCGCAGCGCCAGGCGTGCCGCTACGAACAGAAGGAAGCCGCCGACCGCGGCCAATCCCGAAGCCCGATGGATGACCAACAGGTTCCGCAACTCGGGCGTGTCGAACCAGTGCAGCATACTCACCAACATCGTGGCCGCCGCCAACCAGCCACCGACCAGGAACAGCACCATCCCCAGTTTCGCCGGTGCGTTTTGCCACGCCCCCGTTCCCGGCCAAAGCGGAACACCTTTTCGAGCTCGTCGCGCTCCGGTGACAGCCCAGTACCCCAGGCATGTGAGAAAGAGTCCCGAGCCGACCATATGGATCAGCAGGCCGAGACCGCCCAGGTGTCCGGCCCCGAGCCAGCCGACCAGCCCGGTCGTCGTCAAGATACCGAGGGCGACCAGTGTCAACCCGGCCACCATTACCGCCACGCCCAATCGGCGCGATGAGGGAGAATCCGAACTCGGGTAGGGTTGTCCCGCCAACGGCCACCATCGCAACAGGGCCAGGGCAACGACCGCGAGCACACCGAAGCCGAACCATTTGAAGAGGGGACGCAGGGTGAACGATCGGCTCCACAGCCGCAGCCGTGCGGCATCCAGTCGCTCCCACTCGCGCATCGCACTCGTCTTGGGATGGGGATCGGGGGCCTGCCCTCGGGCGACGACTCTCCCTGCGAACACGGGAGCGCCTTCGGCGTGGCACTCGGTACAGCCGCGCGCTCCCAGCGCCAGCGAGGCCGGACGGACTTCATGAGCGATCGGCCAAGCATACGGCTCGGCGGCTCGGTGGTCGATTTGCTTGAGCGGATCTCCGGTCAGGTAGACCCGTCCACCGGAGACGAAAACAGGCGTACCGCCGAGGTCCTTTTTGCTTAACGCTTCGAAGGCCTTGGTCAGTTTTTCCTCGAAGGCGTCACCGATTTCCCGGCGAAAGTTGCGGCGCACGCGCAACGTGCGGCGCAGCGTCTTATATGCCACGTCGGGGTGGATCGGCCGAATCTCGCCCTTTTGCAAGACCCCCCAGAACGACGGCCAAACGACTCGATACGGAGCGATGACGCCGTTCTGATCGGCGCGAAAAACAGGCCCGACGATCTGCGGAGGGTCGTCGGCCGTGCGGTGAGCCGGAAGGCCCAACTGGTGTGCCTGAGCCGTCTGCATCAGTTCGGCCGTCTCGCGAGGATAGGGCCCGGAGTGACAAGCCGTGCATGCCAGTCGCTCAAAGTGAATGGGCGGAAGCCCCGGGTGCCGGGCCTGGGGTGCTCCCAGCATGCCTCGAGGCACACTCGAGTTTTCCGCTCCGACATGGCACCCCCGGCAACTGAGTGCCGCCACTTCTTTGCCGGCCGGGTGACGTTCTCCGGGAAAGCCGCGGACGGTGCGATGCTCCAAACCGTTGCGGTGGCAGTCCGCGCAGGAAAGCCCGGCCGTGAGATGAATATCTTCGTGGGGCAGCAGGCCGTGATCGTAGTTCGGCCCACGATCCGCATGGCTGCCGATGGTTCGCGTCGAGTGACAAAAGTAGCAGCGGTTGCTGTCGGGGGTGCGCGTGATGTCGATGAAGACCTTGCCGTCGCGGCGGAACCGTTCGACGCGATAGGCGACCTCCGGGAGCCGCTCGGTATCGCCCGAGTCCGACTTCTCCGCATCCGGATCGAACGAGTCCGGAAGCGCCTTGACTGATCCGCTCACCGTACCCAGGCCGGCGGCGACGGTCGCCGCCCAGGCGAAATTCTGTTGCTCGATCTGGTCGCCTCGCGCGTTTGCGTCGTAGGAACGATCGCGGGTGTGACAGATCAGGCAGTCGATCTCCAATTTGCCCGAAAGCTTCCATCGGCCGCTGGGAGTCTCGTCGTCGTCCGAGAATTTCCATGCTCCGTTGGGAATCTCGCCGTCGCCATCGAGACTCGGTTCGGCGAACCCGCCGCCGGGCAAGTAGCGGCCGAACCGCAACGTCAGCTCCCAGTGGCCAAGCCGCAGGTCGTCCGGGTGATAGGTTCCGGGCCAGCCGCGAAACGAAAGAGGAATCTGGGTTCCCGTTTTCACGTCCACCCAGAACAGGGGTTCGCCGGGACGGTCCGCCACCTGGGCGTGATCGTTCGAATGCCGCTCACCGGGTTGGTTGTCACCGGCATCGCCATCGTGTGGGCGACCATTGCCGGGATAGAAATGGTGGCCTTGGGAGATGGTGTCGTAGTCGTGGCATTTCCCGCAAGTGGCGCGGGGAGAATAGGGCGCCGTCGACTGCCGGGGATCGATGAGGCTGCCGTCGGCACTCCGCAACTCGATCCAGTGCACGAAGTCGTGCCGGCTGTCGGCAGTGGCGAATCGGGAGTGCTGCGCCGAGAGTCGTCCTTCCCCGAAACGGAGGGACAGCAGCAACACGATGGCAATCAGCCATGTCCTGGCGGCACGTCGGCAGTCGGTTGCTTTCATCGTAGCGTTCTCCGGGTATCAACCATCTACGCGGGCCCCAAAACGGGACATCCGGCGGCGGGTTGTGTTGCAGGCTCTGAGAGGATGTCACAAAACTCGATTCCGCAAGCAACATGCCCGAGGCTCGGAGGCGATGTGGCGGGCTCTGTTACAGGGTCCAAGATAACTTGAGTGTCCACCGGGCACTACTGCTCAAGCCGGCCGAAAGCGACAAAGGGAGTGGGCACCGGACCGCCAGAGGTTACAATAGGGAGAGAGAGGAAAGATTCTCCGAAAACCACGATTCGTTCAAGGAGCCGAATACCGACGTGCTGGAACAAGAAAGAACGGGAAGTGTCGCGAGTGAAACGGCCGTGTTGGCTCGAGTCGTTCTTCGCGACCGGAAAGACAGCGGGGATCCACTGGAAGAACTGAGGGGACTGGCCAAGACAGCGGGAACCGACGTGGTGGGCGGAATCGTGCAGCGGCGCGAACGCCCCGATCCGGCGACCTTGATGGGAAAAGGGCGGGTCGAAGATCTCAAGTTGCTCGTCGACCGTCATGAAGCCGACGTGGTGATCTTCGACAACGATCTCAGCCCCGCGCAGACTCGCAATCTGGAAAAAGGACTGGGCGTCAAAGTCCTCGACCGCACCGAACTCATCCTCGACATCTTCGCCACCCACGCCAAGACCTATGAAGCCCGACTGGCGGTGGAACTGGCTCAACTCGAGTATTCGCTTCCCCGGCTGAAGCGGATGTGGACGCACCTCTCGCGATTGAAGATGGGCGTCGGCATGCGAGGTCCCGGTGAAAAGCAGTTGGAAGTCGATCGCCGGCTGGTGGAAAAACGGATCCATGACCTGCGCAGCGAGCTCGATGTGATTCAGCGGCGCAAAGAGAGGCAGGTCGCGGGGAGGCGTGGTCATAGGACGGTTTCGCTGGTCGGTTACACCAATGCCGGCAAGAGTACGCTCATGAACCGCCTGACCGACGCACAAGTGTTGGCCGAAGATCGACTCTTCGCCACACTCGACACGCGCACCCGCCGTTGGCAGCTTCCCGGTTGGGGCCCGGTATTGTTGAGCGATACCGTGGGTTTCATCCGCGATCTGCCTCACCGCTTGATCGCCAGTTTCAAGGCCACGCTGGAAGAAGCGAGGCAGGCCGATTTGTTGCTCCACGTGGCCGACGCTTCCAACCCGCAAGTGCTCGACCAGATCGCCGCCGCCTATGAGGTGCTCAAGGAAATCGGAATCGACCTCAAGGATACCGTCCTGGTTTACAACAAGATCGACCAGCTCGACGATCCGTCTCGCTTGCACGGGCTGATGCGCAAGTTCCCCAACGCGGTTCCCGTGAGCGCCATCAGCGGCGAAGGTCTCGATCGTCTGGCCGAAGCGGTCAGCATCGCCTTGAGTCGAGACTTCGCCGAAGTGAAAGTCGAAACCGACATCGGCAATGGCAAGTTGATGGCCTACCTGGCCGAACACGGCGAGGTCCTCTCGCGCCACTACACTCAGGAGCGTGTGACCCTTCACTGCCGGATCCCTCAAAAGTATCTCGGGCGGATCGACGAATCGGATGCGATCATCACCCCCTGCCCCGCGCCACGAGCCGATGAAGCCGGTGGCGGTTCTTCCCTGCCTCGAGCCGAGGCCGGCTGACGGAAACCTTGCGCCATGCATCGCGACCTTCAAGGCATCCGCGTGCTCCTGACCGGCGCGTCATCGGGCATCGGTCTGGCCACCGCACTTCAATTGGCCGACGCGGGAGCCCGCCTGTTGGTGACGGCGCGGCGCGAGGCGTTGCTGCGCGAGCTGCGGGAACGTCTCCACTGCCAAGGGAGGCAGATCGACTATCTGGCGGGCGACATCACCGATCCGGCTCATCGATCCAGGTTGCTGGACTGGGTGGAATCTCACTGGTCCGCTCTCGATGTCCTGATCAACAATGCCGGAGTCGGCGCGCTGGGACCCTTTGTTCGCAGCGACCCGCAGCGGCTCCAGCGGATCATGCGTGTCAATTTCTTTGCCCCGGTGGAGCTGACTCGCTTGGTACTCCCGTTGCTCAAACAGGGAACGCGCCCGGCCATCGTCAACGTCGGTTCGGTGTTGGGGTACCGAGCCGTCCCCAACAAGTCCGAGTATTGCGCCAGCAAGTTCGCGCTGCATGGTTGGAGTGAATCGCTTCGACTGGAACTGGCTCCCGAGATCGATGTGATCTTGATCAGTCCCAGCACGACCGCCAGTGAGTTCTTCGAAGTGCTACTGGCCACGGACGGCCCCGATTCACGATTGAGCCGGCATGGCATGTCGACTCGGGCAGTGGCCACGGCCGTGGTGGGAGCGTTGCGACGGGGACGCCGCGAGGTAATCTTGACGGCCGGCGGCAAGGCCCTGGTCTGGCTCAACCGCCTCTGCCCGGCTCTGGCCGACCGGGTGATTCGCCTGGGAATGCCACCGCAAGTCGATCGATGATCGCCAACCGGTTGGCATCGAGGTCGCACCGCTGGTATGATAGAGCCCACGAGCGAGGCCCGCCTCGGATTTCCCTTCCTTCCCGCCTTTGGAGATCTCTCGATGACGCGAAAATCTCGACGCCAATTCCTGGAAGAGTCAATGCTGGCTTCGGCGGCTGCCGTCGTCGCGACTTCAACCCACGGGCTGTCAGCCGACGACTCCGCTTCCTCGTCGGCCAACGAGCGCTTGGGGGTGGCCTGTGTGGGTGTGCGAGGCCGAGGCGGTTCGCATCTCAATTTCTTTTCCGGCCGCAAGGATACCGAAGTCGTCGCCATCGTGGACGTCGACGAAGAAGTGCTGGCCAATCGCGCCAAGCAAGTGGGCAACCGCCAGGGTCGCGAGCCGAAGCGGTACGTCGATTTGCGGAAGGCGCTGGACGACCCGAGCATCGACATCGTCACCATCGCCACTCCCAATCACTGGCACTCCTTGGCTGCGATCTGGGCCATCCAGGCGGGCAAGGATGTCTATTTGGAAAAGCCGGTCAGCCACAACGTCAGCGAAGGCCGGCGGGTCGTCGAGGCGGCGAGAAAGTACAACAAGATCTGTCAGACCGGAACACAGTCGCGGTCGAACCCGGGCATGCGAGCGGCAATCGCTCACGTGCAAAAGGGAGGAATCGGCACCATCCGCGTGGCTCGAGGACTCTGCTACAAGCGTCGCAAGTCGATCGGAGCTCGCGGCAAGTACGACATTCCCAAGAATATCCATTACAACTTGTGGCTCGGTCCGGCTCCCGAAGCTCCGCTCACCCGCCCGCGGTTGCACTATGACTGGCACTGGCAGTGGGCTTACGGCAACGGAGACTTGGGGAATCAGGGCATCCACCAGATGGACATCGCTCGTTGGGGGATGGGTGTCTCATCTCTCTGCAAGTCGGTCTTCAGCTACGGTGGTCGCTTGGGCTACAAAGACGCCGGTGAGACGGCCAATACGCAGGTGGTCGTCCACGACTACGGTGATCAATCGCTGGTGTTCGAGGTTCGCGGACTCGAGACCGGACCGCTGACTCGATCCAGCTCGGGAGTGGAATTCCAAAGCGGCAAGTACCGTCCGAAGATCGGCGTGATCTTCGAAGGTAGTGACGGATATGTGGTGATTCCCTCCTACGCGGGCGGCGCCGCCTTCGACCTCGAGGGCAAATTGGTCGAGGAATTCAAGGGCCCGGGAAGCGATGCCCATCACTTCGCCAACTTCCTTACGGCCGTACGCAGCCGCAACGTGTCCGATCTCAACGCCGACATTGAGGAAGGACATCTTTCGAGTGCTCTTTGCCACTTAGGAAACATCTCGTACCGACTCGGTGGAATGGTGCCAGTGCGCGAAGTCGCATCGCGGCTTTCGCAGGTCTCATCGCGCGACAACGACCTGGATACGTTCGAACGGATGCTGGAGCATCTGAAGGCGAACGGTCTGTCGCTCGACCGACTCGAGCTGCAAGCGGGACCGGCGTTGGCTTTCAATCCCAAGTCCGAGACCTTCGTCGACCACGAAGCGGCCGATCGCATGCTGACTCGCCACTACCGAGCTCCCTTCGTGGTACCCGTGGCCGGTCAAGTGTAAGCGGCGCCGCGGCGATGGCCGAGGAACCGACAGATCCTCCAGTCGTTTCGGTACTGTATGAATCGGGGCCGTGCCTGGCCGTGTTGAAACCGGGCGGCCTGCTGACGCAGGCTCCTCGAGGCATTCCCAGCCTCGAGGAGCGTGTGCGCTCGTTTCTTCGTCGCCGGGAAGGCAAGAAGGGAGGCCTGTATCTGGGGGTTCCGCATCGGCTCGATCGACCGGCCAGCGGCGTGGTGGTGATGGCTCGGCATCAACGGGCAACGCGGCGGCTGGCCGAGCAATTTGCCGGCCGAATGGTTACCAAGAAATACTGGGCGATCTTGGAGGGGGAGCTGGCTTCCCCGAGCGGCCGGTGGCGGGACTACTTGGCCAAACGCCCCGATCAGGCCCACGTCGACGTTGTCGATTCCCACACACCGGGCGCCAAAGAAGCCCGACTCGGCTATCGCGTCATCAGTGCTGCCAGCGGCTTTACCTGGGTAGAAATCGAATTGGAAACCGGACGCACGCATCAAATCCGCGTCCAAGCCTCGGCGCGCGGAGCACCCATTGTCGGAGATGAGCAATACGGGGCCCGTACTCGGTTCGGCCGACCTGTCAACGATCCGCGGTCGCGCCTCATCGCCCTGCATGGTCGAAGCATCCGCTTCAAGCACCCGATGACTCGGGAACAGGTGGTGGTGGAGGCCCCCTTGCCCGACGCCTGGGCGAGCTTCGATCCGAGCCGGGGCGCAGCGCGGGACTAGTCGCCCGCGTCCCCTCCCGATTGCCGACGCTCCCTTCGCCATCGCTGGCTGACTCGCATCAACAGGTCGCGGTCGGCCCGGCTGATTCCGTCGATACCCGACTTGTGCACGCGGCGCAGGATCTCATCGACCTGCGCATCTTCTTCGACCTGGCGCGCCAGCTCGGACGCTCGCCGCCGCTGCTGCTGTCGCTGCCACCAATTGCCGGCATCCAGGCGTTCGTGACCATATTCTTCTTCGTCGCCCACGAGCAAGCTGGCGGCGGGAATTTCGGCATCGACGTTCTCCTCACGGGCCCCTTCGGCGCGGTTCCACGGCAGTTCCAAGGGGGACGGGAGGATACGTGCATGGAGATAGACCAGCGCGGCCAGACCCACCAGCGGCAGCCAAGTCGGCATGATCGAACCTGCGCCGTCCTCCCGCATGGCCCAAGCCAGCACGAGCAGCCCTACGGCGACCCACCTCGCCAGGTGAGCCACATACGAGGCCACCGTTCGGCGACTCAGATCGGGAAACAGCGACAGCAGTCCA
>JALSIV010000308.1 GCA_026989685.1 Pirellulaceae bacterium | reverse complement strand
GCCGCAACCGTCGTGTCCACTTTTTCATGTTCCGGTACTGCCTCTTTCTCGCGGATTCGAACGAAGAAGATGAAAGTCTGTTCCGATTAGATGAGCCGGCCCCGGTCCCCATCGATGGCGACTCCGCCCACCTGGTTGGCCAGCGAGCCAACTTTCAGGATAGTCATGGTTGCGAAAAACTGCACGAGTTTGGCGCCTGCCAACGCCCCTCTTTTCCAGCCGACCGCCGAAAAAACCGGACCTGTCGGCAGGATTGCCCGCTATTGTGAGGGGGGCGGAGAATGCCGAGCATACCGGCACAGAAGATCCTCGACCAGACGCGGTGATTCGCCGTTGCCGCGACCCCTCCGGTGCCATTGGCGATCGGTGGGAAACCACTCCGGATCCCGAGGCCACTGTGCCATCGGCGAATAGCCCAGTTCCCGGGCCAGTCTCGAAGAATCGAGCCGCACGTCACCGGCTCGAGGTGGCACCGGACCGGCCTGCGTGCGCCAACATCCCTTGAGCAGCTCCGGAGAATAGCCTCCCGCCCGATTGATGATCTGGGCGATCTGGAACAGACTCCAATCCCGGGGGCCACCGGCGTGGTAGGTACCGCACAGCGAGCGCCCCAGCAAATCGTGGCACAGGCGGTTGAGACAGTCGGCGTAGTGCGGCGTGCGGATCTCATCGTAGTACAGCGTGGCCGGCCGTCCTTTGCGAAAACGGGACTCGATCCAGTCGATGGCCCCGGCGTGACCATTGAACGAGCGTCCCATCGGCAGGCTGATCCGCAAGATGCAACAGTTGGGCTGCCGCGACAGCCACTGTTCGGTTTCCCACATCGACTGGCCGTAGACGGTCACCGGGTCGGGCTCGTCCTCTTCGCGGTAGGGAGCCCCGTGCAAGCCGGAGAACACTAGATCGATCGACAGGTGAACGATCCGGGTTCCGCCATCGGCAATGGCGCGGGTCAGGGCTCGAGCGCTGGCCACGTTGGCTCGATGAGCCAACTGCGGATCACACTCGCAAGCCTTCAACCGGCAGTGACCTTCGGCGTTGAGTACCGAGCGAAACTGGTAGCGGTCGAACAGCCGAGCCATCTGCCGTTCGCTTCCCGGATCGCACGGCACGATTCCCACGCGGTCGAGCCGCCAGTTGTCGCTGCGGCGGGTACCGATCACTTGGTCGGCGAAGAGTCGCCGGAAATAGGCGAACGCCTGATAGCCGGCAACTCCGGCCACGCCGGTGATCAAGAGCGGCAGAGGCGGTGGAGGCAACATGGGGCGCACGGCGATCACCATCCTTCGATTCCTACTCCGTAAGATCTACGCGCCGTACGCGCATCTTGCCGGCGCTGCCCTCTCCAGCCGCCATCGCATTCCCTCACCCCTCACCCCTCACTCTTCACCCTTCACCCTTGCGGGCGAAGCCCGGTTTCGGAACTCGTGCAAACTTCGACGGTCACCGGCAGCGCGTGCTGTTTCGGCAGCATGGCGAAACGGCGACTCGGCACCGGAAGTTTCAGCATGGATGCCGCGCTCCCGTTCACCAGCGCGATCTCCAGGTGTCCCGAGGAACCTACCAGGGCGACGAGACTCCCGCTCGAGGCGTCACCGTATGTCGTGACGAGTGGGATGTCCCGGTGCGCACCGACAGAGACGGACACTTTCCGACCGACGATGGTTGCCAAATCGCTCTCCGCGATATTCGTCAGCAGATTTCCAAAGCTGTCGGCGGCCACGATTCGGCCTTCGACATGGCCGGCCGTTCGGTCGGCGACGGGCCAATCAAGCGAGTGTTCGACCGAAGCCGGGCTTCCCAGGCGGGAAAGCGGGACGCCTCGAGCCAAGTGAGCGGCCACGGGTGCCATGATATCGCGGCCATGAAACGTCGTCGAGATTTCGGCATTCCAGTAGTCGGGGTTGTCGAGTCGCACGACTTGCCCGAGGGGAAACCGCCGCAGCAGAAGTGTCCACAGACCGTTGTCGGGAGCGACGAACCGCCACTCGCCGATCTGTGCCGCCAAGATCGAACGCTGGGTGCCGACTCCCGGATCGATCACGGCAACGTGGATCGTGCCTGGAGGAAACCGGCAGGCAACTTCGGAGAGCAACAGAGCTCCCATCGCAACCGACTGGGGTTCCACGGCATGAGTCATGTCGACCAGGTGGATGTCGGGCGCGATTGCGAGCGCCGCCCCTTTCATCTGAGCGACGTAGGGGGAATCCGTACCGAAATCGGTCGTGAAGGTAATGATGCCGGTCATGAGACCGAATTGTAGTGCTCGCCGATGCCGCGCCAAGCGCCACGGGTCGGGGGTTCAGGTGGAGTCCCGTTCCCCATCTCCATGGCTCGGAAGCGTCGGCCGGGCCCGCCACCCGACCAGAGCGATTCCGATGACGTTGCACAATGCGGCGATGGCCAACCATGTCGCGGCAATCGGCGGGGTGGCATCGCCGACTCGAGCGCCCCACAGCCAGTCGAGCCGATCCTGGTGCAGCGCGATCCACGGCAGGATCGCGTTGTGGCCCAGATGCAGAGCCATTCCCGGGAACAGGCTTCCGGTCCGCCAGCAAATCCAGCCAACCACGATTCCCAGCAAGAACGTGGGCAGGAACCGTTCGGGAGCCAGCATGGTTGGCGAGAAGACGTGAAACAGTCCGAAGATGGCAGCGCTTCCCAGGATGGCCCAGGCCGGTTTGGTCCGAACTCGCAGCCACGCCAGCACGAAGCCTCGAAAGAACCACTCTTCGGCCACGGCCGGCACCACGGCCAACGCGGCGAAAACGAGCCACGGCGGAACCGATCTCAGTCCACGAACAAGCTGCTCGATCTGCCGCAGCGTCGACTGACCGACCGGTGAAAGGCCGACCGACTCGGCCAACCGGAACAGCTCATAAGCCCAGGGCCACAATGTCACGCCGAGCAGTAGAGCTCCGAGCAGGGGAAACAACCGAGGCGCCCGGAGCGAGAACGTGGGTGCCAGGATGATTCGCCGCTGCCGACTGAGCCACCACGGCCATCCCAGGAAGACGAGTAGGGTGACGACGGCGTTGGCGATGAGCAGCCGGGGCAAGGAGCGGTCGGCCGCTACGATCGCCAGATTCCCCAGCAAGTAGTGCATCAAGAACGCCAGCGCCAGCCCTGTTAGACCCTGCGAAAGTGTGGGGGCCGCATGGGTACGCCTCGCGCGGTGCCAGAGGTCTCGCCACTGCGCATGACTGACGGTTCCCACGGCATCGGTTCCAAAGATGCGCGCTGCCACGGCGAGGGCGCACAAGGCGTACAGGACGGTGGTGCCGACCACCACCGCGACCCAGAAGAGATCGGCATTGCCGGCCAGCGCCTCGCGAGCCAACAGTGCCGTGTTGACCAACGGAACGACGGCCAGCCAGCCATTGAGTTGGACTTGAGGCATCATCGTCAACATGCCGGGCGAGATGGCCAGCAGCATCACCGGGATCAGATAGGCTTGCGCCTCTTTGAAGCTGCGCGCCATACTGGTGATGGCCAACAGCAGAGCGCTGAAGAACGCGGCGAACAAAAAGGTCAGCGCGACGACCAGTGCCACGCCGGTGGGAGAAGGGCCGCTCCCGCCGAACAAAGCCGTCCCCAGTCCCGACAACGACAACGTGACTCCCATGGCGGCCAGGTTGACCAGCGCCGTCAGAACGGCCACCGTCACCACGGCGACATACTTGGCCAGCAAAAGCTGATGGGCGGGGACGGGCGAGGCGATCAGCATCTCCAACGTACCTCGTTCCCGTTCTCCGGCAGTCAAGTCGATGGCCGGATAGACGGCGCCGGTGATCGTCATCAAGATCAGGATCAACGGTACCAGCATGGCCAGCGACAGGGAGGCGGGGCGGGCTCGAGCCAGCACCGAGCGCTCGCTCACGACCAGCGGCCGCTGCGGTAGTCCCGCTCGCACCAGTCGCTCGCGCCACGACCGTTCATTCACGGCCGCCAGGCGGCGTTCCACGAACAGCATGGCCTCGCTGCTGGCCAGCTCCCCGTCACGGTAAATGATGCGCCAGGTGGCCGACTCGCGCGGGCCAGCAGGGAAGATGACTTCGATGCCGACCGTGGCCGTGCTTTGTTTCACCGATCCATACGCGTCCGCTGTCGCATCGAGACTCACCTTGGGCACGTTTTCCACGGCTCCACGCGTGGCGGTCTCGCGCCGGGTCAGCAGTCGGTCTCCCCGCTCCAGCAGTCGTTGCACCACGTCGACCGCTTCGGCCGGTTGCACGGCAATCACCCACATCGCCTCGCCCGCCGGCCGCATGGTCGTCAGGAACCGATTGAAGGTGATCGACAACAGCGGATAAACCAGCAGCGGCATCAATACCAAAGTCACCAGCGTGCGGCGGTCTCGCAGCGTCTCGCGCAGTTCCTTGCGAGCCAGCCGCGACCAACGAGCTCGCGGAAGGGGAGGGGGGGCGAGCGGCGGAGCACTCATGGTGCCGAATCCTCCAGATCGCTACGCTCTGTCGATCCCCACTCATGACTGCTCGCCTCATCCGGCGACGGCAGTTTCGCCAGCAACGAAAGAAAGATCTCGGTCAGCGATTGGCAGCCGGTCTCCCTCCTCAGCTCCTCCAACGTTCCCTGCAACACCAGCGAGCCGTGGTTGAGGAGTCCGAAGCGGTCGCAGAGCCGTTGGGCTTCATCGAGTCGATGGGTGCAGACGATGACCGCCTTGCCTCGGTCCCGCAGGTGGGCCACGTAGTCGAAAATCACTTTGCTGCCCACGATGTCGAGGCCGCGTGTCGGTTCATCCAGCAGCATGGCCGGCGGATCGTGCACCAGAGCCCGAGCCAGACTGACGCGCTGTTTCTGTCCGGTGCTGAATGTGCCGCACCGTCGATCGAGCAGTTCCCGGATGCCGAAAAGCCCCGACAACTCCTCGATGCGCCGACGGGTCGTGTCCGGATCGCAACCGTACAGGTCGCCGAAGAACTCGAGGAGTTCCCGAGTCGTGAGCCACTGATAGACGCCCGTGCCGGCAGAGAGCAAGCCGAGCGAACGCTTGACGGCTTGAGGATTCTCGTCGGCTCGGCTGCCACCGACTTCGGCGTAACCGTTGCTGGGCGCCAGCAGCCCCAAGATCATCCGCAACGTCGTCGTCTTGCCCGCTCCGTTGGGACCCAGCAGCCCATAAACTTCGCCCGCGTGCACCTCGAAACTGACGCGGTTGACGGCGCAGATCGAGCGGGAGCCGACTTCGAAATAGCGGGTGATGTCGACGACGCGGATCATCCGGTTATCCGATCGCTGGTCATGGCTTGGTGGTAGACGGTTTTTCCCGGCAGTAGCGGGCCAGCCAGTCGAAGAAGACCCGGTGCCAAAGCACGCCGTTTTGCGGCGAAAGCACCCAATGTCCCTCGTTGGGGAAATAAAGGAACCGCGAGGGGATTCCTTGGACTTGAGCGGCCGTGAAAGCCTCCATCCCCTGCGTCACCGGCACGCGGAAGTCTTTTTCGCCGTGGATCACCAGGAGCGGAGTCCGCCAGTTGCCGACGAAACGGTGAGGTGAAAAGCGATCGTAGTCCCGCTGCACTTCGGGACTTTTCCAATAAGGTCCGCCCAGGTCCCAGTTGACGAAAAACAGCTCCTCGGTCGAACCATACATCGATTCGAGATTGAAGACACCGGCGTGAGCGATGATGGTGCAAAAACGATCCTCATGATGCCCCATCATCCAATACCCGGTGTAGCCGCCGAAACTGGCGCCGATTCCGGCGACTCGTTGTCGATCGATGTAGGACTCGGTCATCATGTCGTCGGCGGACGCCAGGATGTCCTGCATGGCCTGGCCGCCCCAATCACGGCTGATCTGGTCGTTCCAGCGTCGCCCGAATCCGGGAAGGCCGCGACGATTGACCGCAGTCACCACATATCCGTTGGCAGCCATCAGGTGGAAATTCCAGCGGTAAGAGAACCACTGTCCGATCTGCCCTTGCGGTCCGCCTTGGAAGTAGACCAGCATCGGCCATTTCTTTTTCGAGTCGAAATCGGGTGGGTAGATCACCCAGTTGTGCACGAGCTTTCCGTCGCTGGAACGGACCCAGCGCTCTTTGATCTCGGGAAGCTCCAGCGAGGCATAGAGGGCATCGTTGATGCGGGTCTTCTGCGTGGCGGTGTTCGTTTCCGGTTCGAACTCGTACAACTCCCAGGGGCGCAGCATGCTCTGCCGCTTCACCAGGAGTCGCCGCCCGTCCGGAAACAATTCGACCAACTCCCAGTTGTAGCGTCCCTGCGTGAGTTGCCGCGTTCTGCCGTCCTTGAGGGAAATGCGAAACAGTTGGTTGGTGCCTCGCCATTCCGACATGAATATCAGGCTCTGAGAATCCGCCGTCCAATGCGCGTGATGCGCGCTTTGGTCGAGTCCCTTGGTCAGTTCGCGAATCCGCCCACTGCCTCGGTCGTAAAGCATGATCCGATTGCGGTCGGCCTCGAATCCCGGTCGGGCCATCGAGTGGAAGGCGAGGTAGCGCCCGTCGGGCGAGTAGACCGGATCGTTGTCGTACCCGTTCATGCCGGGCGTGATGCAAGTCCGGCGACCGGGATGGCTCAAATCGACCAGATAGATGTCACTGTCGGTCGACTCGGCCCAGTTGTTGACGATCTTGGCGGTGAAAGCGATCTGCCGACCATCCGGGGACCAGCCGTACTGCTCGGCGCCGCCGAACGGCGGCACCGGACAATCGGCACGCAGACCGTTCATCAAGTCGATCGGTTCACCGATCGAACCGTCGGCATTCAATTCGGCCACGTGCAAATGAGCGTAGCGGTAGTCGTGCCAGTGATCCCAATGCCGGTACATCAGTTGATCGATGATCCGAGCGTCGGCCTTGGGGAGGTCGGGATAGATTTCCCGGACCGTTCGATCGAGTTTGATCCGCAGTGTGAAGGCGATGCGCTTTCCGTCGGGAGAGATTTTCACATGGCTCGGCGAGTCCTTCAGTCGCGTGACTTGCCGGGGCTTTCCGGCACCCGGAGTCCACATCCACACCTGCGACTTCTTGTCCTTGCCCGCCGGTGCGGTGTAGAACAGTCTCGCTTTGCCGCCGACCGTCGCCCACTGCAGGTTGCCCACCGAGTCGGCAGCCAACAATTCGCGGACACCGGCGCTACTGGAGTCCATCAACATCAGATGGCTTCGCCCTTGGTTCTCCGCCAGATCATACCAGCGCACCACGTAGGCGATCGACTTGCCGTCAGGGGAGAGGGCCGATCCGCCCAGACGCCCCAACTTCCACAGCAATTCGGGAGTCATGCGCCGCCCTGCCGACGACGGAGCCGCAGCGGCGAGCAGAAGGAGGGCGAAACAGCAGAGTATCGACCGGATGGGTGAGCGCGACATGGTGCAGAGTCCTTCGACAAACATGGTGTAGATCAATGGAGAGCTCGAGCAAACGGGCGACGGGGGAACGGACACCCGGGAAAGAATGTCTCGAAAACATGCGCGCACCGTACGCGCATGTTGCCGTGGCTTTCGGTCGTCACTGCCATCCCGACAGCCTCCGGCCTCCCGTCTCCGTCTTGCGGGCGAAGCCCGCGCGAGGCGCAGAGCGTTCCTCACCAGTGTAGCTTACGCCGGCACCGCTCGAACCCGCCATCGGTGGATGTCGGCGGCGGGACGATCCGATTACACTGGCTGTTGGGATCACGACACCCACCGGGACACCAACGCCGATCCTGCCTTGAATTCTGGCTTCGCTGAGGAGTATTCGCTGATGCATGGGGAAAACACGCCTGTCGCTTGCACGTCCAGGACCTGCCGATCGTCGCGCGGCCCGGAGTTGACGCGTCGCCGTCTGTTGACCGCTGCGGCCTCGGCCGCTCCTGCCGTGTTGCTGGGAACGGGCCGGGGGCGGGCTCGAGCCGCCGGAAGCGCCGAGCCGATTTCCCTGTTCGACGGCAAGAGTCTCAGCGGTTGGATACCGAAGATCCGCGGCTTTCGTCTGGGGGAGGACGATGGCCGTACCTTTCGAGTCGAAGACGGGTTGCTCAAAGTCCGCTATGACCAGTACGACAAGTTCGACGAGCGGTTCGGTCACCTGTTTTACGAAAAACCGTTTTCCCACTACCGACTTCGCGTCGAGTACCGGTTCGTGGGCCGGCAGGTGCCGGGCGGTCCGGGATGGGCGTTTCGCAACAGCGGCATCATGATCCACGGCCAGGATGCCTCCAGCATGAGTTTGGACCAGAAGTTCCCCGTGTCGATCGAAGTGCAGTTGCTCGGAGGTCGCGAGACCGGCCGGCGTCCCACGGCCAACTTGTGTACGCCGGGAACTCACGTGGTGATGAACGGCCGATTGCTCAAGCGGCACTGCACCAGTTCAACGTCCGATACGTTTCGCGGCGACCAGTGGGTTACCGTGGAAGTCGAGGTGCGCGGCAACGAAAGGATCCGCCACTTCGTCAACGGCAAGTTGGTGCTCGAGTACACCAAACCGCAACTCGATCTCGACGACCCGGATGCCAAGAGGATTGCGGGTCAGGTTCCCACGATGCTGACCGGTGGGACGATTTCGCTGCAATCCGAAAGTCACCCGATCGATTTCCGCAAGGTCGAATTGACACCGCTGGCGGGTTAGCCGCAAGAGTCGGGAACGGCCGACCTCCGCATGCTCCCCTACCAGATTTTGACTCGCTGCTCCGGAGGCAGATAGAGCCGGTCTCCCGGCTTGACACCGAACACTTCATAAAACGCGTCGATGTTTCTCACGATGCCGTTGACCCGGTACTTGGCCGGAGAGTGCGGATCGACGAACAGCCGTCGCCGCAGCTCTTCCGGGCGGTATTTGCGCCTCCAGATCTGAGCGTATCCCAGGAAGAACCGTTGAGGGCCGGTAAAGCCGTCGATCACCGGCGGCGTATCGCCTTCCAGCATGAGCTGGTAGGCGGTGTAGGCCACGTTGACGCCGCCCAGATCGCCGATGTTCTCGCCCAGGGTGAGACGTCCGTTGATCTTCATGCCGGGAATCGGTTCGTAGGAGGAGTATTGCTGGACCAGCAGCTTGCTGCGAGCTTCGAATTCGGCACGATCGTCGGGACTCCACCAGTTGTTGAGGTTCCCGTCTCCGTCGAACCGGCTGCCGCTGTCATCGAAACCGTGACTCAATTCATGGCCGATCACGGCGCCGATTCCCCCGTAGTTCACGGCATCGTCGGCGTCCATGTGGAAGAACGGGGGCTGCAGGATGGCGGCGGGAAAGACGATCTCGTTCATCAGCGGGTTGTAATAGGCGTTGACGGTCTGAGGCGTCATGTGCCACTCCTCCTTGTCGACCGGCTTGCCCAGTTTGTCGATCATCCGCTGGTAGGCCACCTCGGACGCTCGCCGCATGTTGCCCACCAGATCGTCGGGGCGGATTTCCAGGCGGCTGTAGTCTTTCCATTTTTCGGGGTAGCCGATCTTGGTGCGGATCTTGGCGAGTTTGTCGAGCGCCCGTTCCTTGGTCGCGTCGCTCATCCACTCGAGCTGCCGGATCCGCACGGCCATCGCGGATTTGAGGTAATCGACCAGATTCTTCATTCTCGCCTTGGCCTCGGGCTTGAAGTGCTCCCGCACATACAGTTTGCCGACCAGTTCGCCCATGGCGCCGTTGGCGGCACCGACCGCCCGTTTCCATCGGGGACTCGGTTCCGCCACGCCCGACAGCGTGCGCCGATGGAAATCGAAATGCAACTCGTCGAACTCGCGGCTCAGCAGTGACGCATATTCGTCCGTCACATGAAAGATGAGATAGTCTTTCCAGACCTCGAGCGGAACTTCCCGGTAGAGCTCGCGAAAACCCTCGAGGAAACTCGGTTGGCGAACGATGAACTCCTTTTCTCCATCCATGCCGGCTTCTCGGAGGAATGAAACCCAAGCGAAGCCCTCGAGCATCTTACCGACTTCGTCCCCCGTCTTCTTGTTGTAGGTCTTGATCGGGTTGCGGTTTTCCACCCGGCTCCATTGGATGCGAGCGATGCGAGTTTCCAGATCGAGGACGCGATCGGCGATCCGCTGGGGATGGTCGGCGTCGATCCGTTTCATCAACTCGACGATGTACGTGCGGTACTTTTCGCGGATCTTCTTTTCACGAGGTTGATCCTTGAGGTAGTAGTCGCGGTCGGGGAGGGTGATGCCCGATTGCGTGATGTAGACGATCGTGCGACTGGAGGCCCGAGCATCGGCGTTGACGAAGCAGGCGAAGACGCCACCGACTCCCTGACGGGGCAACCGACCCAGCAACGCCGCGAGTTGGTCCTTGTCCTCCAGATCGCGGACTTGCCGGAGTAACGGCTGGATCGGCCGAGCGCCGAGTTCCTCCAGCCGTTCCGTGTTCATAAAGGCCCGATAAAAGTCACCGACTTTCTGTTCGTCGCTTCCCGGCTCGCGGTCGGGCATTTGCGACATTTTTTCCATGATCTGCTTGAGGGCGGCGATGGCCTGTTCTTGCAGAATGGTGAACGATCCGTAGTCGGACTTGTCCGGTGGGATTTCGGTCTTGTCGAGCCACCGGCGGTTGACGTAGTCGAAAAAATCGTCGCCGGGGGCGATCTTGGAATCGAGCAGTTCGTGATCGATGCCCGATTTGAGCGGTGGTTGTGCCGCGGCCGGCTGCGACACGGCCGTGACAGCGAGGCCGCAAAGAGCACACATAGCGGTAATGGCGATGGCACGGCGGAATCTGGCAAACCCGGTCAACATGAAATCACATCCTCCCAGTAAACGGTGAAGAGATGAGGGCATTTCCGCAAAAGACCCCGCGGGACGGGCATATGGTTCCGACCCGGGCAGTGTGGCGCAAAAGGACCGCTTTCACAAGGTGGGTGGGGGCGCAGGGCTGTCGGGATCGAGCCACTTCCCGAAGAAGCGAGGGTCGGCGCAGAGGGCGAACGCCAGCGTGCCCAAAGCGGCTCCCGCCAGCACGTCGCTGAGGTAATGAGCATGCGCGACGACGCGTTGGAGGCCGGCCAGGACCGCGAGAAGGCCGAAGAGCCATCGACCCCGCGGATAGGCCCAGCTCAGGCCCCACCCCAACGCGACGGCCAGAGCCGTGTGAGCCGACGGAAAGGACTGGATCGATGCATCGGAGAGAGCCTCCCAGCCGGAAGTCCGCCATGGGCAGCAGCCCACGAAAGAGTCCCCAATGGGGCCCTCCATGTTCCAGGCGGAAGGACGGAGCCGGCCCACGATCCGCTTCACCAGTTGCACGGGGATTCCGCTGCCCAGTGTGGCCGCGAGCAGCAGGGGCAGGCGGCGAGCCGAGTCGGCGTCCAGCAGCCAGACGGCGATCAGGATGGCGGCCACCCCGAACGTGTGCGCGAAGGCCTCGCTCAGCATGACCAGCTTCAGCAGATCCCCCGGCCAAGCGTCGGGAACGAGCGCACGACTGACCGCCTTGTCCAACCAAAAGGCGGGCACGACCAACGTGGCGGTGACGAGGGCCGTCCACCAGGCCCATCGCACGATCCGTGAGCGATTTCGCTTCATGGCCCGTATCGTAGGACGCCCGGCCGGACGTGCGAAGCCGGTTTGCCGCGATTGCCCGTTTTAACATTCTCTTGCAACTCCACAGCCGTTATACTGGGGCCGTTCCAAGGAGGGAGAAGGATCCGATGGGCAAGGTCGCCGCGTCTGCCATCTATCGCTTCGAGACGATTCTCACACGGTTCGTCGCGCGCCGAGGTTGGGGTCCGCTGCTGGTGCTGCTGGTGGCGGCTCCGGTCCTCTTCGTTCAGCTCGGTGCGGCCAAGCTGTGGGACATCGACGAGCCGCGCAATGCCGGGTGTGCTCGCGAAATGCTCCAGCGGCAGGATTACGTGACCCCCGTATTCAACGGGGAGCTGCGAACACACAAGCCGATCCTGCTCTATTGGGAGATGATGTTGGCCTACCGGACGTGGGGTATCGACGAATTCTCAGCGAGATTCCCCAGCGCGCTCCTCGGTCTGGCCACTTGCCTGCTCACGTGGGCAATCGGACGGCGACTTTTTTCCGACCGTGTCGGAGTGTTGGCCGGCTGCGCTTTGGCAACCAACATCATGTTCGTCATGGCGGCGCGAGCGGCCACGCCGGATGCCACGCTGATTTTCTGGATGACCGCCGCACTGGCGGCCTACGTGTATGCCGTGTTTCCCGGCGGTGGCGCCGCGAGCCGGGCCGATGACGGCGACGGAGTTCCCAAGCAACCGGCGGCTGCCAAGCTTCCGCTCATCTCACGGTGGCAGGCCATCGCCGCGTATTCGCTCATGGGAATGGCCACACTGGCCAAGGGGCCGGTCGGGTTCGTCCTTCCCACCGCGATCGCCGGATTGTTCTTCCTGGTAACCACTCGCCGTGGGGGCAGACTGCTGACGGAACACCGTGGCCCGATGAGTCGCGGGTTCCGAGCCGTGGCGGACGTCCGGTCCGGACTGGGTTGGCTGGCGTCTGTCTTCCATCCGCTTCACATCGCGAGGACGGCATGGCGGATGCGTCCGTTGACGGCGCTGGTTTGTCTCTCGTTCGTGGCTCTGCCCTGGTATGTTTGGGTGGGCGTGCGAACGGACGGGGAGTGGCTGAGAGGGTTCTTTATCGAGCACAATCTGGAACGAGCGACTCGGGCCATGGAGGGACATCGAGGCTCGGCCTTGTGGTACTATCCGGCTGCCATCTTGGTCGGTTTCTTTCCTTGGTCACTCTTCGCACTGCCCGTTGCTCTCGACTTGCGATGGGGCGTGCGTGACCAACGCCGCCGGCGTGCCGCCACGTTTCTGCTCAGTTGGGTCGCCGTCGTGGTCGGGGCCTTTTCGATGGCCAAGACCAAACTCCCCAGCTATGTGACGCCTTGCTATCCGGCACTCGCGCTGCTGGTGGCAAACTTCCTGGTACGTTGGAGCCGGCGGGAGTCGCCGATCAGCGCCAGATGGATGAAGTTGGCCTACGCCTGTAGCATCGTCGTTGGGCTGGGCATGTTGATCGCACTGCCG
>JALSIV010000307.1 GCA_026989685.1 Pirellulaceae bacterium | reverse complement strand
CTGCACCGATCCTCGCTGCCATCACAGGCGAAAAGCCGCTGATAAGCCAGACTCCCACACCCCCTTCAATAATGGCAACCGTGAAGAACATCTGGTCAGCCCAAGGGAACCGCAGCCAAGCCCCCCGCCGCAAGTTTTGCGGCTGCTGCGACAACAAGCAAACAACCAAACAACCAAATCCCGAGGAAACCAAGGAGGCAACGGTGTCGGTCAGCGCCTGGAAACGGCCGGCCGCGCAGAAAGAAGGTGAAGCAACCATGGCGACACTCCGCTGAAGAGATGTTGGTTAATGTAGCCGCTTCTCGTGCATCTGTCAACCATCTTTAGAGCCTGTAACAAAACCCGCCGTGCCGCTTTCCGGCCTCGGGCATGTCGCTTGCAGCTTGGAGTTTTGTGACAGCCTCTTAATATGGAATTACCATCGGCCACCTCCAATCTCTCCTCGCGGCTACAGCTCGCCCCCGTCTCCCTTCCCACCCGCTCGAATCGAAACGGTAAACTGAAAGAGCCGCAATGAACCGGGTGGTGTCAGAGTCGTGCCGATGCGGCCAGTCGATCTTGCAGAGTCGCATGCAACGGGGTTCCTGCACAACTCCATTCGGCCGGCAACATGCCCGCAGCAGAAACACGGCACGGTGAGTGTTGTTAGGAGCTGAAGCCCATGTCCCACGAAAGCCTCCCCTCGACCTCGAAGCCGAACAACCGGGACGATGCCGATCGCCACCGGGCGTTGCACTTCACTCTCCTGGCCTGCCTGCTGGTAGTTCAAACCTTACTGCTGGCCTGGTCCGGTTATCGTCACGGTCCCGGCTACGACGAACCGGCTCATCTCGCCTCGGGCGTCATCCACTGGCGGCTGGGCCGTTTCGAGCCCTACCGGGTCAACCCGCCGTTGGTTCGCATGGTGGCCGCGATTCCGTTGGTCGCTAGCGGCGCCGACGCCGTGCAGACATGTTTCGACGTGCGCCCTGGATCGCGCAGCGAGTTTCGACTCGGTTCACAAATGATGGAGGCGGAAAAGCGGCGGTTCCTCTGGATGCTGTCTCTCGGGCGCTGGGCCTGCTTGCCGTTCGCATGGGTCGGACTCGTCGTTTGCTACCTCTGGGCATCGCAACTTTTTGGCCCCAAGGCCGGCCTGGCTGCCGCGGCGCTTTGGACGTTCTCGCCCAACATCCTCGCTCATGCACAACTGGTGACACCCGATGCCGGAGCCGCAGCCGTCGGTTTGGCCGTGAGTTTTCGGCAAGCGTGCGGGCTCGGCGAAAATCGCGATCGGCGATCGGAGCCGGAGAGGGAACCGACCGTCGGCCAACGCCATATCGTCACATCCAGATCCGAATACGGAAACACTCACCAAAGCCGTGGCGGAACACCTTGCCCAGGACTCATCGGCCCCGCCGTGTATCGTCGCCGGAATCGCCACCGTCCTCGAAGAATCGCCACCGTGCTCAGCCCCCAGTTCACGAGCGCCTCCCCTCGTCGGCGCGGCCGGACGAGCAGTCCGCCGGCCGGTTCGCGCTTCACCCGGAGATCGGCCGATCGTCTCGCCGAGGGCCGTCAAACGCTCGCCCTCGCGGATCCGAATCAAAAGCCCAGATCGAACAGCCACGGCAGGCCCGGCGATCAGGTGAGCATCCGGAAGCGTGCACCACATCCGGGCCGCCGTGGCGGAGCATTCCGCAAGCAGGCAACATTCAGCCCACCGAGACAGCCTCGACCTCTGCCCCTTCCCCGGCCGATTCCACCATCGCCAGCCGCTCGCCATAGTTCCACGGCAGCCACGATTCCGGATGAGACTCGACATCCTCGCCGTGACGCATCAACGCGACGAGATACTTGTACGGGTTGATGCCGTTCAGCTCGCACGTATAGATCAGCGACATGTAGACGTCG
>JALSIV010000306.1 GCA_026989685.1 Pirellulaceae bacterium | reverse complement strand
GTCCTGACGGCCGAGCAACTTGCGGAAGTGAAGAAGCTCAAGGCCGAGGCGAAGAAGCGGCGAATGGCCGGCCGGCGCAAATCATCCGCCGGGACTTCCAAGTGAGTTCATCGCCGATCGGTGAGTTTCCTGCAGCGGTCGGTTGATGTTGAGGCTGCGACTCTCCGCCTACCGCGTCGTTCCGCCGATCCGAATCCCCGGCGCGGTAGTTCACGTGAAGTAGCCGGCGACACCCTTGTCGCGATCATGGACGGTTCGGTCGCCGGCTACTTTCTTTCATTCCTTGTTCGATGGCGAGTGCGGATTGCGATGCAGCTTTTCCTTGAGTTCATCCTTGAGGCGGGCGATCACGGAGTCGCGATCGGTGGTTTCGAGGATGCGCCGCACCACGGCTTTGGGAGATTCTCCTCCCCACGATGCCCCTTGTTCGAAGTAATACTTGGCGGCTTGCCCGACGATGAACGACCCGTAACCGGCAGCAGCGGCTTGCGGCACGGCCGTCAGCAGCGTGGCGGCGCCGGCCGTGAGCACTTTGAGTGAGCTCGAGAGGAAATGAGTTACCGTTTCACCGAGCATGACCCATCCGGCGGCTTTGGCGATGGCCAGGAACAGGTCCTTGGCCGGCTGCCAGGCCATTTCCAAACCGTAGATTCTTCCCAGCGTGATCACCATGGCCACGTCGACTGTGGCGCCTCCGGCCACGTCCGCGAATCCGACCGGGTTGAGTGCTACGGCGACCGACTTGAGCCCGGCGAAGGTCCAGATCGTCTGTTGCGCCGCCTGCTCGCGCATCTGAATCCTCAGTACGGCGATGCGGTCCGACTTATCGGCCGTGTACATGGCCGCATTGAGTGCCAGCAAGGCCAGACCTTCCTGGGCGAGAATCTCCAAGATGCGCGCCTTGACCGATTCGACGTCGGCTTGCGGCTTGCGCAATTCGTGCCGCGTTTTACCCTGGGCGTCTTCGATCACATACTCGATTTCCCGTGGGTCCGCGCTGGCGGGAATAATGTTGTCCGCCGACACGATATCTCGACAGCGATCTTGCAGGATTTCGATCAGTTGCCGGCGCTGCTGTTGGGAATAAAGGTCGACTTTATTGAGGATGAGCAGGATCGGTTTGTTGCGAGCGGCCAGCGTAGCCAGTGCCGTGAATTCGGTGTCGTTCAGGTCGGAGTCTGTCACGAACAGGATCAAGTCGGAGCGTTCGGCCGCCTCGTCGGCCAACTCGGCTCGAGAAGCCCCGCCCACTTCGTTGATTCCGGGAGTATCGATCAATACGATTTGCGATTGATCGAGTCCGGGGATGCAGTAGCCGCTTCCTTCCCAGGGAACGTGCCAGACTTCTTTGGTCCAGCCGCCCCGCACATCGACTTCGGTGACCGCTTCGCCGATCAATGCATTGATCAGGGCCGACTTTCCCGTGCTGATCTCGCCGAATACCACGATCTCGACTCGGCCTTGAGTCAGCTTCTGTTCCATCGACTCGAGTTGCTCGACTTCGCGCCGCAGAGCCTGTTTTTCTTTCTCGGGGCAGCCGCGAATCTTGGTCAATGTCTTTTGCAGGGAAGCGAGCGCCGCTTCCACCGTTTCACGGCGGCCGTCCTGAGAACCGGAGGTGTCGACCGGCGCGGATTCACTCATGAGGGGCCTTCTCCTGCGAGTCGCCGTCGTCGCGACGGCTCCAATGCCGGCGCGCCATCTGGACCAGTTTGGCGAGTTCACTCGGCTGGGTCAAACGTTGCCATTCCCGCCTTGCCAGGTCGGGTAGACTCTCGGCTGATCGATCCATCTCCTCGGCGAAATAGCGGATAAACACACAGCCGACCCAGCGGGTGACCAGCACTTGGACCAGTCCTTGCAGCAGTCCACCGGCAATGGTCCCCGCACCGGGGATGGTTTTCAACAGCGAGGCAACCGCAGAGGTGACGGCGGGAGTCGCCGCACTGACTCCCAGGATGGCGATGAGGTTCTTGCCCAGTTGCCCGAGCAGTTGTGTGGCCGCATCCAAATCGAAGTCTCGTTGGTAGACGCGCGCCAGTTCCGCGACCATCTTGGCAGTGATCGCGCTGCCGGCGACCAGGTCGAGCAGCGGAAAAGGGCTCAGCGCGGCCGCGCTGCCGGCCGCCCACATATACCGTTCGACCACGCAGCCGGCTTCCGTTTCCAGCGTCGCTTTGACGTGCTGCTTGGCTTCGGCCACCAAGGCGCGCGACTGGAGCAGCAGATTGGCCAGCAACAAGTCGTTGCCGCGAGTGCTCAGAACTTGCATCATCCGCTCGGCCAGCGCACTCACATCGGCCGGTTCATCCTGCCACTCTTCGATCTGGGTTCCATCGGCGGACTGGCGCACGCGCCGCCGCTGGACAACTTGAGCCTGAACCGGCACGATATTGGCCGGATCGACCATACCGCCGAGTTGTTCCGTCAGTTGTTCGATCAGGCGGGATTGCTGCCGTTGATCGTACCAATCGGTCTTGTTCAGGCACACCAGCAGCGTCTTCTCCATCGCGACCAGCCGCTTGGCCAGTTCGAATTCGTAGGCGCGCAACGGACCGTCGACAACGAGCAACACCAGATCGGCGTTCTTCGCGGCTTGTGTGGCGATTTGCTGGTGGTCCTGGCCGTCCACTTCGGCCAGTCCCGGCGTGTCGACGAGCAGCAGGCGGTCGTCGTCGCGCCAATGGATCTCGTTCCGCCGTACGGTCGTTCCGCCTTTGAGTTCCGTGCGGAACAGCTCACGTCCGGCCAGAGCGTTCAATACGGCCGATTTCCCGCTGGAAATGGTGCCAAACACGACGATTTCCAGTCGCCGGGCCGCGTGCTTGGTTTCCACGGCCACGATCATCTTTTCCAGTTCTCGTCGCTCTTCCTCCGAGATAGCCTCGGACTCGCGCAGCCGCTGGGCCTGGGACAGGTTCCGTTGGATCTGCACGACTTTGGCCTGTTCGGACAGTTCACTCGGCGCGTGCCGATCTTCGTCTCGGTGTTGTGTCCGACGAGCCGTCCTTCGCCAGAGTTTCCAGAGGATCGTCAAGGCCGCGATGAGTGTGATCAGGCCTCCGGCGGTGACGATGCCGAAATAGACTCGGATCCACAGCGGGGAGATGCCAGCCTCGCGCAGACGCGTTGCTTGCTCGAGTAGCCAAGGCGGGACGGTGATCAGCAGGCCACCCAGAGCGGCGATAGCGACGAGAGCGAACAGTCGGGGGGCCCAGTTGCGCATGGACAAGTCGGCACTTGCAAGTGGAAGGATGGTCAGAGCGGGAAAGGAGCCCGACACTCCATTTTGCAGTGCCTCCACACGACTAGCAAGCCGCGGCGATCGCTCGTTCGCCGGGACGATCGTCGGCGGCTGGAGCCGTCGTGTCCACCAGGTCGCGTCGGGCTACTGGCCGATCTTGAGCAGTTCGACTTCGAACACCAGCACGGCGTTGGGGTAGATTCCCGAGCCGGGCGGGGGATTCTGGCCGTAGGCCAGGTTGCCGGGAATGTAGAAAATGTAGGTCGATCCGACGGGCATCAACTGCAGGCCTTCGGTCCAGCCCTTGATGACTCGGTTGAGCGGAAAACTGGCCGGTTGATTCCGTTTTCTCGAGCTATCGAAGACCTTTCCGTCGATCAACTTGCCTTCGTAGTGAACGGTGACGGTATCGGTAGCCTTCGGTTTGGGCCCGGTCCCCTGCTTGACGACCTTGTACTGCAGGCCGCTGGCCGTGGTGACTACGCCTTCGGCCTTGCCGTTCTCGGCCAGGAACGCCGCGTTTTGTTTTTGCAGTTCGGTCATGCGTTGTTTTTCTTTCTCTGCGAGAGTCTTCTGAAGAACAGTCATGATTTCCCGTACCTGTTCGGGTGAAAAACGGCTTTCTTTCCCGGCCACGGCATCGGCGATGCCCCGGGTCAGCGCCTCGACATCGGGCGTCAACCCCTGTTCGATGAGCGACGAGGCGAAGTTGTGCCCGATGATGTAGGAGGCCTTCTGGTGGTTGGTTTCTTCGGTCTTGCCAGGCTGCTGCCCCCAGGCGACGGTGGCGAGCGCGCAGAAGGAGAGCGTGAGCAACAAGCGGATCATGAAGGGGACCTTTCCGGCTAGGAGGGGGAAACTGGCGGGTCGACGACGCCATTAGAGCGGAAAAGCGGCCGGTCGACAAGGTGGAGTCGGGGGGTGGGAAGAGGGAGGGGCCCCAGGACCGGCTGCTTCGCCGAACCTGCCGGGGCGCTAGCAAGTCGGTCTGCATTGGATGCCGCAGTCTTGCGAGGACTGCTGCTGGACCGTGCCGCATGATCTTGGCGCACAGTGTTGGTGTCCTGCAATCTGGTGCACACCGGCAATAGGACTGATGGGAAATAGGACCGATAGGACCGATGGGACGGATGGGACGGCGGCGGGGATGGCTCCCGATACCGGCTGCTTCGCCGAACCTGCCGGGGCGCTAGCAAGTCGGTCTGCATTGGATGCCGCAGTCTTGCGAGGACTGCTGCTGGACCGTGCCGTCCTCTCGGTCCTCTCGGTCTTATCCGTCCTATTCCCTATCCGTCCTATTCCCTATCCGTCTTATCTCTATCGGATTTCTTTTTGCGGCCTCGGCTTTGGCGCAGCTTCTGCTTCTGCTGCGGCGTGAGGATCGACATGGCTTCTTTGCGCAATTCGGCTTGCAGCTTGGCCAGCTTCTCCATGGCTTCCTTCTGTGCGTCGGTCATTCCCATTGCTTCAGCGACGAATTCCCGCCGTTGCTTCCCCTTGAGTCCTTTCTCGTTGGCTTCCTTAACGGCCTTGGCTCGCGCTTTTCTCTGGTCTCCCGACAGCTTGGCGGTCGCCTGCAGTTCCTTGATCTGTTTGCCGTACTTGGCGACCAATTCCTTCAGTTGCTGTTGTTGTTCTTCCGTCAAGTCGGCCTTTTTCAGTTGCGCGACCAGCCGGCCGGCGACGGGGCCGCCTCGTTGTTTCTTCTTCCGCCGCTTCTTTTCAGGCTGGGCATGGAGGGTGGACGCGAGCAGGCAGCAGATCAGGCCGGCCGCCACAATTCGTAGCATGGGCTGTTTCCACATCATCAGTTCTCCTCATCGAAGGTAGCGAATGGTTTCGTTACGAGGTATCGGTTCTTTTCGCGCAAGGTGCGTACCCGACGTGCATATCGCCGTGGGTTTCGGTTGTCCCCGCCGCTCCTTCAGCCTCCCGCCTTGCGGCCGCAGCCCCCCGTCAGGCGAACACCTGCCGAATCACTTCGCCGTTGCGGACGATCATGATGGGGCGCCCGGTCTCGGTGTGATACTCCTTGGTGTGATCGATTCCCAGGTTGTGATAGAACGTGGCTGCCACGTCGTCGGGCGAGAAGCCTTCGTGCAGAGGCTGTGCTGCCTTTTCGTCGCTTTCGCCGACCACCTGACCGCCGCGCACGGCGCCGCCGGCCAGCAACATGAACATGCAGCGGGGGTAGTGGTCGCGCCCGCCATCGGCGGACCGGCTGTTGATTTTGGGAGTTCTGCCGAACTCGCCGGTGACAAAGACGGCCGTCGATTCGAGTAGTCCTCGAGCTTCCAGACCCCACAGCAGCGAGGCCAGACCTTCATCGAAACTGGGAAGCAGATTCTCTTTCAGCTTCTTGAAGTTGTCCTGGTGCGTGTCCCAACCGTTGGAGCTGACGGTAACGCACCGAGTTCCCGCCTCGATCAGACGGCAAGCCAGCAGGCAGCTCACGCCGAAACTACTGGTGCCGAATCGTTTGGCGAACGCCGGGCTTTCCTTGCTGACGTCGAACGCCTGGCGGGCTTTGGGCGAGGTGATAATGGAATGGGCTCGCTCGGAAAAGCTGTCGAGTCCTTCCAGCAACTGGTCATTGTCCTCGTATCCATGGAACGCTCGGTCGAGCAGTTGCCGCAGCTTCTTCCGCCGCTCGACTTCGTGGACGGTGAGTCCGCCGGCCAGGGTGATGCCGCGCACGTTGAATGGCGCGTTGGCTCGAGGCGTCGCGCCGGTCGAGAACGGGGCGTACTGCACGCCGAGAAAACCGGGGCGCTGCGCCGTGTTGGGGACCGCCACGAAGCCGGGCATGTCGATGGGGCCCGGGCGTTCCTTGATCAGGACCGAGCCCAGGCCAGGATACTCGAGCGACGGCAACGGGCGGTTGCCGGTGACCACATATTCGCGGCCGAACTGGTGAGCCGCCAACGTGTGCGAGACGCCTCGCAAGATGCAGAACTTGTCGGCGACCTCAGCCAGCTTGGGCAGGTGTTCGCAGATCTCGACGCCGGGCGCATTCGTCTTGATGGGGCGGAACTTGCCTCGCACTTCGGACGGCGCGTCCGGTTTGAGGTCGAACGTATCGAGATGGGAAGGTCCCCCCGCCATTTCGATGAAGATGGCCGAAGTGGCGCGGCGCGTCCTTTTGGATTCGGCGGCTTCGGTCAGTCGCAGATAGTCGGGGAGCGTCAGTCCGAGCGAGCCGACGACGCCGACTTTGAGAAAATCGCGACGACGGACGCCGTCACAGGTTCGATAAGTGGTCATGATGGTTCCTCCGGGGAAAACGCAACGGTTGGTCGGGTAAGTGGCCGCTGGAGTGCCGCAGCCACGGTCAGGTCGTGCTAGTGATTGACGATGAACTCCTTGGTGTTGATCAGCGCCCACAGGAGTCCCTCGATTCCTTCGGCCGGGCTTTTGGACTCGTGGATGAAGTCCGTGGCGATCGCTGCTTCGTCGGGGGTGGGCGGCCTGCTGAGCGACCGGAGATAGGCATCTTCGATGGCTCGAGGAAGACTCCACTTCAGTTCCGATTCGGCCTTTGAGGAGGCCTTGGGCAGTTGCTTTTTCGCGTCCGCCAGTGCCTTGCGCACTTGGGTGACTTGTCGCTGCAAGCGAATGGCTTGCTTCCGTTGGCCCGGTTTTTTCCTAACGACTCGCAGTTGCTTTTGCAGTTGCGTCAGCCGCTTTTGCAGATTGGCGGCTCGCCGCTGCGCTATGGCCGCCGCCTTATTCTTGGCGTTGTCGCGTTTGGGTTGTGCCTTGCGGCCGGTTACTTCGGCGACCCAGCCGCCGTTGCGGATGCGTCCCAGTACATCGGAATCGTTCTGCAGGTAGACGATCTGCAGCAAGTTGGGGTCGCTCGAGCGATCGCAGTCGCAGTTGCTTTCCCGAGTCGAACGTCCGAACAGCGTAAGGCTGTAGTCGAGCGGGTTGCGGCGACGGTTGCGCCCCGGCCCCGGAGTCGCGATGGCCCGTCCGGATAGGGTCTGCTTCAGAGCGTGGTTGTGCTTGGTATCCGCCGTCGCGGCCAGCACGGCATCGAACACCTGCTCGGCATCGAGCCGCCGCGGGAGGGCTCGGCTAAAGTGTTTCTCATCATGCAGGTTCGTCTCGTTGGGGCGCCAGTCCCGCTGGTAGGTCGCACTATTGCAGATCGTGCGGTGGAGCCACTTCAGGTCGTAGCCGCGACGGACGAATTCGCGGGTGAGATAATCCAGTAGCGGGCCATTGCTGGGAGGATTGGCCAGGTTCAAGTCATCCGAGGGCTCCACGATTCCACGTCCAAAGTAGCTGGCCCACACTCGGTTCACCAATGCCTTGGCGAAGTAGGGATGATCGGGACGGCGCAGCCAGTCCATCAGGGCGACTCGAGGATCCTCATATTGGGACAGATCGACGACTTCGGCACCGAGCAGCTTGGCTTGGCGGTTACGTCCGGGACGTCTCTTGGCCCCCTGCTTGCCTCGCTTGGCCTTGGGCTGATTCACAAAAACTTCAGGGAATGGGACGACTTGCCCCTGACGTAGCCGCTTGACGAGCTCGCGCCGCAGTTGCCCTCCATTCTTGTTCTTCGGGTCGATATCGAGCGACTGCAACAAGCGATTGTATTCTCGGCGGTCGCTGCCTCGAGCACTGAAGGTGACCGACTGGAAGAAACCTCGGAACTGAGCGAAATCGTCCTTGCTCCATTGGTCGAACGGGTGCTTGTGACATTGAGCGCACTGGATGCGAATGCCGAGGAACGAGTAGGCGAATCCGATCACGCGATCATCGGGCGAGCGAAAATTGCGGCGCGCCCAATAGTGGGGAAGCGTCGATCGATCCGCGAACGACGCCTTCTTGTCACCTCCATAGATCCGCGTCATCGCCTCGCAGTATTCACGGTACGATTCGCCTTCTTCCCGGCTCTTTCCCAGCACCAGGCCCTCGACGATTTCATCGTAGGGGACATTCTGTTCGACGCGGCGGTAGATCCAGTCGTACCAATCCTGAGCCGCACGTTGGCCCGGAGTCACGTTGACCAACTGCGTTCCGCTATTGCCGGTCCAATCGCACAGCCGGGTCGTCCACCAGGCGGCATAGGCCGGCGTTTCCATCAGCTCCTCGATCTTGGCCGCTCGTTTATCCGGGGAACGGTCGGCGAGGAACGATCGGATTTCTTCGGGGGACGGCAGGGTGCCGGTCAGGTCGAGACTGATGCGGCGGAGGAAGGTCAAATCGTCGGTGACTTGCGAGGGGATGATGCCGAGTTTCTTCAGGCGAGCGACAACCAGTTTGTCAATGTGGGTCGGTGTGTCGACCTCGGGGTAGTCCGCGCCCACGAACCGGGAAACGGGGCGCATCACGGGGATCGGCACGACTGCCTTGTCATAGAAGACCACCACGTGCGTATCTCCGGTTTCCAGCGAGCGGACGACTCCGTCGGCCGTGACCGTGGCGACCTGATCGTCGTTCGATTGGAAGCGGCACAGGGGAGTGACATCTTCGCGAGTGCCGTCGGCCCACACGGCCACGGCTCGCAGCCGCACCGTTTCGTCCTTCTGTCGGAATTGGATTTCCGCAGGCTCGACGACCAGCGACTTCAGGTGGAGCAGCTTTCCCTTCTCATGAGGCGCCCCCGCCTCGATCCACTTTCGCAGGACATGGTATTCCCAGCCGTCGACGTCGTATCGTTTTCCACCTTCGTGCATGTCCTCGTCGGTCGGTTTGACCAGAATCAGACTTTCGGCCGGATTCTGCAGGTCGATGCGAGGACTCTCTTTGTCTCTCAACGCATCGTAGTCCGTATCGAGTTCATAGCCGAACAGCGTCAACCGGAATCCGCCACGTCCCTGGAACGACCCATGACAGGCCCGCCCATTGCATCCGAGCCGGCTGAACAGCGGGGCCACGTGTTTCTGGAAATGGGGGACTTCGTCGGTGGCTCCGGAAGCGAAACGCTCGGTGATCGGTGGCCATATCGACTCATCGGCAACCCCCGAGCCCGCCATCAGCAGCAAACAGGCTGCCGCCATGCCGGCAACGACTCGCCCGCCGCCGGGCCGGCTCAACAGCCTTGCGACAGGCGATACTCGATAAGGGGATGCGGTCGTAAGGATTCGGCAGCGTACCAGTGCTCTGTTCACGGTCAATCTCTCTCCTTTACACGGCGGGCGTTGGTCCTTTTGTCCCGAGTCGATCGGGCACGTTTTTTTCCGGTTCCCGCATGGCGCAATCGCTCGACCTTTTGCACGAGTTGTCGCGTGAGACGCTGGACTTCTTGATCGCGGTTGGATTGCAGACGTTCCAATGCGGCATCGATCCGTTGAAGTTTCTGGGCGGCCTGGCGCCGATCGATTTTCATCAATTCGACTCGCAGATCGATCTGCCGCGCCACCGCTTCTTCCAAGCGACGGCGGATGTCGGCCGAATCGGACATCACCAACTGGGCGGAGAGAAGCTGGATCTCCGATTTGAGTTTCCAAGCTTCCAGCTCGAGTCGATAACGCCGAGGGGAACGTTGCTGGATCTGCTCGAGTCGCTGCCGCGTGCGTTGCAGGTCGTGTAAGGCTCGAGCGTACTGCCGGGGCTGGTTTTCCTTGAGATAGACCAGCACGCCCATCAGAGGTTCGTAGTGTTTTTCGACGAACTGGAGGGCCGCTTGTTCTTGTTCGGCGCTGAGCGGCGTCTTGGCCGCAGGGCGTTGCTTGGTACGGCGTGATTCTGAAGACGGCCGGGACCGCGGCGTACTCTGTCGGGGCGGCTCGCCGCGAACCGCCACCGCTGCAAGCAGGGTGGAAAGCGCAAACGCTACGGCGAATGAGGAAATCAGCCGGCGACGTGACAGATGTGTGGGCATGGATCAGTTCCCCTCGCGCCGCTGCACCGAGTGGGCTGCGTTTTGCGTCATCGATTCGACGGCAGCCTCGATCCAGCCGTCGTCCGAGACCAGAGATGCGGTATTCCAGGAATCATCCTGCAGGGAAGAAGACGACACGGACCAAGTCGAATCGTGGAGATCCGCGTTGGCCATCTCGTGGAGCTCTGCAGACAGATCGAGTTCACGACTGAGGATTGGGTAGGTTTCTACCCAAACCATCGCGAGCTGGGCCGTGGAGCTTTCCGCCAGTGCCGGCGGGGAATCCGGATGCTGGTGCGGTAGCAACTTGGCCGCCGCCAGTAATGCGGCTACCGAGGTGAGGGCCGCGATCATCGCGCGCCAGCCACTTCCCCACGAGGCACGGCTGGGATGGACCGCCCCGCTGTGTTCCGCTCGGCAATCGGCTTCCGCCACTGCGACCGACTCCAGCAGCGCGACCGCCTGGGCCACGGCTTGTTGGGCCTTCGAGTCTTCGGCCAGGCGCCGTTCGAACGGTTCGACCAGCCGAGGATCGAGTTCTCCGGTAACGTAGAGGAAGGCGTCGAAATCGAGCGATGCTCGGTCGCCGGATGAAGGGGATCGGTGCATTGGCTGGATGGCGTACTGGTTATGGCACTGGTTATGGAGATGTCTGGTCGGTCTGGTCGAGCCGTTTTCGCAATCGCCCCAGGGCGGCCCGCATGCGGCTCAAAGCGGTTCCCAGTGGGATGTCGAGCTCCTCGGCGATCTGGGCGAACGTCTTTCCTTGATAGATCCGCATTTTCACGACTTGACGCTGCTCGGGAGGCAGTTCTTCGAGTTCCCGTCGGACCCGTTCTATTTGTTCGGCTTGTTCGGCCGCATCCGCGGCTTCGGACGGATCGGAGCCTCGGCTGCGGAGCCAATACAACTGCTTGTGAGCCCGGTTTCCGCGTTCGGCTCGACGCTTCTGGTCGAGGGCCTCGCGGAGTGCTACCCGATAGAGCCACGCTCGCCGGGTGTTCGGTTTGACTTCGTACCGCCGTTCCAATAGCCGGGTAAACGCCACCTGGGCCACATCACGAGCCAGCTCGGCGTTCTTGAGGACTCCCGCGAGAAACCGGGTCAATCCCGGCGACTCTCGAGCGTAGAACGTCGGCCACCAATCGTCCGTCGCGGCGGTGTCTTGGTCGTTCTTGGGGTTCTTTTCGGCCATTCCACTTTCGCGGCGTACACAGGATACGATGCGCGAGGCAGCCCGTTTATTGACGGGGTCGGAGCAAATTGTAGAAAAACGGGAGCTTCTACGGGGCGCGGGCCGGTGTAACGGGCAAGGATCGGCGAACTTCAAGCCGAGCGCCTACGTAGTTGGGAGTCTCCCCCGCGCCGTTGGTGGGGTGGGACCGGCAACCTTGGGCGGGAATCGTGTGCGGATTGGGGTCCCGAGTTTGGGATTCGGCGCGGGGCAACTATAATCAGCGGACTCCGTTTGCGTATGGGTTCGATGTGACGGGAGTCGGTGGGCGACTCCCAAAATGAGGGTGGAGGCGATTGGCGTTGGTGTTCGGCCCAGTATTTCAGAGAGAGATTCTGACGACCCCGCGTCGCGCCCGCCACTACTTGTACCGGTCGGTCTACGTAGCGGCGTTGTTGACGTTGCTGGGGACCGCCTGGTTAGTTCTAGCGGGGACGCAGCCGATCCGCAACGTGGGCGACCTGAGCCGTTTTGGCGGCACGGTGTTCCAGTTCCTGGCCCCGTTGCAACTGGCGGTAGTCTCTTTCTTGGCGGCGTTGGGGGCGGCTGCGGCGGTGAGCCAGGAGAAGGATCGGCGGACGATATTGCTGCTGCTGTTGACGCGGATGAGCAATTTCGAGCTGGTGGTGGGGAAGCTGGCGGCCAGCCTGCTGAACGTGATGACGATGTTGCTGGCCGCCTTTCCCGTGTTTTTGCTGATCACCGTGTTTGGCGGGGTATCGATTCGTCAAGTGATCATTGCCTACGCGATCACTGGGTCGAGCGTGTTGGCGGCGGCCAGCGTGGGGTGCACGGTGGCGTTTTGGCGCGATAAGACCTTTCAGGCGTTAGCCATCACCGTTTTGTCGATCGTGTTGTGGATTGCCTTTTGGGAAGCGGTAGCCACCTGGGCCGACGGTGCCGATTCGCAGTGGGCGTGGGCCTCGAGCGTGGCGGCCGCCCACAGTCCGGTGCGGGCGATTGCTTCGGTCGTGATTCCCGACGTGAGGGCTCCTCAGTGGTGGCAGATGGGAGCCTGGAACTATGTGGGAGCCGCCCTGCTGCTGGCGGTATTGCTGACCGCCACGGCGGTTTGGCGGGTTCGCGTGTGGAATCCGTCTCGGCAACTCCGTCGCAAGGGAGCCGACGAGGAAGAGGCTTCCAGCATTTGGGGAGTCGAGCACGACCTGAGTCAAGTGGCGGAGAGTGCCGAAGCGGCCCGGCAGACGCACGTCGATGCCCGTGTGGGCAAGGGCGGGGCCCGGAGGAGTCGGCGCGTTTGGGATCAGGCCGTGTTGTGGCGCGAAGTCTGCACATGGGCGTACGGTCGCAAAGTGCTGTTGATTCGTGCCGCCTATTTGATCTTGTTGGGGTTGACGTTCGTCGGCTTGCGAGGAGCGGTGGAGTCCGAGTCGTTTGATGTGGGGCGCGATCATCTGGCGGCGATGGTTCCCCTGTCGGCGCAGCTATTGGCGCCGTTCCTGTTGATCAGTCTGGTCATCATCAATGCACTGGGTGTGACATCGATCACCAACGAGCGCGACGAGTTGGCGCTCGACCTGTTGTTGGCCACCGACATTACTCCCAAGGAGTTCGTGTTCGGAAAGCTATTGGGTGTGCTGTATGTCACCAAGGAGATGGTCGTTGGCCCGCTGCTGCTGGTCGGATCACTGTGGGTTTTGGGCGGCGTGACGCTGGAGAATGCGTTCTATGTGGGCTTGGGTCTGTTGGTGATGGACGTGTTCGCCGCCATGCTGGGAATCCACTACGGAATGACGTACGCCAGTTCGCGGACGGCCATCTTGGTGAGTCTGGGAACGGTGTTTTTCTTGTTCGTGGG